>CAIMQW010000272.1 GCA_903843705.1 uncultured Holophagaceae bacterium | reverse complement strand
TTCAAACTTCATCTCGGCCATTGGCTCTCCTCGGTTGGTCTGTTTCGCAAACTCAAACCTACCGGAGCCAATGGCTTCCTTGTGCCTCACCCCCTCGCCTCAGCTCAGGGGGAACTTACAGAAATTGGTGTACACGACCTCCTGATCCCTCCCGCATCAGTGGCCTGGAATCGCAGCCTGCTGAGCCTTCGCCTGGGTGATATGCCCGGGGGTTGGGATCAGTATGAGGCCCGCTGGTTAATGCCTGGCTTGGTCGTACCGGAGCGAAATTTCCCGCAACCCCGCTGGCAAGGGCAACCCTTTGCCCGTCGAACGCTCCTGCTCCACTTCGAGCAGGGTCTGGGCGACACGCTGATGTTCGTCCGCTATGCGACACAGGCAAAAGCCCTGGGTGGCAGGGTGTTGCTGGCCGCCCAGGTCCCCCTTGCGGACCTGGTGGCCACATGTCCGGGCGTGGACGAAGTCATCCCTCACGGCGCACCCCTTCCGCCCTTCGACTTCCACCTTCCGCTTCTTTCCTTGCCTGCCGTCTTCAGGACAACTCTCGATTCCATCCCGGCCGAGGTTCCCTACCTGGATATACCGACGACCGTTCCTAACCGGGAGTGGATCGCCAGAACCCTCGCTGTGTCTCAGGGCCAGACCCGCATCGGATTGGTCTGGGCCGGGAGCCGCACCCACAAAGGCGATGCACAGAGATCGATCCCCCCTTCGGTCTTCGAAGCACTGGGGGCGCTACACGACGTGGCTTGGTACAGCTTCCAGATTGATACCGTGGACCTTCCATCTCTGCCTGGCCTCATCTCCCTGGATCCCATGCTACGGAACCTTTCGAGCACTGCCTATGCCCTCAGCGGGATGGACCTGGTCATCACCGTGGATACCGCCCTGGCCCATCTGGCAGGGGCCTTGGGCATTCCGACACTGCTTTTGCTGCCCTTCTTCCCCGACTGGCGCTGGCTGCTGGGAAGGGAGGATAGCCCCTGGTATCCCACTCTGCGCCTTTACCGCCAATCCATGCCAGGCGACTGGTCCGGCGTCCTCGGTCGGGTCGTCGCGGACCTTTCTAGTGACCCCTCCGATTCCTGATACTGACTGCCCGAATCGAGTTGGGCAGTCAGGACCTGGAGGTCCCGTCACCTACTGATGCCTGAACCCACAGCAGGTCCACCGCCCGAAAAGCGCTACCCTGTCGCATGGCTCTGGTCTTCAGGTTCCAGTGGCAATGCCGGTTTCTCGAACGCAACGGCGGTGCGTGATGCAATCATCTGATCAACCCCTGAAGAAGGTGTAGACCCATGAAACTGCTGGTCGCCATTCCCACCTGGAATCGTGCGGATCACCTGGATATGGCCATCCGCGCTATTGCCGCGGCACGCGCCATGACCCAGAAGTGTGACGTGGAGTTGTTCATTTCAGACAACTGCTCTACAGATCACACCGCCGAGGTGGTCGCCCGCTGGCAGGAGGGGTCAACCTGGATCCACCACCGCCGCTGGGAGGAGCACATCGCCTCCTGGGGGCCAGAGATCCTGAGGCGGGCGCTGCAGGGCTCAGACCTGGAATACGACTACCTCTGGGTACAGGGGGACGACGATTACATCAGCGAACTCGGCGCCTACGACAAACTCGCCGAGGCACTCGAGGCGTGTGCTGAGGATCCTCCGGCCATTGTGCACTGCTGCCAGACTCGGCGCTCTCTTCCCGGGGACGAGCGCGTCATCATGGGCAGCACTGAAGACCTCTGCAACACCTATGGGTGGCACGACCTGCTCGGCTGGATCTCGAGTCTGGTCCTCTCCAATGAAACCGTGGAAAGGATTTGGGCATCGCCCCACCGTGACATCAAGCCCATGTCAGCCTACTGGCACGCGGAGGTGCTGCTCGAGGCTGCCTATGGCCGCAACATGCTGATCCTCACCGTAGGGCTCATCGATCCACAGGATGAAGAACAGACAGACGACTCCAAGAAACGCTGGGCCCAGGCCAAGGTTGGACAGGCCTACTGGTACATCATCTCGGGACTTAGCAGCCTGAAGGCGAGGGGAATCCTAACCAAGCCCCTGACGCTCAGGTTCTTCCGCTATCTGACCTACAGTTTCTGGGATCGATTTGCCGTGGAGGTATTGCACATGGCTTCTTCCGCAGGGACGAACGAGGAGGCTCTGGAAGTCAGACTCAACCTACTGCTTGGTCTGGCCGATCTGCTTGGCTATGGGGAAGACCGCAAGCTCTACCAGAACTGGCTCGAAGGCCTCAGGAGTGACGTCAAGGCCATCCGACTGGCCCTTCAGGTCCTTGATAACCGAATTGAAAGCCACCAGCGGCCCTCCTACTCCTGGACCCTTCTCCCGACGCCTCCGGCGGGCAATCCCGCAGGTGGCCCCTCCCAGGCGAGGTGATTGATGAAAGTAGCCATCCTGGCTGGTGGACTGGGCTCCCGGATCAGTGAAGAGAGCATCATTCGCCCCAAGCCACTCATCGAGATCGGCGGCAGGCCCGTCCTCTGGCACATCATGAAGATCTACTCGAGCCACGGGCTCAATGATTTCGTGATCTGCCTAGGCTACAAGGGCTACATGATTAAGGAATACTTCGCCAACTACTTCCTCCACATGTCAGACGTGACCTTCGATATGGCTAATAACCGGATGGAGGTTCACCACAAGCACGCGGAACCCTGGAAGGTCACCCTCGTGGATACCGGCGAGGCCACCATGACCGGGGGCCGTTTGAAGCGCATCCGGGACTATGTGGGGGACGAGGACTTCTGTGTCACCTACGGGGATGGCTTGGCCAACGTGGACATCACCAGCCTCCTTGCCCTGCATCGCGAGCAGGGCACCTTGGCCACCCTGACTGCTACCCAGCCACCTGGGCGCTTCGGGGCCCTGCTCTTCGAGCGGAACCTGATCACGGCCTTCCAGGAAAAACCGAGTGGCGACGGCGGCTGGATCAATGGCGGCTATTTCGTCCTTTCCCCGAAAGTATTCGATCTCATCGAGGGAGACCAGACCATTTGGGAGCGGGAACCCCTGGAGCGCTTGGCGGCCGCGGGAGAGCTATCCGCTTACTGCCACCAGGGGTTCTGGCAACCCATGGATACCCTGCGTGACAAGGTCTACCTCGAAGAGCTCTGGGCCAGCGGGCAGGCTCCCTGGAAGATCTGGTGATGAACACCGGCTTCTGGCGCGGCAAGCGGGTTCTTGTCACGGGCCACACCGGGTTCAAGGGCGGCTGGCTGTCCCTCTGGCTCCAGTCCCTGGGGGCAGAGGTCTCGGGCTATGCCCTGCCGCCCCCGACGAGTCCCTCGCTCTTCGAAGTGGCCTCGGTGGGCCGCGATATGGCTGCTTCGTACTTGGCCGACATCCGGGATCTGCTCAGCCTGAAGGCCGCCCTGCTGGACCTCCACCCCGAGGTGGTCTTTCACCTGGCGGCCCAGCCCCTGGTCCGCCATTCCTACACTGACCCCGTGGAGACTTTCGCCACCAACGTCATGGGCACCGTACACCTGCTGGAGGCCATCCGGACCACGCCTGGCGTCCGTGCTGTGGTGAACGTCACGACGGACAAGTGCTATGACAACCGGGAGTGGGTCTGGGGCTACCGGGAAAGCGATCCCTTGGGTGGTCATGATCCCTACAGCAGCAGCAAGGGCTGCGCGGAGTTAGTGAGTGCCGCCTACCGCAACTCCTTCTTCGCAGGGAAGGAACACGCTCGGCATGGTGTCGCTCTCGCGACAGCTCGGGCTGGCAACGTGATCGGTGGGGGGGATTGGGCCGCGGATCGGCTCGTTCCTGACATGATCCGCGCCTTCTCCAGAGGCGAGGCCGTGGTCATCCGGAGCCCCCATGCCACCCGGCCCTGGCAGCATGTATTGGAACCGCTCTGGGGCTACTTGACTCTGGCCGAAAGGCTCTGGGAGCAGGGTCCAGCTTTTGCAGAGAGTTGGAACTTCGGCCCCAACGACGAGGACGCCAGATCGGTCCAGTGGATCGTTCAGAGACTGGTCGACCAATGGGGTGAAGGTGCCGCCTGGGAGCTGGATGAGCGGCCCCAGCTCCATGAAGCCACCTCCCTGAAGCTGGATTGCTCCAAGGCCAGGGCCCGGCTCGATTGGCGGCCCCGCTGGGAACTCGGCCTGTCCCTGGATCACATCGTCACTTGGTATCGGGCCTGTGCTCGGGGCGAGGACATGAGGGCCCTCACCCTCGCCCAGATCGCCGAATTCAGCCGTCCCCCTGCAGGTGCCTAAATGACAATCTCCCTGGACCGGGATCTTGCCGATGTCCTCGAGTGGGCAGGACCGGTCTGGTCGGACCTCAAGGGGGCCCGCCTCCTCATCACGGGTGGCACTGGATTCTTTGGCTGCTGGCTGTTGGAGAGCCTCTGCCACGCGAACAGGCACCTGGGACTGGGTGCCAGGGCCACCATCCTTACCAGGTCTCCCGGGGCCTTCTGCCGGAAGGCGCCCCACCTCGCCGGGAACTCGGCCGTGGAACTGGTCGAAGGGGACGTCCTGGCGCTCCCGGAACTGCCCGGAGAGTATTCCCACGTCATCCACGCGGCGGGTGACGCGAGCACGCTCCAGTTCCAGGTGGATCCACTCCGGTCCTTCAACACCCTGGTACTTGGCACCCAGAACGTCCTGGCCTGGGCCTCGAGCAAGACCGTGGACCGGTTCCTATTCACCAGTTCCGGGGCTGTCTACGGCTTGCAACCTTCCGATCTGAAGCGCATTCCAGACCACTGGCCGGGAGCTCCAGATTGCACCAGCCCCGGGGCCGCCTATGCCGAGGGCAAGCGCGCTGCCGAGACCTTATGCGCACTCCATGCCCGTCGGTCCAGCATGACCATCACCATCGCACGCTGCTTTGCGCAGGCGGGACCCTACCTGCCCCTCGACGCCCAGTACGCCCTTGGCAACTTCATCCGGGATGCCCTGGCTGGCGGACCCATCGTCGTGGCTGGGGACGGGACCCCCTACCGGTCCTACCTGTACGCCTCGGACCTCGCCTCGTGGCTCTGGCACATCCTCCTCCGCGGGCCCTCCGGCCTTCCCATCAACGTCGGTTCTGAGGAAGAAGTCTCCGTGACGGAACTGGCCAATCTCGTATCACGCATGGCGGGTGGCGTGGACATTCAAGTCCGGGGCACGCCGGACCCCACCCGGCAGCCCGAGCGCTATGTTCCGGAGACGGCCCGCGCCCGGGCCATGGGCCTCCAGGCGCATTTGGCGCTCGAAGAGGCTATCCACCGGACCATCGCTTGGAATAGACTCCGCAGCACGAGTTACTGACGGGAAGGTGGGTAGAACAGGATGTATGGAAATGGCTTGGTAACCGACCGGGACATGGCCAGGACACGGCTGATGGCTAGGCGCGTTCGGCAACTGTCACTCGAGATGGTGGCTCGGTCCCAGGCCTCTCACATCGGCAGTGCCCTCTCCATCGCCGACATCCTCGCCGTGCTGTACTGGAAAGTGCTGAACATCGATCCCGCTGTGCCG
The DNA here is from genome assembly GCA_903843705.1 of uncultured Holophagaceae bacterium. Lineage (GTDB taxonomy): Bacteria > Acidobacteriota > Holophagae > Holophagales > Holophagaceae > Geothrix. The sequence continues at coordinate 9,726 of CAIMQW010000272.1, read as the reverse complement.
AACCTGCCCTCCCGGGACCGCTTCATCCTCAGTAAGGGACATGCCTGCACGGCCGTCTACGCAGCTCTGGCGGCCAGGGGCTTCTTCCCTGAAACGGATCTGTTGACCTACGGCCAGGACGGCTCGCCGCTCATGAACCACATCAGCCACAAGGTGAGGGGAGTTGAGTTCTCCACCGGGTCCCTTGGCCACGGGCTGTCTTTCGGTGTAGGGAAGGCTCTCGCCGCACAGCGCCGGGGTGAAGGTTGGCGGACCTTCGTACTCCTTAGTGACGGCGAGCTTGATGAGGGCAGCAACTGGGAGGCCCTTATGTTTGCTGGCCATCAGCGATTGGACCACCTAGTAGCCATTGTCGACTATAACAAGCTCCAGAGTCTGGCCTCCGTGGAGAGTACGCTTGGCCTCGAGCCGCTAGCTGACAAGTTCCGGGCCTTTGGGTGGACCCTCCGGGAAGTCGATGGCCATGACCACACGGCGCTTGCCGGGGCTCTGGCGAGCGTGCCCTGGGAGCCTGCTAGGCCTTCCCTCCTGCTCTGCCACACGACCAAGGGAAGGGGGGTCGCGTTCATGGAAAACAAGGTGGAATGGCACTACCGCAGCCCGAATGCCGGTCAGCTGGCGCAGGCGCTGGCGGAACTGGAGCAACCCTGATGCGGAACGCATTCATCGACGAACTGATGGCGCTCGCGGAGAGCAATCCCCAAGTGGCGCTCGTCGTGGGGGACCTGGGTTTCTCGGTCGTCGAGCCCTTCGCGGAGCGCTTCCCGGACCGGTTCATCAACGCCGGCGTCGCGGAACAGAACATGATGGGGCTCGCGGCAGGCATGGCCTCTGAGGGCTACCATGTCTTCGCCTATTCGATCGCGAACTTCCCCACCTTCCGTTGCGCCGAGCAGATCAGAAACGATGTGGCCTACCACCAACTACCGGTCACGGTGGTCAGTGTTGGTGGCGGCTTGGCCTATGGCGCCATGGGTTACTCGCATCATGCGGTGCAGGACTATGGCCTCCTCAGGCTTTTCCCAAACATGCTGATAGGTGCCCCGGGGGATCCGATGGAGGTGCGTGCCTGCCTGCGCTACCTCGTCGCCAACCCCCAGCCGTCCTATCTGCGGCTCGCCAAGAATGGCGAACCCTCCTTCCACGGAACTCCGCCGGAACTCAGCCCTGGGGCTTGGTTGACCCTTCGGCCGGGACTCGATGGCGCCCCGGTCCTCCTCAGCACGGGTGGGACTCTGTCCCAGGCCATGGCCTGGTCCCTGGCCGTTCCCGGCCCCACGCTGCGGGTCTGTAGCCTGCCGCTCTGGGGCATGGCCTGCAAGGGGCGCCAGGCATCGCAGATCGGATCAGCTGAACGCCTGATCACCCTGGAGGACCATCTGCACGATGGCGGCTTCGGTTCCTGGATGGGAGAAGCCCTTTCAGAGCATCCGAACCTGCGCGCAGGTCATCGGGCCATCGCCTTGAGTCCGGAAGTGTGCGGCATGGTAGGTGGGCAGGGCACGCTCAACCAGTGGGGCGGCCTGACACTGGAGGCTCTGGAGCGATGTCTGCCCCAGGCCAAGACACGGCTGGAGGGAACCTGACCGCCTGCAGGGCAGGGGTATGGCCCGAAGATGACCCATCCCGAGGCGCCACTTGAACCCGGGAACATTACGGAAATAGGTGGTACCGAAGCATCCGGAGGGATCGTGAAAGCCAACTGCAAGATTTGCGATCGACCTACGACTAGGGTGTTGAGTTTGCAAAACAGCATCAAGACCCAGGCCGTTTGCAGCACCGTCGAGAAGTCCCTGCAGACCCCGTTGATTGATATCGAGGTGATGTACTGTGATAACTGCGATTTTTATCAAATCAATCCGGTCGATTTTCAACACTATGACGACGACGATTACTACCTCACCGCCCAATTAAGCGAAACACAACGCACCTACCAACAGTGGTTCGTCGATCATCTGGCGAGATACATTGTGTCCCCTGTAGCCGAAATAGGCCCGGGCGATGGCTACCTGGGCAACCTCCTGACCGGAGTGGGACATATATACGTCGGGTTTGAGCCGGCCCGGAAAAGCTTCGAGCAGTGTCAAGCGAAGGGTCTCCTTGTCATCAATGACTATTTCAATATCAATGACGACACTAAAGATCATTTTTCAACGGTAATCGCAAGGCAGGTTCTGGAACATATCAATGACGTCAAGGCCTTTCTTGAAAACGTGCATGGCTCATTAATGGATGAAGGCATTGCCATTTTTGAGGTGCCGAACATCGATTGGGCGAGAACCCTCAACCGCGTCGTTGATTTTTGTCCCGAGCACCTGAACTACTTTTCCATGTCGTCCCTGTCGACCCTGCTTGCTTCTTGTAACTTCCGAGTCATCCACATAGCCAAGACCTACGACGAGGAATACCTGCTGATCATTGTCGGCAAAATGACCCAATTCACCAGGAAATTCAACACGTTTGATTTCAGTGACCTGGTCTTCTGGGGTGCCGGTTCACGGGGGATCTCCCTCTGTCACCTGTTGCATGCCACTCCCCTTTATTTTGTTGATTCGGACTCCAGCAAGTTTGGAAAATACATTCCATCCACCTCGATTCAAATACACTCTCCAGATGTTCTGTACCGAGACAGAAAATGCAAGGGCGTTGTGATCACTTCGTTCTTCTATTTTAAAGAAATAATAGATGAATTATTGAGACAAGGATTTTCGGGAGAGATATACAGAATCAATGAAAACAATGAAATGGTTCACTGCACGATCTGAACAATTTGTCCCAGGGTTGGGTGCCGACGTTCCCGAATCTCCGGCTAGAAGCGTCCGGCCAAGACATCCAGCAGTGAGTGAAACTGCGCTGGGGCATAGCCCAGGGGCCCGACCTCGGCCTGGATCTCCTGCATATAGCCAAAGCTGAAGACCAGTATTTCATCCACCGGGTCGGTTCTCAGGGCGTTGATGTCAACCAGTGGAATTCCGGTCTTTGGAACGACTAGGCCTTGGCGCTTGGGCTTTTTGTCGACGAGGTAACTCAGCTTGGAAGCATTGCCCATGGCAGCCAGGGTCATGACGCCGCGTCCTCCCGCACCGTAGCCTGCCAACCTCTTCCCGGAGACCGTGACGCCTTCGACAAAGGCCTCCAGGTTCGCGATACCCTGGCGGATTCCTGCCCCCGCGCCCTCGTAGAAGTCCAGGTCCTCGAAGGCCGACGGAGTCCTGGGAGCCGTCGCGCGGGCTGCCAGCCCAGATCCAGCTGGCGTGGCCACGAAAATGAGCGAGTTCGCCCGGCGCTCCTGCTCTGGCACCAGATTGAAATCGATGATCTCGAACGATTCCATGCGGCAGAGCCGGGAAGCGGTGGTTTCGGTGAGGTAGATGGAGTGTTCATGCTCGAAAAGACAGTATTCCTGACGTTCCAGAATCCTTTCCAGGTCATGGACCTCTACGACCAGAAGGCCGGACTCCTTGTTCAGGATCGAGTGCGCTGTTGCCAGGAAGGACCTCGGATCCGGCAGATGATCGAAGGTGTAGGAGAGCATGATGACATCGACTTCCTGGAAATAGGCCGGCAGTCGAGAGGCTGAATCGCTGGTGAACAGCCCTTGGATCGTCGGGATTCCTTTGCCTCGTGCGGCTTCACACAGGACTGAGGAGGGCTCGTAGCCAAGAACCAGACAACCCGTCTCTCTGAAGGCCAGTAACTGCTCACCATCTCCTGATCCCACTTCCAGCACCTTCCTGCCAGCGAGCCCGGGGTAGTAGGCACCCTGGAGGTTCTCGGCCAGTGTCTTCATGAAGCGGCTGGCCGTTGCGGAGCCTCCGACAGAATACTGGTAGTCCTCGTAGTAGTCTCCGACAGCAACGTCATGTTGCGTCTGGGCGGTCAGACAGTCTGCACAGATGAAAATATCGATGTCTGACCTGAATTCATGTCCAAACTCGGAGGGCGAAATGAAATCGTCTGTGAAAGGCATCTGTGAAAAGTGTAGGAAAGTCCGGAGCCTGCTTTTTCTGCAGACACGGCAATGCCCGACCTGACTAACACTCGGCTGGGCTGTCTTCTTCCTGTCCATGGTCACCCCCCACGCTTCTCGCTCGATCAGTCTTTCATTTCTCATGGATTTTTCCCTGAATTCGCATGTTTGTGGGAATAATTCCTTCCAATGATTGGACGCCTGTTCTATGAACCGAGGCCGTTGTGCAAACAGATCCCTTTCGCCCCTTCCCCCCCTTCGTCGAGCAGACTGAGAGCCGCTACGGCCCCATGCTCTACCCACCGAAGGACGAGTATGTGGGGCGATCTTTCAAGGAATATGGAGAATTCAGCCAGGATGAGATGGACCTCTTCACCCGCCTCCTCTGTCCCGGGTACGTTGTCCTCGACATCGGGGCCAACATTGGCGCTCATACCATACCCCTCGCGCAGCTGGTGGGTTCAGGTGGCGTGGTGGTCGCCTTCGAGCCCCAGCCGATCCTGCACAAGATCCTTTGTGCGAACCTGGTGCTGAACAGCATCCCCAACGTCCTGACCTATGCGATGGCACTTGGGGACTGCGAAGGTGAGTGCCTTGTCCCGGTCCTCGATTACTCCCAGCCCTATAACTTTGGGGGCGTCGGCATGGACATGGTCGAGGAGGGCGAGGTCGTGCCCCTGGGCAGATTGGACGCTTTTCAACTCGAGCGCGTGGACTTCATCAAGCTGGACGTAGAGGGCTACGAATCCAAGGTGCTAGCGGGGGCCACCGAGACCATCGCCCGCTGTCGACCCATGATGTACATCGAGAATGACCGTGCGGAGAAGTCTGCCGAGTTGATCCAGTTTTGCTTCGACAGGGGCTACCGCCTCTGGTGGCACACCCCCCCGCTGTTCAGCCCCAACAACTTCAAGGGCAACCAGGAGAACGTCTTCCCTCACATCGTCTCGAGCAACATGCTAGCCATCCACAAGGATAGGGGAACCATCGAAGGGCTTAGGCCGGTGCTGACGCCCCAGGACACCTGGGCCTAGCCCGAAACCCCAAAATCCCTTCGCCCCCCGCCGGAACCAGCGGATCATCGACGACGATGATCCCCTACCTTCGTGCTGTTTCTTCGGACCTGCGTGGGCTGGCACGGCTTGCGGTGGAGGGGACTGTCGGCGTGACAGACCTGGTGGAGGCCATGCACCAGGGCATCCAGCATCCGCTGACGGGGGGCAAGGCCCGCCATGCGGTCGGGGGGAGGGGGCTCAGCGGGCTGGTCTACGGGGCCATCCGCGCCCTGACCCGGACCGTGGGTCTCGGCGTGGAGGCCGCCCTGGCCCCCCTCAGCCCGCCGGAGGGGGAGTTGGATCCCTCGCCCCAGCGGGAGGCCCTGCGGGCGGTCCTGAACGGCGTGTTGGGGGACCACCTGGCCGCCACGGGCAATCCCCTGGCCACGCCCATGAGCCTGCACCACGACGGCCAGCCCCTGGTCCTGGCGACCACCGCCCTCGCCGCGGCGATCCTGCGGCCCGGCGTCCGCGTGCTGGTCCTGATCCATGGACTGTGCCACAACGAGCGGCAGTGGGGCCTGAGTGGGCCGGATCACGGCGCGGCCCTGGCCCGGGACCTGGGCTGCACCACCCTCTACCTCCGCTACAACACGGGCCTGCACATCTCCACCAACGGCAAGGCCCTGGCCGACCTGCTGGAGACCCTGCTCGCCCAGTGGCCGGAGCCTGTGGAGCGCCTGGATATCCTCGCCCACAGCATGGGGGGCCTGGTGGCCCGCAGCGCCTGCCACCAGGCCCAGGCCGCGGGGCAGGCCTGGCCGGCCTCCCTGCGCCACCTGATCTTCCTGGGCACGCCCCACCACGGCTCCCCCCTGGAACGATGGGGGCACTGGCTGCAGCGCGGCCTGGAGGCCAGCCCCTTCGCCAGCCCCCTGGCGCGGCTGGGGAAGGTCCGCAGCGCTGGCATCACAGATCTGCGCTACGGCAACCTCCTGGAGGAGGACTGGCAGGGCCTGGATCCTCATGCCGACGGCAAGGACCTGCGCCGGTCGGTGCCGCTTCCGGAAGGGGTGCGCTGCTGCGCTGTGGCGGGGACGACGGGAGAGCAGGCAGATTCCTGGAAGGGCCACCTGTGGGGGGACGGACTCGTGCCCCTGGACAGCGCCCTCGGGCGCCACCCGGAGCCCCAGCGCTGCCTGGCCTTCCCTGAGGGGCAAACCTGGATCGGCCAGGGGCTGGGCCACCTGGAGCTGCTGAACCGGCCGGAAGTGTATGAGCAGCTCCGGCGCTGGTTGCAGACTGCAGAGTCTGGCCCTGCATGGGACGCCGGGGGCCGTTAGCGCTGCAAGAGGCCGCCCGTGAGAAACGATGGATGGCCAGGCCGCCATCCAGACCTGGACCGTCCTCAACAACACCGATGTCCAGGGCATCAACGCCCTTGCCGGCAACTCCGTGACAGGCATGACCCGGATCGCCCACTTCAGCAGGGAAGCTCCAGCTCGGTCGTGTCCCTTTCCACTTTCCAGGGCGCGGCTCCCCAGCGCTTCCCCAGACCTCGGGTCTGGCGCACCGTGCACTGACAGAACCCCGCTGGGGCCCAGTCCGCCCGGGGCGGGACGGGGGCCGAGGGACCGAGAGAGGCCCCCACCCCTGGCGTGGCCTCGCTCGAGCCTGCTCGGGCCCAGAGCCACCGCCCTCCTCCTGTCCTGCCCCCTCGACCCGCCGGAGGGGAGGGGCTCAAGTTATAGCGACAACACCTTTGCCGCTAGACTGATCCCATGAACATGAGAATCCCAGCGCGTATCTCGGCTCTGCTCACGGCGATTGTCGCCTTGTTTTGCTACTACCTTGCCTACCGGGGCCGAGTCGATCTGGCGGGGATCACGGATCCAGCTGCGCTCCGGGATGCCCGGGGCTTCCTGGGCTTCATCCTCTTCCTGGGCACGGTGTTCCTGGCCATCGCAGTCGTGTCCTGGAAGCTCAGCGGCCGTCCGCCCGTGGATGAGGAATAGGCAGCAACTCCCTAAGTGACAACCGGTTAAACGGCTATCCATTGCCATAAAAGACTCGCCATCAAGGCCTGAAACATTTCGTCCAGGGCCAAGGTCGTGACTTGTTTTTCGCTAAAAATTCGCCATACTTGGATCCCTTCTGGAGGATCTGGTGCTGGCGATGTGGGTTCCTGAGCTGCCGTTCCAGCTGGCCTGTGGCCGGGACGGGGTGCTGCGGGACCGGCCCCTGGCCTTCCTGAACCAGGAGACGCCGCGCACGCCCAGCCTCTGGTTCGTGAACCGCCTGGCGCGGGCCGGGGGGCTGGCGCCGGGTCTGCCCCTGGACCGGGCGCTGCGGGCGGTGCCGGGGCTGCGGGTGCTGGACCCGGCCCCCCAGGTCTGGTGGGAGGCCCAGGTCTCCCTGGGGGACTTCCTGCAGCAGTGGACCCCCCAGGGGCAGCTGCTGCGCCTGGGCGAGGCGCTGGTGGAGCTCCAGGGCACCCAGGGCCTCTTCGGGCCGCTGGCCGACACCGCCGAGCGCATCCGGCGGGAGCTCTCCCAGCGGCACGGCTGGGAGAGCCACGGCGGCCTCTCCCTGAGCGCCACCGCCGCCCAGCTCGCCGCCCGGGCCGAGCACCACCTGGAGCGGGTGGGGGAGGGCGGGGAGGCGGTCTTCCTCGCGCCCCACCCCCTGCGCCGCCTGCCGGATCTGGCCCCGCGCCTGCAGGAGCGCTTCCAGCGGCTGGGCCTCCGCAGCTTCGGCGACCTCCAGCCCGTGCCCCTGCCGGTGCTGGTGGAGCTGACGAACCCCAAGCTGGCGCCGGAGCTGCGGGCCCGGGTCCGGGGCGAGGACCGGCCCCGGCTGCCCCTGCTCACGGAGCGCCCGGGCCACGTGCGCCACGGCTGGCGGCTGCAGCCGCCCCGGCTGCCCGAGGAGGCGGGGCTCGCCGCCCGCTGCCTGACCTGGCTCTGGTCCGATCCCCGCAGCCCCCGCCGCCTGGTGCTGCGGTGGTGGGACGTGGACGGGGAGCCCCACACCTGGCGCGCCGCCCCGGAGGATCTCGCGGAGCCGCCCCTGGCCCTGGCCCGCCGCATCCAGCGGGCCTTCCTCGAGGGCGCCACCCGCCGGCTCCTGGTGCGCGAGGTGGAGCTGCGCCTGGCCTGGGGCCTGGGCCGGGAGCGGGGCCTCTTCCTGACCCCCCTGCAGGAGCGCCTCGATCGGCTCGAGCCAGTCCTGGCCCGCCTCCGTCGCCGCTTCCCCGATCAGGCCGTCCTACCGGGGTGGGTGGGGCGGGGACCCCCTTCGGCCCACGAGGCCATGTCCTGACTGGGCGTTGAAGGTTGACGGGGGAGGTAAAGGTTCTACATTTATTGGAGAGGGAATGATCTTTCACTGGGATGAAGAGAACCGTCCCCACATCGCGCGTCACGATGTGTCTGCAGCCCAGGCGGAGGCGGCTTTCCAGGCCGAGGATGCCCAGGTGTTTCCGGACGCCACGCGCCTGAATCGCTGGCTTTTGGAGGCAACGGTGGAGGAGCGGACGCTCAGGGTGGTCTTCGCCCGCGTCTTCCCTGAAGGCTTCCGGATCATCACCGCGCACTGGATGCACCCCAAACGCAGGAGAACGCCATGACCGCCAAGAAAACCAAGCGCATGTCCATGGCCGAGTTTGAGAAGGCCTCCGGTCCCGGCGAACCGCTGGAAGAGCTCCGGGCCCGGCAGGAAGTTGATGCCGCCTGGGCGGAACGGGCGTTCCGAGGGGAGGAACCCCTGGGCATACCCATCCGCATTCAGCGGGGAAGGCCAAGGGCGGGGGATCCCGCCGCTCCGACGGTGGTGAAGGCCATCCGGCTACCCGAAACCCTGCTGAAGCAGCTTCAGACTCGGGCCAAAGCCGAAGGGCTCTCGCTGAACGCCCTTCTTCAGACGGCCGCCGCCGAATACCTCGTCCGTCATCGGGGCGCCTGAACGCCCAACCAAAAATCAACGCAGAGCCGCGCTGTCTTTTCCCTCTCGGAATCGCCAGCGGCGATTCCGAGCACCCCCCGATTGGCCCGCCATGTTCGCCCTCGGCATTTCCGATTTCAGTGTGGGAGAAGGGGTCTACCCGGCGGCGCAGCTGCTGCGGGTGGCCCAGGGCCTGGGCTACCGGGACCTGGTCTGCTGGGACCAGGGCACGGCGGGCTACCCGAAGCTGCGGGAGACCCTGGACTGGATGCGCAAGGCCCGGGAGCTGGAGGGCCTGCCGCCGGACCCGGCCTGGACGGACTTCCGCCTGCACCTGGGCAGCCGCTTCACTTGGCGGGGCCACCGCTGCGGCGCGCTGCCCTGCTCGGCCGCGGGCCACGGCGCCCTCAACCGGCTGCTCACGGCCCTGGCCCACGAGGCGCGGCCGGAGCTGGCCATTCCGGGCCTGGGCGCACCGGAGCCGCCCCGGGACTGCGTGCTGCTGGCGGAGGACCGGGCGGGCCTCGACGCCCTGCTGCGGGAGGGCTTCGAGGCGGCGCTGCTGGGTCATCCCCGGCGGGCGCAGGAGGCCCGGGCCGCGCTGGCAGCGGGGCTATCCGTGGCCGCGCCCCAGGTGCTGCGCTTCCGCACGGCCGAGGGCCTGGCGATGCACCAGCTCAAGCGCGCCATCGCGCAGCAGGCCACCCTGGTTCGCACCGAGTGCCTGTGGGAGCCCGCCGAGGCCGCCGTGCCCCGGCGCGACTGGGAGGCCCGCTTCCCCTTCGCCGAGCCCGCCGTGGCGCGGACCACCGCCGCCCT
>CAIMQW010000271.1 GCA_903843705.1 uncultured Holophagaceae bacterium | reverse complement strand
GCCCCGGAACCCAAGGACACGGACGAAGCTGGTGACGCCCGCCAGGTCCATCCGACAGCAGAGACCCATCAGGACGAGGACCATCCACAGGAAAGTGCGTGACCTGCTGCAGGCAGGCCGGAGCAAATGAACTGCCTGTAGCCATGAGATCCAAAGCGACATGGGTAGCCCCCGAGGGGGGTAGCCCGATAGCAGTATACGGCTATCGGGCTATTGGCGCTACACTTTCTCGATGGAAATATCTCGGGAAGCCCAGCTCGAACGCCAGATCGAGAAGGTCAAGCAGGACCTCGCCGCGCTAGGAGACCTGCGGCCAGGAAGTCTCTCCACCCAATACAATGTCTGCGGTTCCCATGGATGCCGCTGCAAGGCGGACCCTCCCCAGAAGCACGGCCCCTACTATCAGGTGAGCTTCAGCCGGAAGGGTAAGAGCAGCAGCAAATTCGTCAAAAAGGAAGACCTGCCCACCATCCGCAGGCAGTTGAAGAACTACGAACGCATGAAGGAACTCGTGGACCGTTGGATCGATCTCGCCACTGAACTATCCAACTTGCGTCTGCCCAAGAATCAAGCTTGAATCACCTGGAGAACTTGGCACTCTCCAGCTCCTAACAAAAAAGGCGCCGAGTGATCGGCGCCTTTTTTGTGTGCGGCCAGCGAACTTTGTCCCACCCAAACTCGGGGGAGAGCGGGCTGGCATCAGTCGTGGAGGACGGCCTGGGAGACATGGACCTGCCCTCCCGCCACGGTGCTATCGATGCAAGTGGCCACGCCCCCAATCGGCTTCCAACCGGACGCAATGGCCTGATTGACCAGGGTCGACAACCGGTCCGTGCCGTCCTCGACAAAGGCGGAGATCGCGGTGAGCACCTTGTATTCCATCAGAACCTCCTGCAGGGGTGTTCCCGCCCAAGCCATCGGCGGAACCCTACCTAAGCAGGATCGGACCCCGAGAGTCTGGACTGTACTTTGGGGCGCCTAGAGACCCAGCAGGGTCCGGGCCTCCGCTTCAATGCGGTCCAGCAGGGCGGCATCGGTGCGACTCTGGATATAGACCTTGAGCTTGGGTTCGGTGCCGCTGGGGCGGAAGGCGGCAAAGGCCCCGCTGGCCAGGCGGAACTTCAGCGCATTGCTCCTGGGAATGGGCAGGGCAGCCACCGGGTTATCGGGGCGGTCGAGAATGGGTTCGGAAGCCTCGCCCACGTGCCTGAGGCCACTCTGGAAGTCCTCCCAGCTGACCACCTGCTCACCGCCCAGGGAGGCCAGACCCGCGGCCCGGATTCGGCCCATGGCCTCGGCAAAGCGCTTGGCGCCACCGGGGCGGGGATCTTCGAGGTTCACCAGGCGGTTCTTGAAGGTGCCCACCCGGGCCATGAGGGCATCGACGGCATCGTAGAGGGTCTGGCCCTTGGCCTTGAAGTGGCCGGCCATCTCCCCGACCACCAGGGCGGCGGTGACGCCATCCTTGTCCCGCAGGCTGGGCGGCAGCAGCATGCCATAGCTCTCCTCGGCACTGTAGGCATAGGCCTCGCCCAGAGCCTCCAGGCGGTCCATGCAGACGGCAATGAACTTGAAGCCCGTGAGGGTCCACACCACCGGCAGGCCGTGGTGGCGGGCCACCTCGGCCATGAAGTCGGAGGTCACCACGGTGCTGATGACCGCGCCCTGACGGCCCTTCTGACTGCAGAGGTAGTCCAGGGTGAGGGCGGCCATGTCGTTGCCCGACATGAGCTCCCAGGCCCCGTTGCGCTTCGCCACTATGCCGATGCGGTCTGCATCGGGGTCGTTGGACAGGATGACCTCGGCACCCATGGCCTCGGCCTCGCTGATCGGGGCCGCGTAGGCCGCCAGCTCCTCGGGGTTGGGCCGCGGGGCGGTGGGGAAGGTGCCGTCCTGGAGACCCTGGCTGGGGCTCACGGAGAGCGGAATGCCGGCCCGTTCAAAGAGGGTGGGCACGAAGGCGATGCCCGTGCCATGGAAGGGTGTGTAGAGGATCTTGGCCGGGGTGAAGGGCTGGGGGTGCTGCTGCAGGGCGGGACCCAGGGCCAGGTAGGCCGCTTCCACGGCCACGGGGATCGGGCTGATGCGGCCGGCCGGGGCGATGGGTGGTTCCGGCACCATGCTCATCTTCGCCATCTCGGCTTCCACTTCCACATCCCAGGGGTCCACCACCTGCCCACCGAGGTTGTTGTAGGCCTTGTAGCCGTTGTATTCCTTGGGATTGTGGCTGGCGGTGATGATCACGCCGCAGGCGGAGCCCAGGGCCTTCATGGCGAAGCACAGAAAGGGGGTGGGCAGGGGGCGCGTCCCCAAAAAGACCTGGTAGCCGGCCGCGGCCAGCACAGCGGCACTCTCCGCGGCGAACTCTTCGGATTTGAGCCGCGTGTCGTAGCCCACCACGGCGATCTTGCCCTCAGGGGCGTGGCGCTGGGTGACGGTGGCCAGGGCCAGGGTGGTCCGGCGCACATTGGGCCGGTTCATGCGCCGCAGGCCCGCGGCCATGAAGCCCCGCAGGCCACCCGTGCCGAAGGCCAGGGGCTCGAAGAAGCGGTCCTCCAGTTCCACCAGTGCGGCCGCATCGCCGCCCTCGGCGGCCTTCAGCAGCGGCTCCAGTTCCGCCCGCAGGTCCGCCTCCAGGTGCGGAAAGGAAAGATACTGCCGGGCTGCGTCTAGGCTCATCGGGGCATCCTGTCGTGAACCACCAGCTTACCTGCTTCCTGGCCGGGAATCAGCGCGCAAGGGCGCTGAACACCCGCCAGAGCTGTCCCCTGCCACGACTTCAGGGTGGACCGATCTGCGGGGGTGGTGTTCACTGGACCTTCATGTCTTTGGCAGCCCGAAGTGGTGCGCCACGCCAATCGGAAGTAGGTCCCCAGGAGTCCCCATGTTCACCCTCGCCACCCTGCTCGGACCCGCGGCCCTCGCGACCAAGGAATTCACCATCCTGCCGGAAGCCCCGGGCGGGCTGCATGTGCGCATCGTCGGGCGGAAGTCGGGACTGTTCGCCTGGCTGCTGACCCTGATCAACATCGACGCCACGACCGTCCTCGAGGTCTATGCCGACCGCATCGTGTTCAAGAGCTCCAACCTCAGTGGCGCCCTCACCACCACGCTGCCCCTGGCCTCCGTCTGTGGCACCTCATCCGGCTACTTCAAGCCCGTGCTCTATCTGGTGCTGGGGGTGCTGACCCTGCCGCTGGTCTTCACCGTCATCGGGGCCGTGATCCCGATCCTGTTCTTCGTCTTCTACTACCTGCACAAGTCGCTGCTCATCTCCATCGAATCCAACAGCGGCAGCAACATCGCCATCGCCTTCAAGCGCAGCGTCATCGAAGGCGTGCGTGTCGAAGAAGAAGACGCCCAGAAGGTCGTCGCCATCGTCAACGACCTCCTGCTCCGCCAGCAGGGCCGCTAGGCCTGGCCGGACGGTCGTGCCCGTACTGGGCCCGGTATTCCCAGGCCAGGAAGCGATTCTGCTGCAGGAGCCGGTCCAACTCGTTCCGCTTCTGCACCTCTCCGCCGCTCTGAAGCAGTGCCAGCAGGGCCTGCTCAGCCTGGGCTATTGGTAGTCTGGGGTTGCAGGCGAGGGCCCGCTGGATGGCCAGAAGGCCGGCTGCGGTTCTGCCGGGTTTGACGGTGTTGGGGTGTTGCTGACCCCATGCTGCCCGTAGGCGCTCTGCCTTCGCCACCGCCGTCCAGAGCTGGGCCGAATTGCACTTGATGGCGAGCCCCTTCCGGGCGTTGGCTTCCGCTTCATCGAGCGCAGGGAGCGGCGAGGCCTGCTGGCCGATTGCATGCTGCGCCGCCTCAAGTTCGATCCTGGCACCCTCCAGATGGAGGCGAAAATCCGTAGGGTTGACCTTCAGTCCTGCTGCCACGGACCGTCGGGCCAAGACCAGGGAGGGTGTGGGGTCCAGCTTGCGTTCCATCAAGGCCAGCGCCTGGGCTTCCTGCACGGCGGCCAGGGCTAGGTGCACTCTGTAGTGGCTCGCAGTGACCCGCAGGCCCCTCAGTCCCGCCTGTTCGGCGGCGACCAGGTCGTGCTGAGGATCCAGTCCCAGGGCCAGGGCGCGGCGGGCCTTGAAGGTGTGCGCCTGGGCCAGCAGGAAGTGGGCGTAGACGGTCTCCGGACTCATCTGGCGGCTGGTTTCCAGGTGTTGCACGGCCTGGTCCAGGTGCACCCGCGGATCCTGCCCCTGCTGCCAGGCCCACTCGGCTCGGGCCAGCAGGAACATGCCGTAGACGCTCTCGTGCCAGAAGCTCCAGTCGTTGGTGGACATCCTGTTCTGAAGCAGCTGCTCCCCATCGTCGAGTGTGGCCAGGGGGCTGCGGCCCTGGTCCAGGAGAATGTCCACCCTGGTGCGCAGGGGCTGGGTCCGGCCAAAGGCCTCTGGCTGGAAGCGGCGGTCTGCTTCAGCCAGGGCAGGCAGGGGGTCCTCGCCAAAGTGCCACTGCCCATCCGCGAGCATGGTGTAGAGGTGGCCCACGGCATCTGCATCCACGCCCGCAGCCACGGCGGATCCTCCAGCCTGGGTGCGGCGAAGGGTGTCCCACATGAGGGGGCGCACATCCCGTCCCAGGCCCAGCAGGAAGGAACCTTGGCGCACCCGCGAGTGGAGCCACATGCGGGTGAGCTGGGCATCCTCGGGCCGGATGGTGAGGGCCTGCTGGAACAGTGCCTCGGAGCGGTCGAATACTTCTGCCGTCGGCGTCCCGCTGTCGGCCTGGTAATAGGAAAGGCTGGTGAGCAGGGCCAGCTCCGTGAGCTGCACCATCTCGTCGCTGTGGGCGATGCCAGAGGCAACCTGGATGGCCTTGGCGGCTTCCTGCAGATGCGCCTCAACTTCTTTGGAGGAGCCCCGGTAGCCAGGGGTCCCGAACACCGAATTGCGCAGGGCCTTGGCCTCCAGGAGCTTGGACTCGTGCATCCAGGGCTTGGCGGCGTAGGCTGCGCGACACCGCTCGATGCAGCGCCCATGGTCGCCCAAAAGCATCGCCACCTGGGCCTCGCCATAGGCTGGGTTCTCCTGGGCTTGGCCCTGAACCAGCTGGAAATAGGCCAGCGCCGGTTCCACCAGGGTGGCCCGCAGGGGCTGGAGGGCCACTTCGATCAGCGCCGAATCCGTAAGGGTCAGCTTCTCCTGCTCAATCAGGTAGAGGTTCAGCAGCACGGTGCCCAGAGCGTAGGCCACCTCTGGGGTGCGGAAGCCCGCCTGCCAGGCCAGCTCGAGTTCGCCGCGAGCCGCGACATTCTCCCGCAGCGCCAGGTGGCCGCGACCCAGTGCGTAGTGCCCCGGCCCGAGAGCAGCCTTCCCGAGCTTGGCCATGGAGAGGCGGATCTCGGTCATGCGGGTGCGGACCTGTCCTTCCGCCGGGCGAATATCGTGCGGGGGCAGCATGCGCTCGATGCGAAGGAGCTGTTCCACCTCCCGGACCTGCAGGGCGAAGGTCTGGGCGAGCTGGATCTGCAAGCGGGATTGGCGGGCAGCGTAGGCATTCCAGGCGAGGAGGGTCAGCGTCATCAGGAGACCTGTTGCGATGGCCAAGCTCAGGGCCTTGCGCTGCTTGACCTTCCACCAGGCCCGCTCCAGGGGGCCGATGGGCCGCGCCAGGATGGGCTCACCCGCCAGCCAGCGCCGCAGCTCCTCTTCCAGCTCCCAGGCCGAGGCGTAGCGGCCCTTGGGCTCGGGGTCGAGGCACTTCAGCACGATGGTGTCGAGATCCCGGGGGAAGGTGGCATCATCCCGGCGCAGGGAGCGCACGAGGGAGGTGGCCTGCTGGGCGGCGAGGCCCACCATGGAGGTGGCTTCGAAGGGGGGTCGGCCCGCGAACAGGGCGTAGAAGGTCGCCCCCAGGCTGTAGATGTCCGAGGCTGCCGTGGGCTCTTCCGCCCGGGACTGCTCGGGGCTCATGAAGGCCGGCGTGCCCACGAAGCCCCAAGACAGTGTCTGGTCGGCCACGGACTGATCCCGGGCCAGGCCGAAGTCCAGGACGTAGGGCATCAAGCCAGCATGCTCCTGGGCCTCCAGGAGGATGTTCGCAGGCTTGAGATCGCGGTGGATCAGGCCAAGGCGATGGGCGGCATGGACCGCCCCGGCCACTTCGGACATGATCCGCGCCAGGTCCCGGACGCTCAGCTCGTTCTTCATGTCGCCCAGGGTGCGACCCGCGATGAACTGCATGGCGATGTAGGGCTGATCCCCCTCCGAGCCCACCTCGAAGACCTTGCAGACCTGTGGATGCTCCACCTTGGCCTGGATCTGGGCCTCACGCATGAACCGGAGCAGCTGGATGGGATCGCCCTGGTGCAGCAGCTTGAGGGCCACCTGGCGACGCAACATGGGGTCCCAGGCCGCGTGGACATGGCCCATGCCGCCCCGCCCAAGCTCGGGCCCCAGCACGAAGCGCCCCAGCCTGGGCCGTGCCGCTTCGGCGGCCCAAGAAGGTGGGCCGGAAGGGAAGCTGAATGGGGGGTGCTCCGTGGAGGACATGGGGGTCTGCCACTGTGATATGAGAAAGCATAGCAATAATTAGAATTTTCCTAGCTCAAAATACAGCATGTTCCTATTTCGTTCGCTCGCCTGAAGGGCCGCTCTGGGGCATTCTGAAGTTATGGCCGTACGTGGACCCTACGATTCCGATAGCTCCTCCGATGCCCCGAGCACCATGGGCGCGCGGATGAAGCTGCTGCGCATCCAGCGGGGCCTCACCCAGGCGGAGATGGGTCAGGCGCTCAACACCGATCAGACCATGATCTCCCTCTGGGAGCGGAACAAGGTGCGGCCCTCGGGGGCGGCCCTGTCCGGTGTGGCCTCCTTCTTCGGCCTGGATGTGCGCGCCCTGGAAACCGGTGAGGGCCTGCCCATGCCCGTGCCAGTGCTGTCGAACACCACCCAACCTGCGGACAAGGGCGGCCGGGATGCGGTGGCCCTCCCCGATGCCGGCCCCGGCGGCGTCCTGGCCATGGACCTTCGCCGGCGCACCGAGCAGCGGGTCGAGGCCATGGAAGCCATGGGCTTCCTTATGAAGGCCCTCAAAGAAGGCCGCTCCGTCTGGATCGTGGCCGAATAGAAGGCCTGACAGGGCAACCCGAACAAGGAGGCGAGGCCTCCCCCCCCCCCCGGGGGGGTCTTGGCGTACGTAGTTCTGCGTATTGTCAAAAATGAATAATGACATATTTTAAAATAATTAGGTCATTGGAGAGCCCATGGTCAGCCAAGGACGAACTGCCTTCAAGGCGCTGATTTCTTTGTGGGCCGGGGTGCTCCTGGCTGGGGCGCTGGGTTGTGGTGGGGGTGGTGGTGGTGGTGGGACAAGCACTCCTGCTCCATCGATCACCTCGGTGAGCGTGACTCCATCGACAACCAGCATCTCCACCAATGGGCAGAAGCAATTCCAGGCTTCAGTCACTGGGGCCGGTAGCTACAGCTCTGCCGTGACCTGGACCGCAAGCGGAGGGACGGTCAGCAGCAGCGGACTCTACACCGCCCCCAGCACTGCCGGGACCTACACCGTGACGGCCACCAGCCAGCAGGACGGCACGAAGGCTGCAAGTGCAACGGTGACGGTGACTGCCCCTGTGACCATCACGGCGGTCACAGTGAGCCCCTCCACTGCGAGCCTAGCCACTGGGGCCACCCAGCAGTTCAGCGCCAGCGTCACAGGCACCGGTAGCTATAACTCCGCCGTGACCTGGTCTGCGACTGGGGGGACGGTCAGCAGCAGCGGGCTCTACAGCGCCCCTGGAACGGCCGGAATCTACACCGTGACGGCCACCAGCCAGCAGGACGGCACTAAGGCCTCGAGCGCAACGGTAACGCTGACGGTCCCAGTCTCGATCACAGGAATTTCGGTCAGCCCCTCCACCGCAAGTTTGGCCAGTGGGGCCACCCAGCAGTTCAGCGCCAGCGTCACGGGGACCGGTAGCTACAGCTCTGCCGTGACCTGGACCGCAAGCGGAGGGACGGTCAGCAGCAGCGGACTCTACACCGCCCCCGGCACTGCCGGGACCTACACCGTGACGGCCACCAGCCAACAGGACAGGACGAAGGCCGCGGCAGCCACGATTACCGTGACAGTCCAGACCCAGGCCCCGAGCTTCACCACCCAGCCCCAGAGCCAGACGGTGGTTGCGGGTGCCAGCGTGACCTTTACGGCTGCGGCCACAGGGACGCCCACTTACCAGTGGGAGCAAAGCGTTGATGGATCAGCCTGGAACTCTCTTATCGGAGCCATCGGTGATACCTGCACCCTACAGACTGGGGAGGCTGACGATGGGCTCCGAATCAGAGTCAAAGTTCTTAACAGCGTGGCAGGCGCCACAAGCAATGTTGTCGTACTCACTGTGCAATTCCTTCCCAGTATTTCAACCCAGCCACTGGATCAGAAAGTAACGAGTGGAACCCACGCAAGCTTCCTGGTTCTGGCGCGAGGCAATCCGGACCCTTCCTACCAATGGCAGCGAAGCAGTGACGGAACCATTTGGAGCGACATCAACGGTGCCACCAGCGCTACATATGACCTGGGAACCCAACTTGCAGACAACCATGCTCAGTTTCGCGTTCGTGCTGTCAATGATTTGGGACCGGCCACAAGTGATGCTGCGTCCTTGACTGTGGAACCACTGCCGAGCAAGCCTGTGTTCTCACAGCACCCGCAAGCAAAAACGGTTACTGCCGGGAGTGCGGTAACCTTCAAGGTTCAGGTTAGTGGGTATCCTGCACCGACCATTCAATGGGAACGAAGCACGGATGGAAGCACCTGGAGTCAGGTAAGCGGTGCTGATGGAAATGCATATAGCTTCTTGGCCCAGTCTGCAGACAACAGCAGCCAGTTCCGGGTTAAGGGCACCAACACATCAGGCGAACAGGTCAGTGATGCAGCCACCATTAATGTCAATTCAGGCAGCTACCTATCTGTTCCTTTAAGGTCAGAGCTTGTAGAGGTTTCATCAAGCGTACCCGGGGAGCTTACTGCAAGCTGGATGCCGGCAACCGATGATCCGACCATTGCTCATTCTATTGCATACGAGCTTCACCTATCTACACCAGAGGGTGACTTCACACCAAGTGAAATGACTCTTCGCACTCGTGTGAATGGCAAGAACTATGGGACGGTTACTGGACTGTTGCCAGGTGTACGCTACAGCGCACGCTTGGTTGTGGAATACGTCCCCGGCGGACAAAGGCAGGAAAGCAGTTCCCATTCGGTGCTTGTATCCCCTGTGGTAGCCACTTCGAAAAATACCTCTTCATTCGTGCTGACTAATGAGCAAATTATCTCTGCGGATCTTATATCCGGTGATATCAAGTTGGTCTCCGGAAGTTCTGTGCCAGCAGCAGGCACTCTGCTTGTAAAGCAGAGCGCACCAGGCTTCTTGCGTAAGGTTGTTAGCTCCACTCGTGCTACTGACGGTTCTATTGAGGTGACGACTGAGTCCGGTTCCTTAAGTGACCTGTTCTCTTCCATCTCTATCTATTCTTCTGCCAAGTTGACGTCCGTACCTGATGTCGCAGCCAGTCTTGGCGGCGTTCGAGCTCTGGTGGCCCAAGAAAGAGTAGAAGGGGCACGCATGGAATGGCCAGGCTTTAGCCTATCGAGTAGTGAAGTGGCCCCACCCTTAAGATCCATCTTCCCGCCATCCGGCACCCCTAAGTTACCAGGAGTCATGAATACGATGGGCGCAGATGGAACCGGGATGAGCAATTTGTTTATTGTCAGTTCTGAAACGATAGTAAAATCATATGACGGAGGATTCAATAGTTCTCTGAAGGGCTATATCAGTGCACCGAAATGGATCAGAATCCTTGAGGGACAAGGATACACAAGTGAAAACAAGGTTCAAATCGACCTGACTGTTGAAGGTGGAAAAGATCAACTATGCCATTTTGAAGTTGCAGATGGGAGTACCTTTGCCTCATTTTCAGATCCAAAAAATGGGGTACTCTACATAAAAAGTTCTGGTGTGAACTTAGGTAAACATCCCGTAAAAATAGTTGCATGGATTGAAAAAATAGGAGATAACTGCTCTGGATCCTTGAATTGGACTAAAGCAGAAATCGAAATTGATGTCATAGTCACTAGTTCTGATGAAAACTTTAATACAAAGGAGGAGGCATTAACATTTAGTGGGGCACTTAGCGTAAAAAATTCAGTCACATTCCAGTTTGATCCAAAGATTGAAATGAACGTTCAACTTGATGGATTAAGCATAAAAGAAGGATGGATTGCGCTTGATGCAACCGCCAGTGTAATCCAAGAGCTGACCATAGACGCATCCGTCAGTGCGAAACTGAACAAGCAAACCAAAACATTGGTAAGCAAAGATTTTGTAAAAATCTTTATGGCTGGTCAGGTGCCAGTCATTATCGACGGCAACTTCCAGCTTGATGTGGAACTGGAAGGCGAAACGACTGGTGCCATACATGCCACCGAAACCGCAACCATAGGGTTCGAAAAAATTGTATTTGGGGTTAAGTACAACCAAAGCAGTGGCCAGTGGGAACCCTTTCAATCAGTACAGCCTCGCTATCGCTTGAAGCTTTATGGACAGGCAGATGCCGAGGCCAATGTTGAGGTGGCCTTGGTCCCTAAGCTCAGGATCAGTGTCTATGGCGTACCCACAGCCAGACTTACCCTGAGGCCTGCCCTCACCGCAACATCCGGTATTCATGGGGAAGTGTTGTACAACCGTGACGCATCTGGTGTGACGGCAGATGCTGATTATTGGATCACGAAAGGTGGCCTGTACGGAAAGATAACTGCTTACGTCTACGTTGGTTTGGAAGCCTTCAACAAGAACCTTCTAAGCTATCCATGGAATGCAAACCCTGAGGACTATACAACCCATCAACCGGTTCCCATCATTGATTCTACCGCGATCATTCAGATTCCTTCTTTCAGTGCTGAAATCCTGAAGGGAGTCCACCCCCAGAACGCTCAGGCCATTCAGATTCGTGCTACTGCTCTGGATACAGTAAACCCATTCAGGAGTTGGTTCGGGCCTGAATCATTCCTCCCATTTAACGCTTGGAGTACCCCTGTCGTTATAGCAGCCAACGGGACGGGTTACCGATGGTTGAGTCCCCCTAGCGGTAGTGGAGAAATCAACACTGGGCTTACTCATACAAAGGACTACTGGCTGGTTCTTGATCAGCCAGGGACCTATAAGGTCCGCCTTGGTGGATACAGTGCCATGGGGTCTTGGGCCCGTCAGGTTGCGAATGACATCACCATTACCTCCGCTGAGTCCGCAGTGACCAATGCCCCGCCCTACCTATCGCTCCAGTCTGTTAGCGGGGCCAGCATCGCTGCTGGTCAGTCCTTCACCCTCTCCTTCCTTGCTACGGATTTGGATAAGAATTTGGCCAATGTTGATCTGAACTGGAATGATGGCTCTCCCATCGTTCATAAGATTGTTACCAACAGCGGTGGGACCGCTTTGTTCACAAAGTCCTTCTCTACACCCCAGACTGTGAACTGGTCGGCCGTGGCCTATGATGACAAAGGGGCCGGCAGTCCTACAGTAAAGGGTTCTTTTGCCGTAACGCAGGTCCTTCTTCCCCCAGACGGCCTCCAATACAGCCAGAATCCAGCCACTTACCCCGTTGGGTCTGCGATTACACCCAATAAGCCGACCATCGGTGGGGGCTCGCCATCCCTGTTCACGGTTTCGCCCTTACTGCCTTCGGGCCTTCAGCTAGACCCTACTACTGGGCTTATCTCAGGGACCCCAACTGCGTCTGTACAGCAGGTGACCTATGTTGTTACGGCTAGCAATAGTGCTGGCAGTACTCTCTGTCGCCTCCTCATCACTATTTCATCAGGAAGCGCAATCATCGTAAATATTCAGCCCAAAGACCCCACCCTCCTGGTTGGGAAGACCCAGGCATTCACAGCAACCGTAAATGGCACTGTCAACCAAGGAGTGAAATGGTCCTTGCTGGATACGGGTGGGGGAACACTCAGTGGCACCGGCGCCTACACTGCACCTGCGACTGCAGGGATCTATCGCATTCGGGCCGCAAGTGTGCTCGACACCACCAAATATTCGGATACCAATGTCACCGTGGTACTGCAGGAGTCCGCACCAATCTTTACGCAGCAACCGCAGAGCCAAACCATCGTGACGGGTAAGAGTGTTGCATTCACCGTTAGCGCAAGTGGAACCCCAACGCCTTCTTTCCAATGGGAGCGGAGCGACAACAATGGAACCAGTTGGACCAGCATCACTGGAGCAACCTCCTCAAGCTACTCGCTGGTAACAAAAGCCGCAGATGATAAAGCGATGTTCCATGCCAAGGCGATAAATAGTCTTTCTTCCTCCACCAGCAACTCCGCTATTCTGAGCCTAACGACCGCCCTAACGACCCCCAAACTAACCAGCATCCAACCAAATAGCATCCCGTTGGGAACCGGTTCTCAGTTGGTCACAGTGAATGGTTCTGAATTCACGTCGTCATCCTGGCACCAGCTCTCCGTTGATGGATGTACGACTTGGTACGATGCAACCAGCGCACCAATCTATGCGAGCACCACTCGGATGGATGTGTATATTCACAACACCGTGGCGCAGACAATTTGGGTAAGGGTCTGCGCCGCACAGGGGTCTGCCCTTCGTTCTAGCTCATTACCCGTTGTGGTGAGTAGTGTTGCCTCACCACAAGTGAGTGTCACGCCTGCGACAGGGGCGCCAGGCGTGACAACCTTCTCTGAACCAGGTACAGGATTTACACCCAATGGTTTGGTAACCCTTCACTTCAAATATCCAGATTTAATTGAAAGACCAACCATAACTAAATCAGCAAACGCAGGTGGCACATACGCTCAGACCTGGCTGCCACCTAGCGATGCGCTTCTTGGCGTCTACTCCTACTGGGCTGTGGACAACACAACAGGGAAACAAAGCAACACTGCTACTTTCACACTGACCAGATTGGTAGCTCCAACAATTTCCAGCGTTGCGCCAGCATCCTATGTTGCATCGAGCACAAATCAACCGATGTCGGTGATGGGTAGCAACTTCCAGAGTGGGGCTACCCTCACATTCACCGATCCAAG
>CAIMQW010000270.1 GCA_903843705.1 uncultured Holophagaceae bacterium | reverse complement strand
GTGGGCACGTGGATGAAGGACAGCTCCGAGGAAGGCAGGTGCCCATCCAGCTGGTCCTCGTCAGGCTCCAGCTCCACCACCAGCACCAGGGCCCGGTTGCCCAGGCGGGGAAAGGGGTGGCCCGTGTCCACAGCCAGCGGCGTAATGAGCGGCAGGAGGCTCCGCTCGAAGTAGTCGAGCAGGAAGGCGGCCTGGGCCCCGTCCAGGTTCCGGGGGTTCAGGATCTGGATGCCCTGGGCCTCCAGCTGGGGCTCGAGGATGGCGTGGAAGAGCTCGTGCTGGCGGGCGGAGTAGGCGTGGATCTTGGAGGACACCCGCTCCAGCAGCTGCCGGGGTGTCAGGCCGTCATGGCCCGGCTGGGTGATGCCCGCATCGATCTGCCGCCAGATGCCAGCCACCCGCACCATGAAGAACTCGTCCCAGTTGCTGGAGACGATGCTGAGGAACTTCACCCGCTCCAGGAGGGGCACCGTGGGGTCCTCGGCCTCCTCCATGACCCGGGCGTTGAAGTCCAGCCAGCTCAGCTCACGGTTGAGCAGTTCCTCGGGGCGGGGAATGGGATGGAACACAGGAGTCCTCTTGGCCGGATGATAACCGCCAGATGTAACAACCTGATGGTACGCCTTCCCCAGCGGCAGGCACGAAGATCTTCCTTTGATTCCCTGGGATATTCAGGCAAAATCATCAGTTCGGCCTCCCATGGGGGAGCACCCGTACGGTCCGCCCGGACCCATCCCAACGAGAGGGCAGCGGTCGCTGCCAGGTAGGAGGAACCAAATGTCCCAAGAAACCCTGATCGTTCCCAAGCGCGAATCCTTCGGCAAGGCCGCCATCCGCGACCTCAAGGCCAGCGGCATGATCCCCGCCGTGGTCTACGGCCTCAACGAGCCCCCCGTCGCCATCGCCATCAGCCCCAAGGTCGTGGCCCGGGTGCTGGCCAGCGACACCGGCATGAACTCCGTGATGTTCCTCCAGCGCGAGGGCACCGACATCAAGCGCCACGTCATCATCAAGGACCTGCAGCGCGACCCCATCACCTCCCGTCTGCGCCACGTGGACTTCATGCGTGTCGACATGACCCTCAAGGTCCGTGTGAAGGTGCCCGTGCGCCTCGTCGGCACCTCCATCGGCGTCAAGGCCATGGGCGGCGTGCTTGACTTCGCTCATCGCGAGATCGAGCTCGAGTGCCTGCCCAGCATGATCCCTGCCCACATCGACGTGGACATCACCAACCTCACCGTGGGTGACAGCGTCCGCTTCGAACAGATCAACCTTGGCCCCAACGTCATCTTCACCGGCGATGCGCACCAGGTGGTCTGCTCCGTCCGCGGCAAGGCCGCCGAGGAAGAGGTCGCCGTAGTCGCCGCTGCCGCCGAGCCGGAAGTCGCCAAGAAGGGCAAGAAGGAAGACAAGAAGTAGCTATTCAGCTATCAGCTATTGGTTATCAGCAGCGGGCGCCGAAGGGCGCCCGCTCTGTATTTACCGACAGCTGACAGCCGACAGCTGATAGCTTAAAAAGCCATGTGGACTCTGGTACCTCTCGGAAACCCTGGCCCTGAATACCAGGACACCCGCCACAACCTTGGCCGGTTGTTGCTCCAGCGCTGGATGGCGGAGCGGAATCTTGTACCGAGCCCCCGCAAGCGCTTCCCCTCTGGCACGCTCTATCCGCTGGCGCCGAACCTGCAGGCGCTGGTGCCGAGCACCTATATGAACCTCTCAGGCGAGGCCTGCGTTCAGTCTGAGTCCGCGGGCATCTACCCCCGCCGCATGATCCTGCTCCACGACGACAAGGATCTTCCCCTGGGCACGGGCCGCTTCCGCCTGAACGGTTCAGACGGTGGCCACAACGGCCTGCGCTCGGTCTTCGACTGCCTGGGCACCCCGGACATCGCCCGCCTGCGCCTGGGCATCGGCCCCTTCCAGCGGCCCCTGGTGGACTTCGTCCTGGAGCCCTGGACCGAGCCCGAGTGGGAGGTCATCGGACGCATGGATGCCCCCTTCGCCCGGTTCCTGGAGTTCCTCGGCGCCGCCGAGTCCCTGGATGGGATCGGGAACCAAATGAATAGTGCGACGTTCTGGGGCACCACTCCAGCGCGAGGGATGGCCCCGGAGCTCGATTAGCGGCGGCCCTGCCCGCCGCCGCACCCTGTCCGGCTTGCGTCAGAACCGGACGCTCAGGCCCAGAGCAGTGTGGCTTAGCTCCGCGTCCGAGAAGTCCTGGTGGCTGTTCGGGGTGCTGGTCAAGACTTGGTGGAGCTCTACTTCGAAGTTCCGGCTGAAGCGGTAGCGCAGCCCCACGGTGCCCGCAAAGGCCAGGTTATCGTCCGTGTTGCCATAGCTGTAAACGGGAGTGAAGGGATAGCCCGGCAGACTGTGGACGGTTCGGTCCCGGTACCAGTGGACCCCGCCAATGCCGAGAATGACATCCAACCCCGTGGGCTTCTTGGACCCCAGGGGGATGAGCCAGTCGTAGCCCACGAGCCGCGTGCGCGCCTGATACCGGGACGCCTGGTAGCCCCACCAATCGGTCATATCCTTGCCCTCGCGGAACTCGCCGACCTCAAAGCGGACGCGCCCTTCCACGGTGGCCTCCCGGCGTACATGGAGGGTCAGGTTCACCTTCCAGCCGCTTCCGTAATGTTTCCCAGCCCAGTCGGTGGGCTGCATGAAGAAGGCACCAAAGCCCATGCGCGGGGAGAGGTCCTGGGCGCCCAGGGCGGCACCGGCCATCAGGGTGAGGGCCAGACCCATGTTGGCGGGGAAGGTGGTCATGGCAGATCCTTTCCGGCGGTCCATCGACTCCATAAATTGTAATTCCCGCCTGGGGACGCGCCCGAAAAAGCTTCTCCCTTTCCTACCGAACCGCCATTCAAAGGTCCACCGGCGAGAACAGCTTGCGCAGGAGCTGAGCCCAAGGCGCCCGGCGCCATCCCCTGGTTCAACGCATCTGAGGTCTACTCTTTTCCCTCGCAGCGGTTGAAGAAAATCAGCGCCCCCATCACCAGGGTGGTGGCCAGGGCGAAATACAAGGTGGCAAGGGGATCCTTCCACTCCACCAGGTGCTCCAGAAACGTGACGGCCATGAAGAGAATCAAGATCTGGCTCAGACGGCTCTTGATGTCATGGAGATCATGGATCACCAGCCAGTCCGGGAGATCCAGGTCCCCGATGAACAACTCGTAGAGACCCACGGCGAAGATGTAGAGCCCCACGGCGATCAGGAACTTGTCCATGAGCTCGATCAGCCGCACCACGGTCAGGGGGTCCTTCCCTCCGGTCTGGACCAAGCCCAGGATCACCACCCCAGTCTTTCCCATTCCCCATAGGAAGACCGCCAGGGAAGCCGCTAAGGACGAGAGCACCCCCAGCAGCACAAGGTAGCGACCGCCTTCCAGCATCCGTTTCAGCACAGAACCCCCAATTGCGATTTGATGACACCGGCCCAGGATCCGTTGGGGCAGGAAGCTCCTCCCCAAAGATGAGAGGATGGTCTTCTACTTGAACCCGGAGCTCCCATGTTCTCCCATGCCGTGCTGGTTGCCCTCATGACCCTGCCTGTCCTCGCCGCCGATCCTTCCGCCGCCCCCAATCCGTTCTTCACGGACTGGAAGACCCCCTTCGGCGTGCCCCCCTTTGAGGCCATCCGGGAAGAGCACTTCCTGCCAGCCCTCAAGGAGGGCATGGCCCGCCAGAAACAGGAAGTCGCCGCCATCACGGCCTCCCAGGAGGCTCCCACCTTCCCGAACACCCTGGTCGCCCTGGATCAGACCGGCCAGTTCTCCGAGCGGGTGATGTCGGTCTTCTCAAACCTGGTGGGTGCCGAGACCACCCCCAAGTTGCAGGCCGTGAACCGGGAGGCCATGCCCCTCCTGTCCGCCCACCGGGATGACATCCAACTCGACCCGATGCTCTTCAGGCGGGTCAAGACCGTATGGGAGGCCCGGGCCGGCCTGAAGCTTGAGCCGGACCAGGCCCGGCTCCTGGAGCGCGTCTACAAGGGCTTCGTCCGCTCGGGCGCAGCCCTGGATGCCCCGGCCCAGACCCGCATGCGGGCCATCAACCATGAGCTCAGCCGCCTCGGCGTGGACTTCGGCGACCGCCTCCTAAAGGCCACCAAGGCATTCCAGTTGGTGGTGGAGGATCCCAAGGACCTGGCGGGCCTGCCGGAAGGCACCCGCATGGCCGCCGCGGGAGCCGCGAAGAAGGCGGGGCAGGCGGGCAAGTGGCTGTTCACCCTGGATGGCCCCAGCATCTGGCCCTTCCTGGAGTACGCCCAGAACCGGGAGCTGCGCCGACGCATCCTCACGGGCTACCTGGAGCGCTGTAACCAGGGCGGGGACACGGACACCAACGCCATCGTGAGCCAGGTGGCCGCCCTGCGGGCCGAGAAGGCGAGGCTGCTGGGCTACCGCACCTGGGCCGACTTCGTGCTCGAGGAGAACATGGCCAAGAACCCCAGGGGCGTCTACGGCCTGCTGGATCAGATCTGGCAGCCTGCCCTGGAGGTGGCCAAGCGGGAGCGCGCGGAGCTCCAGGCCATGATGGCGAAGGACCTCCCGGGCCAGAAGCTGGAGCCCTGGGACTGGCGCTACTACGCCGAGAAGGTCAAGCAGGCGAAGTACGACTTCGACGAGGAGTCCGTAAAGCCCTACTTTGCCCTCGACGCCGTGCGCCGGGGTGCCTTCACCGTGGCGACGAAGCTCTACGGCCTCTCCTTTAGCGAAGTGAAGGACATCCCGGTCTACCAGAAGGACGTCCACTGCTTCGAGGTGAAGGAGGCCGATGGCCGCCACCTGGGCCTGCTCTACCTGGACTACCACCCGCGACCCGGCAAGCGCGGCGGAGCCTGGAAGAGCAGCTACCGGTCCAGCTGGGTGAAGGACGGCAAGCGGGTGGATCCCGTGGTGGTGAACGTCTGCAACTTCACGGCCCCCTCGGGCGACCGCCCGGCGCTGCTCACCTCCGATGAGGTGAGCACGCTCTTCCACGAGTTCGGCCACGCCCTCCACGGCCTCCTCTATGCAGGCCGCTACCGGGCCACGGAGGGCACCCCCCGGGACTTCGTGGAGCTGCCCAGCCAGGTCATGGAGAACTGGGCCATGGAGCCCGAAGTGCTGCGGCTCTATGCGAAGCACTACCAGACCGGCGAGGTTATCCCGGACGCCCTGCTGGCGAAGATGCGCCGGGCTGCCACCTTCGGGCAGGGCTTCGCCACCGTGGAGTACATGGCGGCCTCCCTCCTGGATATGGACTGGCACACCCTGACCGACACCAAACCCCAGGACACCGCCGCCTTCGAGAAGGCCTCCCTGGCCAAGTGGGGCCTCCTCGCCGAGATCCCGCCCCGCTACCGCAGCCCCTACTTCAACCACATCATCGGTGGCTACGCGGCGGGCTACTACAGCTACATCTGGAGTGCCGTGCTGGACAGCGACGCCTTCCAGGCCTTCAAGGAGAAGGGCAACCTGTTCGATCCCGCCACCGCCGCCAAGTTCCGGGCCGAGGTGCTCTCCCGGGGTGGCACGGAGGACCCGGCGCTGCTCTATCGGCGCTTCCGGGGCGCCGACCCCAAGGTGGGCCCCCTGCTGGAGAAGCGCGGGCTCAAGTAGTCGCATCACCGGAATGCAGGGGCCGCAGACCCTTCGGGCCATTACTTTGGGTTGATCTGCAAGCCTTTTCGCGCGAAACTGGTCCTTCGCGTCCTCCGCTGGAGGGCTCTTCCTTGCTCCCGGAATCCAATGGGGGCTTCACATCCATAAGGAGGACAGATGCGTCACTACGAGACCATCTTCATCGCCTCCCCTACGCTGACGGACGAGCAATCGGATGAGCTCGTCAAGCAGTACGAGGGGATCATTGCCGAGCAGGGTGGCGAACTGCTCAAGACCGACAAGTGGGGCCGCAAGAAGCTGGCCTACGAAGTCCAGAAGTTCAGCGAGGGCTACTACACCCTGTTCGAGATGAACGCGGGCCCCACCCTCATCGCCGAACTCGAGCGCCGCTTCCGTAACAACGACGCGGTCATCAAGTACATGAGCGTTCGCCTGGACGAGGCCGAGAAGTCCGCCGGTCGCACCAAGCAGCGCATCGAGCGTGAGGCCAAGCGCAAGGCCCAGGCCGGGATCAAGGAACGTTCCGCTGAAGAGGTGATGGGATGAAGCGCCGCGCCGATGCCAAGAAGGGCAAGCCCAAGAAGAAGAAGGCTTTTGGGGGACGACGCGCCAAGTTCTGCAAGTTCTGCGTCGAGAAGTCCCTCATGATCGACT
>CAIMQW010000269.1 GCA_903843705.1 uncultured Holophagaceae bacterium | reverse complement strand
CGCAGCTCTGGATCCTGGGTGGCCACGCCCACGGGGCAGGTGTTCTTGTGGCAGGCGCGCATCATCACGCAGCCCAGGGCCAGCAGGGGCGCGGTGGCGAAGCCGAACTCCTCGGCGCCCAGGAGGGCGGCGATGATCACGTCCCGGCCGGACTTGAGTTGGCCGTCGGCCTCCAGTACCACGCGGCTGCGCAGGTTGTTCATGACCAGCACCTGCTGGGCCTCGGCGAGGCCGAGCTCCCAGGGGGCGCCCGCATGCCGGATGCTGGTGAGGGAGGCGGCGCCGGTGCCGCCATCGAAGCCGCTGATGAGGATGACGTCGGCGTGCGCCTTGGCGACCCCGGCGGCGATGGTGCCGACGCCCGCCTCGGAGACGAGCTTCACGCTGATGCGGGCCGCCGGATTGGCGTTCTTCAGGTCGTAGATGAGCTGCGCCAGGTCCTCGATGGAGTAGATGTCATGGTGCGGCGGCGGGGAGATGAGGCCCACGCCCGGGGTGGCATGGCGCACCTTGGCGATCCAGGGATAGACCTTGGGACCGGGCAGCTGACCGCCCTCGCCGGGCTTGGCGCCCTGGGCCATCTTGATCTGGATCTCGCGGGCCTCGGTCAGGTACTTGATGGTGACGCCGAAGCGGCCCGAGGCCACCTGCTTGATGGCGCTGCTGCGGGAGTCGCCATTGGGCATGGGGACGAAGCGGGCGGGATCCTCGCCGCCCTCGCCGGTGTTGCTCTTGCCGCCGATGCGGTTCATGGCGATGGCCAGGGCCTCGTGGGCCTCCTGGCTGATGGAGCCGTAGGACATGGCGCCGGTCTTGAAGCGCGCCAGGATGGCCTCGATGGGCTCCACCTCATCGATGGGCACCGGCCGGGCCTGGGAGCGGAACTCCAGCAGGCCGCGCAGGGTGATGGGCTGCTTGCCCTGGTGATCGATGATCTCGGTGTAGCGCTTCCAGAGCTTGTAGTCGCCTGTGCGACAGGCGGACTGCAGGAGGTGGATGGCCTCGGGGCTGTTGAGGTGGATCTCGCCGTCCCGCCGGTACTTGTAGCGGCCGCCAGAGCTGAGGCTGGGGGCGTCCGCGGGACGGTCGGGGTAGGCCTGGTCGTGGCGCAGGCTCACTTCCCGGGCGATGACGTCGATGCCGACGCCGCCGATGCGGGTGGGCGTGCCCGAGAAATACTCGTCCACGAAGTCCTGGCTGAGGCCCAGAGCCTCGAAGATCTGCGCGCCGTGGTAGCTCTGCACCGCGGAGATGCCCATCTTGGACATGACCTTCACGATGCCCTTGTTGACGGCCTTGACGAACTTCATCTCGGCCTTGGCCGGTTCGCCCTTGAGCATGCCCTGGCGCAGCTGGTCGTGGATGGTCTCAAAGGCCAGATACGGGTTCACGGCGCTGGCGCCGTAGCCGATGAGGGTGCAGAAGTGGTGCACTTCGCGGGGCTCGCCGGTCTCCAGCACGAGACAGACCTTCTCGCGGGTGCCGGCGCGCAGCAGGTGGTGCTGGACCGCCGCGATGCCGAGCAGGGCGGGGATGGGCGCATCGGTGGCGTCGTGGCCCCGGTCCGAGAGGATCAGGATGTTGTGGCCCTCGGCGATGGCCTCGCTGCAGGAGCGGCGCAGGTCCTCGATGGCCTTGCGCAGGCCCTTGCCGCCGGCCTCGGCCTTGAAGAGCATGGGCAGGGTGATGGAGTGGAAACCGCGCGAGCCCGGCCGGCCGTCCAGGCCGCGGATCTTTTCCAGCTCGCGGTTGAGCAGCACGGGCGTGGGCAGCTCGAAGTGCAGGGCCGACTCGGCCACGGGCTCCAGCAGGTTGCCCTCAGGGCCGATGGCGGTGTCCACGGCCAGCACGATGCTCTCGCGGTCGGCGTCCACCGGGGGATTGGTGACCTGGGCGAAGAGCTGCTTGAAGTAGTCGTAGAGCAGCTGGGGGTTCTCCGAGAGCACCGCTAGGGGGATGTCGGAGCCCATGCTGCCGATGGGCTCGGCGCCGTCCGCGGCCATGGGGCTCACGATCATGTTCACGTCTTCGAGCGTGTAGCCGAAGGTCTCCTGCCGCCGCAGCACGGTCTCGTGGTCCGGCTCGTTCACCACCGGGGGCTCCGGCAGGTCGTTGATGCGGACCAGGTTCTCTTTCACCCAGTCGGCATATGGCTCCGCCGAGGCCAGCTGGTCCTTGATCTCGTCATCGGGCACGATGCGGCCCAGCTCGGTGTCCACTAGGAACATGCGGCCGGGCTGGAGGCGCCCCTTCTGGACGATCTTCTCCACGGGGATGTCCAGGACGCCGGTCTCGCTGGCCACCACGACCATGCCGTCCTTGGTGTGGATCCAACGGGCGGGGCGCAGGCCATTGCGGTCCAGGATGGCGCCGATGCGGGTGCCATCCGTGAAGGCGATGGAGGCGGGACCGTCCCAGGGCTCCATGAGGCAGGAGTGGTACTCGTAGAAGGCCTTGCGCAGAGGGCTCATGGACTCGTGCCGGCTCCAGGGCTCGGGGACCATCATCATCAGCGCGTGGGGCAGGGAGCGGCCGGACATGTAGAGCAGCTCGAGGACGTTGTCGAACATCGACGAGTCGGAGCCCTCTAGGTCGATGACCGGCAGCACCTTCTGCAGGTCGTCGCCCAGGATGCGGGAGGCAAAGAGCCGCTGGCGGCCCTCCATCCAGTTGACGTTGCCGCGCAGGGTGTTGATCTCGCCGTT
This sequence comes from uncultured Holophagaceae bacterium, assembly GCA_903843705.1. Lineage (GTDB taxonomy): Bacteria > Acidobacteriota > Holophagae > Holophagales > Holophagaceae > Geothrix. The sequence goes on along the minus strand of CAIMQW010000269.1, from coordinate 935 downwards.
GTGGGAGATGTAGCGGTAGGGGTGGGACCGGGACCAGCTGGGGAAGGTGTTGGTGGAGAAGCGGGAGTGCACCATGGCCAGACCAGCCACGAAGGTCTCCTCGGCTAGGTCCGGATAGAAGGTGCCGAGCTGCTCGGAGTTGAGCATGCCCTTGTAGACCACAGTCCGGCTGGAGAGGCTGGCGATGTAGAAGTGGCCCCGGCCCGGCAGCACCGAGCGGGACACCCGCTTCTCGGCCAGGCGGCGGATCACGTAGAGCTTGCGCTCGAAGTCCATGCCCGCGGGCGTGGCGGGGCCCCGGCCGATGAAGACCTGCCGGATGACCGGCTGGCTGGCCCGGGCGGAGAGTCCCAGCGAGGCGTTGTCCGTGGGGACGTCGCGCCAGCCCAGGATTTTCTGGCCCTCGTCCGTGGCGGCCTCCTCGAGGATCTTCTCGCAGGCATGGCGGTTGCGGTCGTCCGTGGGCAGGTAGAACATGCCGACGCCGTACTCGCCGGGAGCGGGCAGCTCGATGCCCATGGAGCGGCAGCGGGACGCAAGGAAGGCGTGGGGAATCTGGGTGAGGATGCCGGCGCCGTCGCCGGTGGACTTCTCGCTGCCCGAGGCGCCGCGGTGCACCAGGTTGCAGAGGACCTTCAGGGCCTTCTGAACGATGTCATGGGAGGGACGGCCCTTGGTGTCCACCACGAATCCGAAGCCGCAGGCGTCGTGCTCCTGGGTGGGGTCATATAGACCTTGGGTTTGGATGGGGCGATGCCTCTCCATCGGTGGCTCCCGGGCTCAAATCGAAGGTTCGGTACGCGGTGTTCCCAGCGTGATGATCCCGGCGAAGGCTCGTGCCGGGACGCCCAGAACCTTGCGCGGACGACGTCTCATGGCCGATGTTAGCACAGGCTCAGGAGGCTGTCAGGCCTTAAGTTGCGCACACACCCCGG
>CAIMQW010000268.1 GCA_903843705.1 uncultured Holophagaceae bacterium | reverse complement strand
GCCTTCGACGCCAAGGAGGCCCACCTCCTGACGGAGCTGGCCAACACCCTGGCCTTCGGGGTCGCGGCCCTGCGCACCCGCATGGCGCGTCAGCAGTCCGAGGCCGCCCTCGAAAAGAGCATGGAGCGCTTCCGGCAGATCGGTGAGGCTGCGGAGGAGTGCATCTGGGAGGTGGATCCCGAGGGTCTCTACACCTATGTCAGCCCCGTGGTGGAGGCCCTCCTGGGCTACACCGCCGAGGAGTTGGCGGGCAAGGTTCACTTCTACGACCTCTTCCCCGAGGCCGAACGGGAGGGCTTGTTACAGGCGGTCTTCGAGACCTTCGCGCGCCGGGAGGCCATCCGGGATTTCCCCAACACAGTGCTCCACAAGGACGGTCGGGAGGTGCTCCTGGAGACCACGGGGCTGCCGATCCTGGGCCCCGCCGGGGAGTTCCTGGGCTACCGGGGGGTGGACCGGGACGTGACCGAGCGGCGGCAGGCGGAGCAGTTCCTCCGGGAGAGCGAGGAGCGCTTCCGCAGCCTCTTCGACCACACCCCGGTGGCCGTGCTGGAGGAGGACTTCTCCCGGGTGGCCCAAGGCCTGGAGGCGCTGCGGCAGGAGGGCGTCACGGACCTGCGCGCCCATCTCGACGCCCATCCCGAGGTGCTCCAGGACCTCTTCTCTCGGGTGCGGGTGCTCGAAGCCAATGCTGCAGGCCTGCGGCTGCTGGGGGTTGCCAGCCAGAGGGAGCTGACCCTGAAGCGTCCCGACTACTTCACCGAGGCTTCGCTGGCGGTCATCCGGGAGGAGCTCGCCCAGCTCTTCGAGGGCCGGACGGAGGTGGAGCTCGAACTGCCGCTCCTCGACCTCGCGGGGCGCCCCCTCGAACTGCAGCGGCGCCTCTCCGTGGTGCCGGGCCATGAAGGTGACCTCTCCCGAGTGCTGGTGTCCCTGGTCGACCGGACCGAGGAGGTCCGGACCGAAGCGGAGCGCAGCCGCATGGAGAAGGAGCTGAACCACCTGCAGCGGCTGGAGAGCCTCGGGCGCCTGGCCAGCGGCGTCTCCCACGACATGAACAATGTGCTGGGGGCCATCATGGCCGTGGCCAGCCTGCTCAAGGCGCGCCACCCGAACCAGCCCGCCATCGTCAAGGATGCGGAGTCACTGCTGCAGGCTGCCGTCCGCGGCCGCGACCTGGTGAAGGGCCTGCGGGACTTCAGCCGCAAGGACCTGGACTCCGCGGTGGCGCTCGACCTCAACGAGCTGGTCCGTAAGGAGGCGGACTTGCTGGAACGGACGACGCTGAAAAAGGTGGCCATCGCGCTGGACCTGGAGGAAGGCCTGCCCGAGTTCTTCGGGGAGGCAAGTGCCCTGGCCAACGCCCTCATGAACCTCTGCATGAACGCCTACGACGCCATGCCGGGCGGCGGCCGGATCACGCTGGGCACCCGCTTCCAGAAGCCGGGGGCCCTGGTGCTCACGGTCCAGGATGATGGCGAAGGCATGCCGCCGGACGTCCTGGCCCGGGCCATGGAGCCCTTCTTCACCACCAAGCCCACGGGCAAGGGTACGGGCCTGGGGCTCTCCCAGGTCTTCGGAACCATGCGGGCCCACGGGGGCACCATGGACCTCCAGAGCCAGCCGGGCCAGGGCACCCGAGTCACCCTGACCTTCCCCCTGGCCTCGGAGCAGGGGTCGGCCAGCGCCGATGCGGAGGCCACGCCGGCCTCGCCCCAGCGGACCCTGCGGGTGCTCCTGGTGGATGACGACAACCTGGTGCGGGAGACCTTCCTGAGCATGCTCGAGGTGGTGGGCCACCACCCCCAGGGTGTCTCCGGCGGGCAGGAGGCGCTGAGCATCCTGGCGCGAGGCCCCCTGCCGGATCTGGTGATCATGGACATCAACATGCCCGACATGGACGGCCTGGAGACCCTGGGTCACCTGCGGTCCCGCTGGCCCGGACTCCCCGTGCTGATGCTCTCCGGCTACGTGGACGACCGGGCGCAGGAGCTCATCGAGGGTTTCCCGGACGTCCGCACCCTCAAGAAGCCCTGCGACATGGCCGACCTGCGCCGAGTCCTCCAGGACTGGGTGTGAGCCTCACTCGCTGTTGGTCCAGCGGAAGTCCTTGAGCTGTTTGCGCAGGGCCATCTTCATGAACTTGCCGGTGGCGGTGCGGGGGATCGCTTCCATGAACAGGTAGGCGTCCGGCAGCCAGAACTTGGCGAACTTGGGCGCCAGGTAGTCCCGCAGCTCATCCGGCGTGGCGGACGCGCCGGGGCGCAGCACCACGCAGGCCACGGGCCGCTCGTCCCACTTGGGGTGCGCCACGGCCACGACGGCGGCCTCGGCCACAGCGGGGTGGCCGATGAGGGCGTTCTCCAGATCCACGCTGCTGATCCACTCGCCGCCGGACTTGATCAGGTCCTTGCTGCGGTCCGTGATGCGGACATAGCCCTCGGGGCTGGTGGTGACGATGTCCCCGGTACGGAACCAACCGTCCTCGGTGAACTTGCTCGCTTCGGCAGGGTTCTTGAAGTAGCTGCTGGCGATGAAGGGGCCGCGCACCATCAGCTCGCCCATGGCCTTGCCGTCCCAGGGCGCGGGTCCTTCCAGTGACTCGACGCGGACCTCCACGAGGGGCACCGGCAGACCCTGGGTGGCGCGCAGCTGCAGCTTCGCCTCCGCGGGCAGGCCCGCGAGGCTGGGCTTGATGCGGCTCACGGTGCCCAGGGGCGTCATCTCGGTCATGCCCCAGGCCTGGACCACCTTGAGGCCGTGGTCCCGCTCGAAGCGCTCGATCATGGAGGGCGGGGCCGCGGCGCCGCCGGAGATGATCTCGTTCAGCTTCGAGAGGTCCCAGGTGCCGGCGGGTGCCTTGTCCAGCGCGTCCAGCAGGCTCAGCCAGATGGTGGGCACTCCGGCGGTCTTGGTGACGCCCTCGCCGGCCATGAGGTCCAGCAGGCTCACGGCATCCAGGTGCGGGCCGGGGAAGACCTGCTTGGCGCCGATCATGGTGCAGGTGAAGGGCAGGCCCCAGGCGTTCACGTGGAACATGGGCACCACGGGCAGCACCACGTCGGTGAAGGATGCGCCGAGCACATCGGGCAGGGCGCTGACCATGGAGTGGAGCACCAGGGCCCGGTGCGAGTAGAGGACGCCCTTGGGGCGGCCGGTGGTGCCGGAGGTGTAGCAGAGGCCCGCGGCCTGGTTCTCGTCGATGGCTGGGATCGCGTAGGACTTGGGCTCGGCGGCGAGGAGCTGCTCGTAGTCGAGGGTGCCTTCGGGCAGGGCCTGGCCATGGGCCCAGACCACCACCTGGCGGACCTTCACGTCGGCCTTGAGCTTCTCCCAGACCGGCAGCAGCACATCGTCCACCAGGAGGATGACGTCCTCGGCGTCGTTCATGATGTAGGCGAGGTCTGTCGGCGAGAGGCGGGGATTCAGGGTGTGGAAGACGCCCTCGGCCAGCGGGATGCCGAAGTAGGCCTCCAGGTGGCGGTAGTGGTTCCAGGCCAGGGTGGCCACCCGCTCGCCGGGCTTCAGGCCCAGGCGCTTCAGGGCATTGGCCAGCTGCAGCGAGCGGCCGTGGAACTCCCCGTAGTTGGTCCGGTGCAGGCTCTTGTCTGGCCGGCGCGAGACGATCTCCACCTCGGGATAGTAGTCCACCGCCCGCTGGAAGAGGTGCGGGAGCGTGAGCGGGAACGCCATCATCAAGCCGTCCATGCGAGTGCCTCCAGGAATCGAGTCTGTGGGGGGGTGCCTTGGGAACAAGATACAACCACAGCGATCCATGGCGATATGGGGATCAGCAATGCCGCGGCGCTGAGGCCGTCCTGGGCACGGTGAGAAGGGCTTTGCACACCGATGAACACCGATAAAAGCCGATAAGGGCATGATGAAAAACCCGGGTTAACTGCATCCCCGTCCATCCCGTTCATCCCCGTCAAGCTTTTGCTTTCCGGGACGGAATGCCAGGCCGCAGGTTCAAAGACACGTGCATTTGGACGGGGATAAAAACGGATGAACGGGGATAACTGCCAACAGCCGCAATCCCGGATGAACCTCATTTTCGACGCGCCTCAGCTGCCCAGGGCTTCGGTTGCGTCCTGCCGGGGGGTCTGGAAGAGGCTGAAGACATAGCCCAGGCCCACCACGGCGAGGCAGCCGATGACGTTGTACCAGAGGAAGGAGATGGCGGTGAACTTGAAGCAGAGCAGCACCCCGGCTTCGGCGACGAGGGCCGCGTAGAAGGCGGTGCCGCCCTGGACGCGCTTGACGAAGAAGGCCGTGATGAAGATGCCGAGGATGGTGCCGTAGAACAGCGAGCCCAGGATGTTCACCGCCTCGATGAGCGAGCCCAGGCGGGCGGCGTATTCGGCGAAGGCCATGGCGAAGCCGCCCCAGGCGAAGGTGGCGAGGCGGCCCACCCAGACCTCCCGCGTGCTGCTGCCGCCGACGAGGCGCCGCCACAGGTCCACCACCGTGGTGGCGCCCAGGGCGCTGATCTCCCCGGACATGGAGGACATGGAGCCCGAGAACACCGCCGCCAGCACCAGGCCCACCAGCCCCGCGGGCAGGCTGCTCAGCACGTAGGCGAGGAAGATGTAGTTCGTGTCGCTGGGATTGGTGCCGGGGTTGGCCTTCTGGATGAGGACCACGCCCTCCCGCCGGAGCGCTTCGCTCTCGGCGTGAGCCTGCTGCAGCTGCCGCTTCGCGACTTCAGTCCGGGCCGCGTCGCCGCTGTGGCGGGCAGCCACGAAGGCTTCGGCCCGCTGGCTTTGGGCCTCTCGCGACTGGGCGAACTTCGCTTCCAGCGTCCGGTAGGTGACGGCGTCCGGGCCCGCCATGACCTGCTTCACGGGGCCCGGGTTGAAGAACAGGGGCGGCGTGTGGAACTGGTAGAACACGAAGACCAGGGCACCCAGCAGCAGGATCAGGAACTGCAGGGGCACCTTGACCATGCCGTTCAGCAGCAGGCCCAGGCGGCTCTGGGTGATGGAGCTGCCCGCCAGGTAGCGCTGCACCTGGGACTGGTCCGTGCCGAAGTAGGACAGCATGAGGAAGAAGCCGCCGATGAGCCCGGACCACAGGTTGTAGCGGTTGTTGAGGTCGAAGTGCGGGTCGATGACGTTCAGCCGCCCCAGGCCGCCGGCCACGTGCAGGGCGTCGCCGAGGCTCACGTGGGCGGGCAGGCGGTGGACTGTCATGAGCCCGGCCAGCAGCATGCCGCAGGCGATGATCACCATCTGCGAGCTGTGGGCCCAGGCCACGGCCTTGGTGCCGCCCACCACCGTGTAGGTCATGACGAGCACGCCGATGAGGAGGATGTTCGCGTGGATGCTCCAGCCCAGCAGCACTGAGAGCACCAGGGCCGGGGCGAAGATGGTGATGCCCACGGCCAGGCTGCGCTGGATCAGGAAGAGGCAAGCGGCCAGCAGCCGGGTCTTCAGGTCGAAGCGGGCCTCCAGGATCTCGTAGGCCGTGGACACCTTCAGGCGGTGGTACAGAGGGATGGCCCAGATGGAGAGCACGATGGCGGCCAGGGGCAGGCCGAAGTAGAACTGCACGAAGCGCATGCCATCCACGTAAGCCTGGCCCGGCGTGGAGAGGAACGTGATGGCGCTGGTCTGGGTGGCGATGATGGACAGGCCGATGAGCCACCAGCGGTGGTCCCGGCCGCCGCCGATGTAGTGGTCGCCGGTGGTGGCGCCCCGGCCCTTGTAGAGGCCCCACAGGACCACGAAGAGCAGGGCGCCGCCGAGGACGAGCCAGTCGAGGCGGCTCACGAGCAGACCCGGGCCAGCAGCCAGAAGCCCAGGATGCAGAGCAGCAGCTCACCCACCACCACCGCGTAGAGGCGCGGCCAGGTGCCCAGGATCGGCGGCGGGGCCTCGTCAGTCACGGGGCCGCCCGAGGGCCAGCAGGTTGGCGAAGAGGCGGGTGGCGCCGGGCACGCCGTCCGGCAGCTGGCGGAAGAAGGCCAGGCCCGTGTACACGTAGCGGCCCTGGCCGTGCTCGGCCACGAGCAGCGCGCCGCCGTCCTCGGCCTCGCCG
>CAIMQW010000267.1 GCA_903843705.1 uncultured Holophagaceae bacterium | reverse complement strand
AGGGTGCTGGGCCTGGTAACACCAGGGCGGGGTGACCCGACGGAAAGTGCAACAGAGAACAAACCGCCGATGGCCGCGCAAGCGGATCAGGTAAGGGTGAAACGGTGGGGTAAGAGCCCACCGCCGGACTGGCAACAGGACGGGCATGGCAAACCCCCCAGGGAGCAAGACCAAATAGGCCGGCGTACCGCGCAAGCGGCGAGGGTTGACCCGACCGAGCCGGCGGGTAGGTCGCACGAGGTGGGTGGTGACATTCATCCCAGAGGAATGACGCTCCACGACAGAACCCGGCTTACCGATCCACCACGGCCTCCGCAAGGGGGCCGTGCTTCGTTATTGCTCCGGGGGGAGGCTCCGACCAGTGGCTCCCCCTCTGCTCGCTTTGCTCTCCGGGCGGGCGGCCGGCCGCTCTCCGAGTATGCTTCTGACCTGCACCCGACCGCCCCACCTGGAGCACCCCATGTCCTTTGATCTGCTCGCCCTGGCCCGTCGGCTTGAGTGTGCCCAGGCCCTTCAAAATGAACGCTTCAACCAGGCGGCCGGGGGCCGCAGCCTGCCGGTGGGTGGGGGCTTTGCCCACTTCCGTGGGGAGGCCCATCCTCTGAACCAGGCCTTGGGCCTGCTGGGGCCACTCTCCGACGAGGACCTCGATGCCATCGAGACCTTTCTGGGTTTCCCCACGGTGCTGGAGCTGAGCCCTGTCGCCGATCCCTCCCTCTGGCCCGCCCTGGCTGCCCGCGGCTATGCCCTCCATCAGTTCCAGCAGATGTGGGTCCACACGCTGGAGGCGTGCGATGCCGGGCCAGCCTCTCCATCGATCCGGATGGCACTCCCTGCCGAAGCGGATCTCTTCAACCGCGTGGTGTGTGCCGGCTTCATGGAACAGGATCGTTGGGAGACCCTGGAGCCTCCCTTCACGGTCTCCCTCGAGGTTCCGGATTCCCATGGTTTCCTGGCCTTCGTGGAGGGACAGCCCGCCGGCGGAGGCATGCTCGGCTTGGTGGAGGGCGTGGCCCTGCTCTCGGGGGATGCCGTGTTGCCGAGGTTCCGGGGCAGGGGGCTCCAGAAGGCCCTCATCAGGGCCCGGCTGGCTTTGGCCAGGGCGCGGGGCTGCGAGCTGGCGGGTGCCTCCACGGCCCCTGGAACCGCCAGCCAGTCCGCCTATGAGGCCTGCGGCTTCCGGGTCGCCTACCCCAAGGTGGAAATGGTCAGGACGGCTGGGTCCCGAGCCTAGGCCTAGTGAAGCGGCGCATGGTTCCATGGTGCATGCGCCGACTCTCGTCCCAGACTGCCGCCCTGCTGGTGACGGCGCTCGCCTTCCATGTGGATATGCTCCTCTACTACCTGCTGGTGCCGCTGTTGCCGCGCTATGCCCGGAACCTGCACCTCAACCCGGTGCAGATCGGGGTGCTCTTCGGCAGCTACGCGGTGGCCCTGCTGCTGGCCACGTTCCCGGTGGCGGTGCTCACGGACCGCTATGGTCGGCGCCTCCCCATGCTCTGGGGCCTGGCGGGTCTGGCCGTGACCACGCT
>CAIMQW010000266.1 GCA_903843705.1 uncultured Holophagaceae bacterium | reverse complement strand
CGGGCCGCGCTACACGATCATCGAGGGTCTGCCCTACGACCGGCCGCGCACCGCCATGAAAGCCTTCCCGCTGTGCCCGGACTGCGCGCGGGAATACGCGGATCCCCTGGACCGCCGCTTCCACGCCCAGCCCATGGCCTGCCCGGCCTGCGGCCCGAGGCTCGCGCTGCAGGCGGGAGACGGCACCGTCCGCGCCGAGGGCGAGGCCGCCTTGGCCGCTGCCGCCGAGGCCCTGGGCCAGGGCGCGGTGCTGGCGCTCAAGGGGCTGGGCGGTTACCAGCTGCTGGTGGACGCCACCTCGGCCGAGGCCGTGGACCGCCTGCGCCAGCGGAAGCGACGCGAAGCCAAGCCCTTCGCGGTGATGTTCCCGGACCTTGCGAGCCTCCTGCGGGACTGCGCGGCCTCGCCGGAAGAGCGCGTCTGGTTGGGTTCGCCCGAGGCGCCCATTCTGCTGCTGCGCCGGCGGCCCGGCGGTGCGGTGGTGGCCGAGGCGGCGCCCGGCAACCCGCGGCTGGGCGCCTTCCTGCCCAACACGCCACTGCACCGCCTGCTGCTGGCCGCAGCGGGGCGGCCCCTGATCTGCACGTCGGGCAACCTCAGCGACGAGCCCATGGCTTTCGAGGACGCCGAGGCGCGGCGGCGGCTGGGCGCTCTGGCGGACCTGTTCCTGAGCCACGACCGGCCCATCACGCGCCCCGTGGACGACTCGGTGCTGCGCGTGGACGCCGACGGGCCGACCCTCCTGCGCCGCGCCCGGGGCTTCGCGCCCCTGGCCGTGCCCCTCGGTGTGAAAGGCCCCTGCGTGCTGGCCCTGGGCGCCCACCAGAAGAACACCGTGGCGCTGCTGAAGGGCGGGGAACTGGTCATGAGCCAGCACCTGGGTGACCTCACTAGCCTGGAGGGCAGCGACCTGCTGGCGCGCACGGTGACAGACCTGCTGGCCTTCTTCGGAGCCCGGCCGGAAGTGCTGGCCTGCGACCTGCATCCGGACTACGCCAGCACGCGCCTGGCGGAGCGGCTGGCGACGGAGTGGCAGGTGCCCCTGGTGCGGGTCCAGCACCACCACGCCCACGGCGCCGCCTGCGCCGCGGAACACGGCCTGACCGGGCCCATGCTGGCGCTCACCTGGGACGGCACGGGCCTTGGCAGCGACGGCGCGCTCTGGGGCGGCGAGGCGCTGCGGCTCGAGGGCGCGTCCTGCACGCGGCTGGGCCACCTGCAATCCTTCCCCCTGCCGGGCGGCGCCGCCGCCGTGAAGCAGCCCCGCCGCAGCGCCGCCGGCCTGCTCTGGGCGATCCGGGGCGCGGGGGCGCCGCCTCCGGCGCTGGCACCCGCCTTCGACGGCGCCGAGTGGGCGCAGCTGCAGGCCCTGCTCGCCGGGGGCATCAACAGCCCGGTCACCTCGAGCCTCGGCCGCCTCTTCGACGCCGTGGCGGCCATGGCGGGGCTCCATGCCCGGGGAGGCTTCGAGGGCCAGGCGGCCATGGCCCTCGAGTTCGCGGCCGGGGAGCGGGTGGAGGCGCCCTATGGCTGGGACTTCCATGACGGTGTCGCAGATCCCGCCCCCCTCGTGGCAGGCGTGCTGGCGGACCTCGTCTCTGGCCGGGACGCAGGCTTCATCGCCGCCCGCTTCCATGCGGCCCTAGCGGATCTGGCGCTGGCCTGGGCGCACCAGGCTGGCTTGCCGGACGTGGTGCTCTCCGGTGGCTGCTTCCAGAACGCCCTCCTCACCGCGCGGGTGCAGGAGAAACTCAGCGGCATGGGCTTCCGGGTCTATCGGCATCGGGTCTTCCCCCCCAACGACGGCGGCATCTCCCTCGGCCAGGCCGCCGTGGCGGTTCTGACGGCTGGTGGCCGATGAAGTCCTGTCACTGAAGATCTGCATCGCGGTGCAGCATTGGTTAAGGAATCTTTGGAAACGGTGATGAACGGCGATCACGGCCTATTGCCGCCGCTCAACGCCACTTTGAGTGGCTGCTTCAGCGAGGGCTGGCCGATAACCAGATCGCGAAATTCTTAGAAGGCTCTGCGCCCAAGCCTATGCCTGGGGCAAATGCCTTAAAGTAGCCCATGCCTAAATTCTCAGACTTGCTCCGACTCGGTGTCTTCATCGCTCTGGCCCTCCCGGCCCTGGCTGCCCCACCGAAGCCCAGCCCCAAGGCTCCGGCCCGCTTCGCCGTGCGCTTCGCGCCGGGCCTGAGTGCGCAGCCCCTGGATGGCCGGCTCTTCCTGCTGCTCTCCACGGACCCCAGCGCCGAGCCGCGCATGCAGATTGGGGATTCCCCCGATTCGCAGCTCATCTTCGGCACGGACGTGGAGGGTCTCCCGCCCGGACAGCGGGCCCTGGTTGACGCCCGGGCGGACGGCTATCCCATCCGCTCGCTAAAAGACCTCCCGCCGGGCGAGTACACCGTGCAGGCCCTGTTGCACCGCTACGAGACCTTCCACCGGGCGGACGGGCACACGCTGAAACTGCCCATGGACCGGGGCGAGGGCCAGCACTGGAACCTCGCCCCGGGGAACCTCTACAGCCGCCCCCGGAAGGTGCGGGTGGGGCCAGGTCAGGCCCCCATCCAGGTGCTCCTGGACCAGGTGATCCCGCCCTTGCCGGAGTCCCCCGATTCCAAGTACGTCCGCCACCTGCGGATCCAGAGCCAGCTCCTCACGAAGTTCTGGGGGCGGCCCATGTTCCTGTCGGCCCTGGTGCTGGTGCCCGAGGGCTTCGACGCGCATCCCGAGGCCCGCTTTCCCATGCTGCTCATGCACGACCACTTCGTGCGGGACTTCGACGACTCCTTTCGCACGGTGCCGCCAGATCCGGACCTGAAGCCTGACTACAGCGCACGCTTCCGCATCTCGGGCTACAACCGCATCCAACAGGAGGAGGCCTATCGCAACTTCCAGCAGTGGACCGCGCCGGACTTCCCGCGCTACCTCTTCGTGAAACTGCAGCACGCCAACCCCTACTACGACGACTCCTACGCCGTGAACTCCGCCAACCTGGGCCCCTACGGCGATGCGATCGAGACGGAGCTGATGCCTGCCATCGAGCTGGCGTTCCGGGTCCTGCCCAGCTGGGCCCGCTTCCTCTGCGGCGGCTCCACCGGGGGGTGGGAGGCCCTGGCGGCCCAGATCTTCTACCCGGACCACTACAACGGCGCCTTCGGCTCCTGCCCGGATCCCGTGGACTTCCGGGCCTACACCGTCATCGATCTCTACAAAGACAAGAACGCCTTCTACGTGCAGGGCGCCCACAAGCGCGTGGCCCAGCCCGCGGCCCGGGACTACCTGGGTCACACCTTCCAGACTCTGGAGGAGGCCAACGCCTACGAGCTGGCCCTGGGCAGCCACGGCCGCTCCGGCGAGCAGTTCGACATCTGGCAGGCGGTGTTCTCGCCCCAGGGCGCGGACGGCTATCCCCAACCCATCTTCGACAAGCGGACGGGCCTCATCGATCCCAAGGTGGCCGCCGACTGGAAGGAGCACTACGACCTGCGGGCCATCCTGGAGAAGCACTGGCCGGTCCTGGGCCCCAGGCTGCGGGGCAAGCTGCACGTGTACTGCGGCAGCGCCGACACGTTCTTCCTCAACGATGCGGTCTATCTACTGGAGGACTTCCTGAAGCAGACCCGCAACCCCCCCTACGAGGGCGAGGTGAAGTACGGGGACCGCGCCGAGCACTGCTGGAACGGCGACCCCGAGCACCCCAACCACATCTCCCGCCTGCACTACAGCACCCTCTACCTGGCGAAGATGCTGGCCCGCATGGAGAAGACGGCCCCGGCCGGGGCGGACCTCAAGAGCTGGCGGTACTGAGGACGGCGGGACAGGGACCCCTGGGCTGTTCATACTGAAGCTGGACCCCTGGAGCCCCTGATGACGGCCTTGCCCAGCGACGTGAACGGCGCAGAGGGGCAGGGCGGGAAGGATCCCTTTCTGCGCATCCAGGTGCTGGTGTTCGCGCTGGTGGCGGCGGTGTTCACCACGGTCTACATCCCCCAGCCCGTGCTGCCGGTGCTGCGGCTGGAGTTCGGCGTGGCGGAGGGCGTGGCCTCCCGCACGGTGTCCGCGGTGGTGCTGGGCATGGCCCTTGCAAACCTGCCCTTCGGCGCCCTGGCGGACCGGCTGCCCATCCGCCGCATCCTGCTCACGGGCGGCCTGGTGGTGGCGGTGTGCGGGCTGGCCTCAGCCCTGGCGCCCAGCCTGGAGCTGTTGGTGGCGGCGCGCTTTGTCCAGGGGCTGTTCATTCCCGCGCTCACCACCTGCCTCGCAGCCTACCTGGCGCGGGTGATGCCAGTGGGTCGCTTGAACGTGGTGATGGGTACTTATGTGTCAGCCACGGTGCTGGGAGGCCTCTCCGGGCGCCTGCTGGCGGGGGTGCTCATGCCCGCGGCGCACTGGCGCTGGGCCTTCTTCCTGGCCTCTGCCCTGCTCATCATCGCGGCCCTGGCGGCCTACGCGGGTCTGCCCGTGGAACCCGACGAAGGTCCGGTGGCCCGGGACACCACCCGCTTCCGGGACGTGCTGCTGCGCCACGACCTGATCCGCCTTTACGCGGTGGGGGCCGGCGCCTACTTTGTCTTCTCCTCGATCTTCAACTACCTGCCCTTCTACCTCTACGGCGCGCCCTTCCACTGGTCCACCCGGGCCGTGACGCTGCTCTACCTCTCCTACATCATGGGCGTGGTGGCGGGGCCCCTCGCGGGGCGCCTCAGCAACCGCATCGGCAATGGCACGGCCATGGTGGCGGGGACCGTGGTGCTCGGCGGGGGCGTGGCGCTCACCCTGGTGCCGCAGGGCTGGGCCATGGCCGCTGCCCTGACGTTGGTGTGCGCGGGCTTCTTCACGGTCCATGCGGCGGCGGCCGGGGCCCTCAACCGCAAGCTGCAGGCGGGCCGGGGCCGGGCCAACGCCTTCTACGTGCTGTTCTACTACCTGGGCGGCGCCGCGGGGATCACCCTCAGCGGCCACGGGTACCACGCCCGAGGCTGGCATGGCGTGGTGGCGTTGTGTGCGGCGGCGCTGCTGGTGCCTCTGAGCACCGGGTTCATGGAGCGGCGGGCGGCAGGGCCAGCCTAGGCCTGGGCGCGAGGCTGTACCAGGCGATGGTGCCGAGGATCAGCAGCCCACCCACCAGGGCCCAGGGCGAGGGCCGCTCGCCCACGCCGAGGAACACCCACACAGGGTTTAGCACGGCCTCCAGGGTGCCCGTCACGACGGCTGCCGTGGCCGAGAGCCGCTTCATGCCCGCATTGAAGAGCAGGTAGGCCAGGCCGATCTGAAAGACGCCCAGGTAGAGCAGCATGCCGGACTGGATCAGAGTGGGCCGGAGACCCGGCAGGGCGAAGGGGAGGCAGAGGGCCGCCACCAGCAGGTTGCCGAGGATGATGGCGCTGATGGGATCGGCGTCCGGCTGCCGCTCCCTCTTCAGCTTGAGCGTCAGGGCGAAGAGGGCCAGGCACACGCCCGAGACGACCGCCAGGACGTTCCCGGCGAAGCTGCCCGCCTCGAAGCGGCCCACGAAGAACAGCCCCATGGCGCCTAGGCAGAGCGCCACGGCGACCAGGTCGCGTCCCTGCAGCGACCGCTTCGTGACCCAGGGCTCCAGGAACACCAGGTAGATGGGCGCAGAGAACTGCAGGAAGATCGCGTTCGCGGCGGTGGTGAGCTTGGTGGCGGCGACGAAGAGGATCAGGACCCCGGCGTAGGAGGCTGCGCAGGCCAGGGAGAGGCTGTCCGGCCGCGGGAAGGGGCGGCCCCCGCGGAAGCGCACCACGGCGGCGATGGTGAGGGTCGCCACGAGGCTGCGGACCCCGGCGATCTGGAGGGCCCCCAGGGGCAGGGCCTTGATGAAGAGCCCGCTGGAACTCCAGAGCAGGGCTGCCGCGGCCACCAGGGCCGCGCCCCGCAGATGCTCCCGGTTGGCCGTCATGGATCTATTGGAGCATGGGGCCGGATAGGACTACCCTGGTGCCCACCCCCCCAGGAGTCCCGCATGTGCCTTGGCGTTCCCGGCCAGATCCTCGATGTGGTGGAATCGCCCCTGCGCCTGGGGCGCGTGGCCTTCGGCTCCACCATCAAGGAGATCAGCCTTGCCTGTGTGCCCGACGCGGGGCCAGGGGCCTGGGTGGTGGTCCACGCGGGCCTGGCCCTGGATCAGCTGGATGAGGCCGAGGCCATGCACATGCTGGAGTGCCTGAACGCGCTGGCCGAGGGCCAGGAGCAGGAGGAGGCTTGAGGTTCGTCGAGGAGTTCCGCGATGGGCGGAAGGCCCAGGCCTTGGGCGAGGCCATCCGCTGCAAGGTGACGCGCCCCTGGACGCTGATGGAGGTCTGCGGCGGGCAGACCCATGCGATCGTCCGCTTCGGGCTCGATGAGCTGCTGCCCAAGGATCTGACCCTGGTGCACGGCCCCGGCTGCCCCGTCTGCGTGACGCCCGTGGCCATCATCG
>CAIMQW010000265.1 GCA_903843705.1 uncultured Holophagaceae bacterium | reverse complement strand
TGGGCAGGTTACCGGGCACCGAGACGAGGGCCGGCGTCACGTAGCAGCCGCCGGGCAGGGGCAGTCGCTTGCCGCCGCAGACCAGGCGTCCGCCCTCGGCCTGCACCGTGGCCATGGCCGCCAGCAGGGTGGTCACGGCGCCCTGGTCCACCAGGGGGCCCATGAGGTGCTCGTCCCCGCGGGGGTCGCCGATGGGGGTCCGGTCGTAGAGCTCCGCCAGGCGCTCGAGGAAGGTGTCGTGGATGGACCGGTGCACGATGACCCGGCGGGTGGAGGTGCAGCGCTGGCCCGCGGTGCCGATGGCGCCGAAGTAGATCGACCGCAGGGCGATGTCGAGGTTGCCCTTCTCGCTGACGATGACGGCCCCGTTGCCGCCCAGCTCCAGGATGTGCCGTCCGAAGCGCTGCTGCACCAGGCCGCCCACGTGCCGCCCGCCGGGGATGGAGCCGGTGTAGGACACCAGGGCCACGCGCGGATCCGTGTTGATGAGGTCGCCGATGTCGCTGCCCCGGCCGATGGCCAGGCTGCAGATGGCGGGGTCGTAGCCGAACTCGCGCAGCACCTTCTCGGCCAGCTTCGTGCAGGCGATGGCGGTCAGGGGCGTCTTGGAGGAGGGCTTCCACAGCACCGTGTCGCCGCAGACCAGGGCGATGGCGGTGTTCCAGCTCCACACGGCCACGGGGAAGTTGAAGGCCGTGATGATGCCCACCACGCCCAGGGGATGCCACTGCTCCTGCAGCCGGTGCTGGCGCCGCTCGCTGGGCATGGTCAGGCCGTAGAGCTGCCGCGACAGGCCCACGGCGAAGTCGCAGATGTCGATCATCTCCTGGACCTCGCCCAGGCCCTCGCGCAGGGTCTTGCCCATCTCCAGGGTCACCAGCTCGGCCAGGGCGGCCTTGTTCCGCCGCAGCTCGTCGCCGAGGGCCTTGACCACTTCGCCGCGCTTGGGGGCCGGCACCAGCTTCCAGGTCTGGAACGCCTCGTGGCTGCGGGCCAGGATGCCGTCGAACTCCGCCGGGGTCACGTTGGTGACCGTGGCCAGGGCCTCGCCGTTGATCGGGGAGACCACGGTCTGGGCCTTCCCGCTGCCCGTCCAGGCGCCTCCGAACCCGCCCGCATTCACGTCCTCGATGCCCAGTGACCTCAGGATCTCGCGCATGGTCTACCCCCTGAGTCATTTGTAACTTTTTTTGTTTCAATTAAGAAATTCATTCGCTTCACGCTTGCTATGAATATCATTCATGATCATGGACGCCCTCCTCGACCTGCCCCAGCTGCGTACCTTCTTCACCCTGGCCCAGACCGGCAGCTTCACCGCCTGCGCGCGGCGCCTGCACCGCACCCAGTCCGCCGTGAGCCACGCCATGGCCAAGCTGGAGCACCTGGCGGGCGTGCCCCTGCTGGCCCGCCGGGGCCGGGAGCTGGGCCTCACGGAGGAGGGCCGCCGCCTCTACCTGGCCTGCGAGCAGGTCTTCGCCACCCTCGACGCCGCGGCGGACGACCTGCGCCGCCACCAGACCCTGGCCCGGGGCCGCCTCCGCATCGGCACCACGGTGGAGTTCGGCAGCAGCATCCTGATGAAGCACATGCAGCCCTTCCTGGCCGCGCACCCGGACCTGGACCTGGAGTTCACCCTCAGCCAGGACCTGCTGGCGCCGCTGCTGCGCGACGACCTGGACCTGATCATCGACTGCCAGGAGCACCTGCTGCCCGCCCTGAAGAAGGCCCCACTCTTCCGCGAGACCTACGTGGTGGCCTGCGCCCCCGCCTTCCGCAAGGCCCACCGCCTGCGCGTCCCCGCGGACCTGGGCCGCGTGCCCGTGCTCTCCCTCGACAAGGCCGGCACCTGGTGGCACCGCTTCCTCCTGGCCACCCCCGGCCGCGAGCAGCCGACCCTGGACCGCATCATCGC
>CAIMQW010000264.1 GCA_903843705.1 uncultured Holophagaceae bacterium | reverse complement strand
TGTGCCGTCGTCCTGCCGGCCTCGTGCTCTTTCAAGGCCAAGATGATCTGCTCCTCGGTGTATCTGCTCTTCCTCAAGGGGCCCTCCAAAGGGGGAGGACTCACATTATCCTTGGTCTAGTTTTCCGGGAGGACGTCAACAGGTGTCGTGTAATTCAGCGAGGCGGGGGGCCCATTAACGGTATAGCTCGGGCTGCTGGTGGCAGTGCGGGTGCCATTCGTGGCCATAACAGTAAATACGTAGATGCCAGCCAAATTGGGCGTGCCTGTGATGGTCCCATCTGCGTTGAGGGCAAGACCCCCGGCAAGGCTGCCACTGGTGATGGCGAAGGTCGTCGTCACGCCTGGTGTGGCATTGCTTACCGTAGGTGTCTGGGTGGCAATGCCAGTGCCAACCGTGAAGGTACGAGGCGTCGTGTAACTCACCGTGAGCGCCGCGGCCGGTGTCACCGTGTAGGTCGGCGTCGAGGTCGCGGTTCGGGTACCGTTGGTGGCGGTCACAGTGAAGGTGGTGACGCCGGGCGTGGTCGGGGTGCCGGTGATCGTGCCGTCCGCATTCAGCGTCAGGCCCACGGTGATGGTGCCACTGGTGACGCCGAAGGTCGTCGTGACGCCGGGTGTGGCATTGGTGACGGCAGGCGTCTGGGTGGCGATGGCCGAACCGGCGGTGAATACCTGCGGCGTTGTGAAGCTCACCGTGAGCGCCGCGGCCGGTGTCACCGTGTAGGTCGGCGTCGAGGCCGCGGTTCGGGAACTGTTGGTGGCGGTCACCGTGAAGGTGGTGACGCCGGGCGTGGTCGGGGTGCCGGTGATCGTGCCGTCCGCATTCAGCGTCAGGCCCGCGGTGATGGTGCCGCTGGTGACGCCGAAGGTCGTCGTGACGCCGGGTGTGGCATTGGTGACTGCAGGCGTCTGGGCGGCGATGGCAGAACCAACCGTGAAGGTCTGTGGTGTTGTGTAGCCCACGGTCAGATTCGAGGCAGGGTTCACCGTGATCGTCACTGTAGAGCTCACGCAGCCGCCGGTATTGCAATAGCTCAGCGTGTAGGGGCCGAAGACGCCAATGGGCGTCGTGCCTGCCTGGCTGATGGTGCCGTTGGCGTTCAGCGTCAATCCCGTGGCGATGGGGCCACCGGCCGTGATCGTCGCACTGGTGATCGCTCCGCCCGTGTTCGTGGATATCAGGGTCGTAACTGCGCCAACCGTCTCTGTGATCGAGAAGGCACTGACGGCTGGGGCCGCGACGTTCACGGTAATGGTGACGGTCGAGCTCACGCAGCCGCCCGTATTGCAGTAGCTCACCGTGTAGGGGCCGTAGACGCCAATGGGCGTTGTGCCTGCCTGGCTGATGGTGCCGTTGGCGTTCAGCGTCAGTCCCGTGGCGATGGGGCTGCCGGCCGTGATCGTCGCACTGGTGATCGCTCCACCCGAGTTCGTGGGTGTCAGGGTCGTAACGGCGCCAACCGTCTCTGTGATCGAGAGGGCGCTGACGGCTGGGGCCACGGCGTTCACGGTAATGGTGACGGTCGAGCTCACGCAGCCGCCGGTGCTGCAGTAGCTCACCGTGTAGGGGCCGTAGACGCCAATGGGCGTCGTACCTGCCTGGCTGATGGTGCCGTTGGCGTTCAGCGTCAGGCCCGTGGCGATGGGGCCGCCGGCCGTAACCGTCGCACTGATGATGGTTCCGCCGGTATTCGTGGGCGTCAGGATCGTCACCGCACCAACCGTCTCCGTGATCGAAAGAGCGCTGACCACAGGAATGGCATCGTTCAAGAAGATCGTGAGGGGCTGGACGGTGCAGGCACCCACACCATTGCAAAGCTGCAGGTCCATCACATAGGTTCCGGACTGGGAGGGTGTGCCGGTAATCGTTCCATTGGCGTTCAAAGTTAGTCCCGGCGGGAGGCTTCCACTCAGCAGGGTCGCGGCCGTGACGGGTCCGCCACCGGTGACGACCGGAGTGACAGTCAAGGGAACGCTGATGGCCCCTGTCGCACTCAAATAGTTGGCTGTCAGGGGAGAAACCACTGGGTTCACATCAATCTGCACGGATTGGGTCGTGCATCCGCCCGTGGCGTTGCAGAGCTGAACCTGGGCCGTGAAGCTTCCCGTCTGGGTCGGTACCCCGGTAATGGTTCCGTCTGTATTCAGGGTCAACCCGGGAGGCAGGAACCCTCCCGTGAGGGTTGCCCCGGTGACAGGGCCACCACTCGCAACGACAGGCAGGACGGAGAGGGGCGTGCCTGTCTGGCCCGAACTGGAGGGATAGTTGGCCGCCAGGGTACTGGCTCCTGTGGCGCTGACAGTGATCGTCACGACGATCGTCGCCTGACCACCTGAGGCATTGGTCAAGGTCACGAGTGCCGCAAAGCTTCCAGCTACCGTCGGCACACCCGTGATGCTCCCATCGGAATTGAGCGTCATGCCGATGGGGAGGCTACCACTTTGCAAGGTCGACCCAATCACCGGTCCACCGCTGTTGACAGTGGGGAACACCGACAGTGGCGTTCCTGAGGTCCCGCTCCCAACCAGAGGGGAAACATCGAGGGGCGTGACTGCCAGCGCGTTCACGGTGATGACCGCAGGGACCGTGGTCATGCAGTTGGTGCCGTTGCAGAGCTGGACAGTGAAAGGGTAGGCACCCGCAGCTGTGGGCGTTCCGTTGATCGTGCCATCGGCGTGCAAGGTCATTCCCGAAGGGAGAGGTCCACTGGCTACCGTCGCGGTCGTGATCGAGCCGCCCAGGTTCTGGGGCGTCAAGGCCAAGGGCACGCCCACGGTCGTAGTGACACTCTGATAGGCCCCATGAGGTGGCTGAGGGATCACGGTGTAGGTCGGACTGGACGTTGCGCTACGCATTCCATTGGTGGCCGTCACGGTGAAGGTGTAGACGCCAAGTGCGGTCGGCGTACCCGTGATCGCGCCATCCGCATTCAGCGCCAGACCCGCAGGCAGGGTTCCGCTGGTCACGGCATAGGTCGTCGTCACGCCGGCCGTGACGTTGGTGATCGTTGGGGCCTGGGCGGCTATGGCCGTCCCGGCCGTGAAAGTCTGTGGCGTCGTGTAGCTGACAGCCAGGGCCGCCGCCGGGGTCACAGTGTAGGCCGGGGACGAGGTCGCGGTACGCGTTCCGTTGGTGGCCGTCACAGTGAAGGTGTAGACGCCCGGTGCGGTCGGCGTACCTGTGATCGCGCCATCCGCATTCAACGCAAGACCCGCAGGCAGGGTTCCGCTGGTCACGGCATAGGTCGTCGTCACGCCGGCCGTGGCGTTGGTGATCGTTGGGGCCTGGGCGGCTATGGCCGTTCCGGCCGTGAAAGTCTGTGGCGTCGTGTAGCTGACAGCCAGGGCCGCCGCCGGGGTCACAGTGTAGGCTGGGGACGAGGTCGCGGTACGCGTTCCGTTGGTGGCCGTCACGATGAAGGTGTAGACGCCCGGTGCGGTCGGCGTACCTGTAATCGCGCCATCCGCATTCAGCGCCAGACCCGCAGGTAGGGTTCCGCTAGTCACGGCATAGGTCGTCGTCACGCCGGCCGTGGCGTTGGTGATCGTTGGGGCCTGGGTGGCTATGGCCCTTCCGGCCGTGAAAGTCTGTGGCGTCGCGTAGCTGACGGTCAGGGCCGCCGCCGGGGTGACGGTGTAGGCCGGTGTAGAGGTCGCGCTGCGAGTCCCACTGGTGGCCGTGACGATGAAAACATAGACCCCGGGCGCAGTGGGCATGCCGGTGACGGTACCGTCAGCATTCAGGATCAGGCCCGCTGGCAGAGCACCAGCTGTGACCGCGTAGGTCGTGGCGACGCCGGGTGTGACATTGACGATCGTGGGTGTCTGGGTGGTAATGGCGACCCCCACCGTGAAAGTTTGGGGCGTGGCGTAATTGAGCCCCAGGCTTCCGGCCGGGGTCACGGTGTAGCTGGCGGAGGCCACGGCACTGCGGGTCCCATTGGTGGCTTTGACGGTGAAGGCAGAGACTGCGGGCGTGGTGGGATTGCCTGAGATGGTGCCATCCGTGTTCAGAGTGAGGCCTGATGGCAGGCTGCCAGTCGTGATCTCGTAGGTCGTGGTGATCCCGGGAGTGAGCTGCGCCAAAGTGGGGATCTGGACAGGGATGTCGGAGGCGGCGGGGAACACCTGAGGGGTCGCGTAGCTCAGCGATAGCGGCAGGGCTGGGACCACCGTGATCTGGATGGTCTGGCTGGCATTGTTGGCACTATTGGTGCCCAGGATAGTGATGGTGAAGACCCCGGCTAAAGTCGGATTACCGGTGATTTGTCCCGTGGCTGGGTTGAGGGCAAGCCCGGGTGGCATGGTCCCCAAACTGACTTCGTAGAGCTGGGGTGTGCCTCCCGCCGGATTGGGCGGATTGGCAGGGATGGCGGTGCCCACCGTGTAAAGGTTCGCCGGTTGGTAGTTCAACCCAAGGATGCTGGTCGACTGGGCACAGTCTGCACACCAACTGGAACTCGTGCATGCCATCTGACCCATCAGGAGGAGAGTCGCAACCAGCGCAAAGGCAAGCTTGAAATTGCGATGCATGGAAGCTCCTGCCCGGGCGCAAGTGAGAGCTACGCCTAGGCCTTCCTAATCGGGACCCCAAGTTCCGCCTATTAATTCAGGGGCGCAGGCGTCTCTTTATTGATATCTCGCGTTCTCAGTCTCGGCGGTGGTGTTCGATGGTCCGGAGCCTACTTCACCCCATCCAGCCACATGATCAGCTTGAGGAGAAGGGCTGAGCACAGGACCACCGCCATCAGGTAGAGCCCGATCAGGAACCGGTTTGAGGAAGTCGAGTTCGCCGCCATGGGTTCTCCTTGGGGTCCAGGTTGTTGTGTTTAACAATTCTTGTGATGCACCATACTACGGGTCAGAGAGCGTCACCTAAGTAATTTTCACTAGGCGACGGGAGACCTCCCGGCCGTAGCCCAGGGTGAGCCCACCCTTGCATTCACCGCCCCGGGCCGCGCCATCGGGTCACGCCACGGGCAGGATCAGCCCCGGACTGTCGTTGCGTACATTTCCCACGGCGGTGCTCACCGGGTGGGCGCGCATCAGCTCGCTGGGATAAGGCACCAGCAGGCCCTGGAGGTCCCGGGTCTGGGCGGCGGGGTCCAGCCAGTCATCCCAGGCGGGCTTCGGCAGGATCACCGGCATCCGACTATGGATGTCGGCCATGAGTCCGTTGGGCTCGGTGGTGATGATGCAGGTGCTCACCATCACCTCGCCGTCCGGCCCCTGCCAATCCTCCAGGAGGCCGGCGAAGGCGAACAGGTCCCCCTCGCTCGGATGGATGTAGAAGGGCTGCTTCGTCTTTCCCTGGGCCTTCCACTCATAGAAGCCCGATGCCGGGACGAGGCAGCGCTTGCGCCGGAAGGCTGAGCGGAAGGTGGGCTTCTCTTCCAGCGTCTCGGCCCGAGCGTTGATGGGTCGGGGGCTCGTGTTCGGATCCTTCACCCAACCCGGAATGAGCCCCCAGAACGCGACATCGGCCACCAGCCCGCTCCGCTCCGGGCGCACGATGACGACATGCTGGCCCGGGGCGAGGTTGTAGCCCTTCACGATCTGGAAGCCCGGCGGCACCATGCCGAAGGCCTCCGCCAGGGACTTGGCGTCGAAGATGAAGGTATAGCGGCCACACATGCCGCCCATGATAACCATCCACCGTGGAGGCACTCCCGGTCCCTTGCATGCAATCCTTCAGCCTTTCCCAGGTTCTCCGATGAGGATCTAGTATTGATTCAAAGCGATCGTATCTAATTTTTTTGTCTTTTTTTTCATTATCCTCCATTTAAATCAGAACTCCTGGTGGTGTTTCTGAAGGGGCCGAGGATGCACTCCCATTTCAGAGACCTGCCCGACGGGATCGTCTTTTCGGATATGCAGGGCCGGATCCTGGGGTTCTCGCCCTCCACCATGGCCATGTTCGGCTACGCCACGGAGGAGAAGCAGGTGGGGCGCCCGGTCACGGATTTCCTCGTGCCGGAGGACCGAGCCCGGTCAGCGGCCTCCTTCTCGCGGCGCCTCCTGGGGGAGGATCCGGGTCTGAACGAGTATCGGGGGCTGCGCGCGGACGGTACCACCTTCCCCGTGGAGGTGAACGGCCGGACTATCGACGGCGCGGATGGGCAGCCCAAGGAAGTGCTCTTCATCATCCGGGACATCTCGGGTCGTCAGCAGCTGGAGCAGAAGCTGGAGCAGACCTCCCAGCTCCTCCAGGCAGCCTTCAGGGTGGCCGGGATGGGGCACATCATCGTCAACCTCCAGGACCCGGCCTGGCCCTGGGAGAGCTCCCCCGGGGTCGACGAGCTCCTGGGCATCGACCTCGACTTCGTGAAGAACCGGGAAGGCTGGGCCGCCCTCCTCCATCCCGAAGACCGGGACGCAGTGCTGGCCCAGATGAGCGAGTCGGTGCAGCACCACCGGACCTTCGCAAAGCAGTTCCGGATCCTCCGGCCAGCTGATGGCCGACTCCGCTGGATCGCGGTCTGGGCGGACACTCACCACGGCCCGGACGACCAGCCCCTCCGGCAGGTCGGGATCCTCCAGGACATCACCACCGACAAGCAGGCTGAGCTGGCCATCGCCGAAAGCGAGGAACGCTTCCGGCTCGCCATGGAGATCACCAGCGACGGCCTCTGGGACCTGAACCTGGGGACCGGGAGAAGCTATTTCAGCCCTGCCTATGCGCGACTGCTGGGCTTCGAGCCCGACGAGTTCGACCAGCTCGCCAAGAACTGGGCTGATTTCGTCCATCCCCACGACCAGGCGCGGCTGCTGGCCCTCAACCAGGCCTGCATCCAGGGCACCCAGGAAGGGTTCGAGGCGGAATACCGGTTCATCACCCGCGACGGTAGCTGCAAGTGGGTACTGGGACGCGGCAAGGTCCTCCAGCGGGATGTCCATGGCCGCGCCCTGCGCATGATCGGCACCAACATCGACATTACGGCGGGCAAACGCGCGGAGGACAGCCTCCTTGCCAGTCAATTCCAGGCCCAGGAGTTGTCCGCCCGGCTGAGCTCCATCCTGGAGAGCCCCAAGGGCGTGGTCATCTTCGCGCTGGACACGAACTACTGCTACACCACGTTCACGGCTGAGCACAAAGCCGTGATGAAGACCATCTGGGGTGTGGAGATCTGTCTTGGGATGAGCATGCTGAAGGCCATCCCCGATCCCCGTGATCGGGACAAGGCCAAACGGAACTTCGACCGGGTGCTCGCCGGCGAGGACCTGGTCCTCGTAGAGGAATACGGCACCCTACCGAACCGGCTCTTCTACGAGAACCGCTACAGTCCCATCGTGGACGACAAGGGCGGGCTGCGCGGGCTGACGGTCTTCGTCATCGACATCACGGAGCGCAAGAAATTCCTCGAGGAGAAGTGCAGGCTCGAAGAACAGCTCCTGCAGTCCCAAAAGATGGAGAGTCTCGGTCTCCTGGCGGGAGGCATTGCCCACGACATGAACAATGTGCTCGGGGCGATCCTGGGCCTGGCGGAGTTGCACCGGAGCCAGAGCACCCCGGGCACGGGCCTCAGCCGGGATCTCGGCATTGTGGTCAACGCCACCCGCCGGGGCAGCCGGATGGTGCGGAGCCTGCTCAATTTCGCCCGCCAGAGCCCGGCCGAGGAGCAGGAACTGGACCTGAACGCCATCATCCACGAGCAGGCCAACCTCCTGGAGCGCACCACACTGGCCAGGGTCGACCTGACCCTCGACCTTGCCCGGGACCTGCGACCCATCGTCGGGGACCCTACCGCCCTGACGAACGCTCTCATGAACCTCTGCGTCAACGCCGTGGATGCCATGGAGGGCGGAGGAAGCCTCCTGTTCAGGACCCGGAACGTGGACGAGGACTGGATCGAAGTCCTGGTGGAAGACTCCGGCATTGGGATGCCAGAGGAGGTGATGGCCCGTGCCATGGATCCGTTCTTCACCACCAAGGAGACCGGAAAAGGAACCGGACTCGGGCTCTCGATGGTCTACACCATCGTTAAGGCCCACAAGGGCCAGATCGACCTGAGCAGCAAACCCGGGACCGGGACCAGTGTCCGAGTCCGATTCCCATCCATCGAGCCTACCCCTCAGCCGACCAAGCCACCCGCCCCAGAGGTCACGCCACAGCTCTCTGGGCTCACGGTATTCGTGGTGGACGATGACGAGATGATCCGCTGCGCCATGGAGGTCATGCTGGAGGCCCTGGGCCATCGGCCCCACCTCTTCCCGAGCGGCGAGAGCGTTCTGGAGGCCCTGACGGGATTCGCCGAGACCGACCTGGTGATTCTCGACATGAACATGCCCGGGCTGGGCGGTGGCGGAACGCTTCCCCTTCTGCGCGACCTGCGACCAACGCTGCCCGTGCTGCTCGCCACGGGGCGGGCCGACCAGGCCGCCGTCAACCTGGCGGACGCCCATCCCCTGGTCACGCTCATCTCAAAACCCTTTGGGCTGGGCGAGTTGCAGAAATATCTCGATGCCCACAAGCGTGCCTAGCAGTTCGCTTCAGTCGTCGCTGGTGATGAGCGAGGATACTCGGCGTTTCTCCGCGCCCGCCAGGATGCAGGCCGACCACTTGGCGGTGGTGTCGCTCCGGGTGTAGTCGAGCTGATAGGTCTCCCCGATCCGGGCGTTGATGGAGAGGTCGAAGCCGGTGGCATTAGGAAGCGGCTTGCCCGCGGGGGTTCGGAGCTTCCTGAACTTCACGGCGAGGGTGTGGATCCCGGGCGCCATTTCCAGGAGTTCGCCTTCCGCTGGATAGATGCTTCTTCCGTCGATGTTGTGGATGTAGACGTCCAGCTTGGTGCTGCCCTGCAGGAAGGCCACATCGGTCCGGAGCGGCCGGGGCGCGGGTGGCGTGGCCCCGCGTCGGTGGAGCGGAGCGCAGGCCAGCAGGGCGAGCAAGACCAAGGGAACGGTTTGTTGCATCGGGCTCATGCCCACTCCTGCGGAGGTCTTGGGGTTGCTGATCATCGGGGTTTCGGGGGGGGCGGTGGCGCCGACTGCGGCCCACGGGGCGGGCTGGGTTCTTCGGCCTCCCAGAGCTTCATTACCTCCAGATAGACGTCCAGACTCACCGGTTCCGGGGCCTTCCGGGGTCGGGCTTTGGCCGTGCTGAGGACCCGGCCGCCGTCGGCCGAGAGCTTTGAGAGGTCGCTGGAGAGCACCTTCCCCTCGGTCCTGGCAGCCTGCGCCTGCTGGTCCCGGTGCGCCGTGAGCACCTTCTGAAACCACGGGGAGAACGTCCGTTTGTCCCGGAAGACCGCCAGGTATTCACGGCACAGCCCCGGCGAGGGCTGAACCACCTGGACCAGGGCCTGCTTGATTTGAGTCGGGAACCGGTAGCTGGGCTCGAGCAGGTGGAACTCCCGCGGCGATTCATAGGTCCAGAGCACCGCCGAGGCGGTCGGCTTCGGTTCCTGGGCGAGAAGGGTCATGCCCGCAAGGAGCGGCACGAGGATGCGCATGAGTCCTCCGGGGGGTTCCAGGCGTTGGGTTATCGTAGTCCAGACGTCCAGACACCAGGATGGAGCCATGCTCGCGCTGACCAAACTGCTCGGAATGCTCTGCATGCCCACGGGCCTGCTGTGGCTGGGACTGGCCCTGGCGGCAGCCTGGGCGCTCCGAAGGAGGCTACGTGGACTGGGGGCCCTCCTGGCGCTGCTCCTCCTGGGGTTCACCCTGGCGGGCAACCTCCAGGTGGGGGCCTACCTCATGGGCCGCCTCGAATCGGAAGTGCCTCCCCTCTCCGAAAACAGCGCCCCCTTCGATGCGCTCTTCGTGCTGGGCGGCGGCAGCCAGGTCGATGACCAGGGCCGCCCCCTGCTTGGCACCGGCGGTGACCGCATCGTCGAGGCGGCGCGGTTGTGGCATGCCGGCCGGGTGACCTGCCTGGTGGCCAGCGGCGCTTCGGACGATGCCCCTGCCGGACGCCGGAACCTGGGCGCCGAGACCCGCGCACTCTGGGAGAGCCTGGGCGTTCCCCGCACCGCCATCCGGGTCCTGGAGGAACCCTGCTTCATCACGCGGCAGGAGATCCAGGCCTATGGACGCCTGAAGACCCGGGAGGGTTGGCGCCGCGTCGGGCTGGTCAGCTCCGCCTGGCACCTGCCCCGGGCCATGGCTCTGGCGCGGCGGGAAGGGCTCGCCGTCGTGCCCGTGCCCAGCGATCGCCGGGGCCGCATTTCCCGGTTTCAGCTCTGGCACCTGGTCCCTCAGGAAGAGGGCTTCCAGAAGACCCAGCTGGCCTGCTGGGAGCATCTGGGGAGACTCGTGGGGCGCTGACGCCCCGATGGCTGCTCTCAGGTTGCAAGTCCGCTCGGCTTGGCCTCGACCTGCCTCGCGAGTTGGTTGGCGCAGTCGGGACACATGCCGTGGCTGAAGGTCGCGGAGCTCTGAGCGTGGAGGTAGTCCTCAAAGCTGCCCCAGCCTTTGTCCTCGTCCTTCACCTTCCGGCACCAGGCGCAGATCCGGATCATCCCGTGCAGGTTGCGGGCATTGCCCAGGGCGAGCTGCGCCGCGTCCAGCAGGGTCCGGGCCGTTTCGAGGTAGGTGGGGATCTGGTTGGGGAAGGCCAGCTGCGCCAGGCCCAGCACCCCCATGGGACCGTCCGGCCCTTCGAAGCGGAGCAGCATCCCATCCCTGGCGGCCGTGGGCTGTACCCCCGCAGCGCAGGCCCGGAGCTCGGCCTCCAGCTCGGCCAGGGGCGGCCCCAGCGGAAGCCACTGCGCCTCGCCCCACTGACCCTTCCAATGGGATAGCCAGAGCATGGTGCCGGGCGCGAAGAGGCTCTGGGCCACCTCCAGCAGCACCCGCACGATGGCCTCCTCGTCGATGGTGGCCGACAGGCGCTGGACCAGATCGACCAGGGCAGCCTGCTCGCCAAGGCGCCGCCGAGCCTGACCCAGCTCCTCGGCCTGCCGGGCCATCTGGGCTTCCCTGGCCACCCAGGCCTCCTCCAGCAGCGCGGCCCGGAACTGACCAAGGCCCGCCTTCACGCGCTCCGAGGGCATGCCCACAAAGCCGGCGAAGGCTGCCAGGTTTTCACGGGACAGGGGGTCCTCGCCGACCTCCAGCAACACGATGCACGTACAAGACTCGGCGAAGAAGGCGCGGGCCTCGCGTTGGTTCAGCCCCCACTCCGCCATCACCTGCCGCCAGCCCAGCAACCAGCCCGGAGTGACCAGGTAGGCGCCTCGGCTGAGTAGGGACTGCACCTGCTCAGGGGGCAGGAAGAAGTGGAAGCAGGTCGAACGGCAGGCCAGCTGGAGTTCGGCAGCCTTCGGCAGTCCCTGGTGGGCCACGAGGCAGCCCCCTCCGACCAGCACCGCCCCGTGGGCTTGGTCACTGAGTCTCCCGGCCTCGTCCACCAGAGCCTGCAGCTCCCTTCGACGCGGCGTGCAGGTGCGCGGCAGGCAGCTCACCTGCAGCCCGGGCACCGGGTTCGGCTCCAGCGCCGTGCAGGCCTCTGCGAAGAGGCTCTGACATAGCAGGAGTTGCAGGGGCGAGGTCTTCACACCCCGATCCAGTCCAGGGGATAGGCGCCCCAGCGCCGGACGGCCTCGGAAACAGCCACCAGCACCTCCTCCGAAACGCACCAGGGGATCTCGCCGTGATGCTCCGCCAGGACGAAGCCGCCGCCGGCACCGGCCGCCTGGATGGCCTGCTTCACGGCGGCTTCAGCGTCCTGGGGACCCCAGTGGCTCATGGCGAGGCCGTTCAGCCCGCCCATCAGGGCCACCCGCCCCTGGAGGATCGCCTTGGCTTCGGCCAGGGACTCGTCGCAGGAGGGGGCCAGCCCCACGAAGCCCAGCTCGCTCAGCTCCGGAAGGAGGTGACCCATGGGGGCCGAAGCCGAGGACAGGGCTACCGCACCGTGGATGCCCTCCCGCACCCGGCGGAGGGCGGGCAGGCCCTCCTTCCGGATGAGCTCCCTCGGCAGAAGGGTCGAGGACACCAGCGGTTCCGCAATGGCTACGGCGCTCACACCCGCCGCCAGCTGAGCGTTGCCCCAAGCGATGCAGAAGGCTTCGTTGATCCGCCAGAGCTGCCGGATCAGCTCCGGAGCATCCATGAGCCAGTCCAGGTAACGTTCGAAGCCCAGCTGAACCACCGGCAAGCTCAGGGGTCCCACCAGGCCGCCCAGGATCGGGACGTCGTCGCCCAGGCGCGCCTTGAGACCCCGGGCCACGGTCAGGCTGCGAGCGAGGGCGGGCACCTGCGTCGGGTCTGGCACCCGCAGCCGTTCGATGGCCGAGGCCTGGGTCAGGGGCGGAGCCCCCGTGTTGGGCGGCCCATCGGTGCGGAACAGGGTCTCGCCCCCGAAGGCCTCCACCTCCGCCGAGGCATAGAGGAAGCTGGTCACCGCGTCGTGCCCCAGGCTGTGCCGCAGGCGGAGCTGACCTTCGACCACCGCCTCCGGATCGCCGAGGTAGTCCTGGATGGAGAGCCCCAGGGCGCGGGCCGGGTGCAGGGTCACGGCAAGGAAGAAGGGGACCCGGTCTCCCTCCTGGTGGGAGAGCGCCGCGCCCAGGCGCTCGGCAGGCTTCAGCAGGGTGATCATGGCGCACCCACCAGACTCGCCAGGAGGGCGGGAACAGCCGAGGCCTCCGCAACCGTGGCCTCAGCCCCCACTTCCCGGCAGAGATCCGGGTTCAGGCGGAAGGGCGCCCCACCGACCACCACCCGGGTGCTGGCCCCCAGCGCCTGCAAGGTGCGCACCACCTCCGCCACGCGCCGGGCGGACCGGTCCATAAGCGTGGAGATCAGCAGGATGCCCAGGCCCGCAGCATGGGCCCGCTCCGCCAGGAGCGCGGGATCGCTCGCCACGCCCCAGTCCTCCACCGCCCAGCCGCCCAGACGCAGGCTCGCCAGGACCAGCCGTTTCCCGAGGACGTGGTGGTCCTCGAGGACGGCCATGGCCATGAGCGGCTGGGATCGGTGCGCCAGCTGGCCAGCGACGAGGTGTTCCTCCACGAGGCGCTCCACCAGCCGACTGGCCATGTAGACCTGCGCCAGGGCCAGGTCTCCGTCCTCCCAGGAGCGGCCAATGCGCTCCAGCGCCGGCGTGACCAGGGTCTCGAAGACCTCCAGCTCGGGGCTCGTGGTCAGGGCCTCTCCCACCAAGCCGCGAAGGGCCTCCAGATCCAGGTCCAACAGGGCCGCCTCGGCCCGATTCAGCGTATGGGAGCTGACGTTCATACGGGACCCTCCACTCAACGGGCGGCCAGATGCCCGTCTTGTCGGCAGGAGGTCGCTTAGAACTGGATCGGCGAATCGCCAATGAAACTGAAACAGTGAGTGGTTTATTTCAGGCATTACTGGGACAGAACGACGCGCGCCAACGAACCCATGCCGGGCTCCGTCCCGAGCTGGCCTGCGGAGCGGCAAGCGAGGCGGGGAGGGCGAGGTGCCGTCCCGGCTGGTCAGGCTCCCAACCTTGTGCTTGGATGGGACATGCGCATGCGGTGGCTCTGGACCCTTCCCCTGGCGGTGGCCGCGACCATCGTCTGGCTGAGTTCCCAGTCGCAGTATCCCGGAGGGCTCCAGCTGCCGCCCCCCCTGGACAAGCTGGCCCACCTCTCGGTCTTCGCGGCCCTAGCTTGGGCGCTGGACTTGGCCCTCCAGCAGAACCAGCCAGGGCTGCCGCTGTACCGCCGCCACCTGCTGGTCTTCGTGGCCGTGTCCTGCTTCGGCGCCACGGACGAATGGCACCAGCTCTTCGTCCCGGGCCGCGCCTGCGAGCTGGGGGACTGGCTGGCCGACACCCTGGGGGGCGCCCTCGCGCTGCTGGTCCGCACCCTGCCCGCCCTGTTCACGCGGCGCCTGCATTCCCTGTCCTGGCGGCGCGGGAACCCCCGCCGTCCGGACCCTGCCCGGGAGCTCATCCTGGTGGCGGATCCCCACTGGAGGCGCGAGCTCCGGGGCCTTGCCGAGGCGACCGCAGCCCACCCCGAGGCGGACTGGCTCTTCCTGGGCGACGCCTTCGATGTCTGGGTGGGCCTCCCGGGCATGGCCTCTGAAGCGCAGACGACGTTCCTCACATGGGTGGACGCCCGCCGGGCCACCGGCCGCTGGGTGGGTTTCTGGCTGGGCAACCGGGAATACTTCCTGGATGGCCACGCGGACCGCTTCGACCTTATGGGTGAGGGCCTGGGTGGCGCCCTGGACGGGGAAGCCCTGGCCTGGGAGCACGGGGACCTCATCAACAGCGCTGATCACCCCTACCGGCTCTGGAACCTAATCTCGCGCTCGGGCCCCCTGTGGCTGGTCTTCCGCCTGCTGCCCGGCGGCACCGCCCGGGCGGTCTCGACCTGGCTGGAGCAGAAGCTGCATACCACCAACGCCGCCTACAAGCTGGACTTCCCCCGGGAGGCCTTCCGCACTGCCGCCGAGGCCCATCCCGGTCAGACCTTCCTTACGGGCCACTTCCACACCCATGAGCAGGAAGCCAGCGGCGTTGCCCTGCCCTGGGCCCACGATGGCCGCTTCATGGTCTGGCGTGGCGGTCGGGTGGAAGAACTGACCTAGAGCCCCAGCAGGTCCGCGACTTCTCGGCGGAGCTCGGCGATGCCGGTGCCCTTGTTGGCACTTACCCAGGCGATGTCGGCACTCTGCAGGCCCAGGTCCGCGGCCACGTCCTTGCGCTGCTTGAGCGCCTTGCTGGGCTTCACCTGATCGGCCTTGGTGGCCACGATGCGATGGGGCAGGGCTTCTCCGCGGAGCCACTCGATCATGTGGTGGTCCAGCTTGGTGGGGCCCACCTCTGCATCCACCAGCACGAAGACCATGCGAAGCGTAGCCCGCCCCGTGAGGTAGCCCTCGACCATGGCCTGCCAGGTGGCCCGCTCAGCGGCGGGACCCGTGGCGAAGCCGTAGCCCGGGAGATCCACGATCCACCGGTCCGGACCTGTCAGGAAGACGTTGATGAGCCGTGTGCGGCCAGGAGTCTTGGAGACCCGCGCCAGCTGCTTCTGGTTGGCCAGGGCGTTCAGCAGGGAGGACTTGCCCACGTTGCTGCGCCCCACGAAGGCCACTTCCGCATGGCAGATCCCGAGCTTCCGGGCATCGGCGGCGGAGGTGACGAAGCGGGCATCGGTGAGGGGCTGGGCCATGGGACCTCGGGGTCTGGCGCGAAGGTCGCGGTGGACTCCAGACTAGCGTCCTTCCCCGGAAGGGGCGGCAGGGGATCCCGACCCCTCCGCAGACCGGCGCGCCCGGGGGCCCCAGACTACCCAAGGACAAGATGAACCGCCGCGCCGGCCGTGTGATGCTGGGTCGCCCGCCGGTGCGAGTCCCCAGGAGGCCGCGATGATCCTCTTCAACCCCAGGCAGCTGCAGGCCGAGCACCCGGATTCAAAAGTGAACGAGATCCTGCGCAAGACCGTGGCCTTCTTCGAGGCCAAGGGCAAGGCCCGCCTCAAGGCAGACGACCAGAACCGCGTCTGGTACACGGACTTCCTGGAGTTCGTGAAGCGGGAGCAGGTCTTCTCGACCCTGCTTACCCCTGCGGGCTACGGGGGCCCGGACAGCCGGTGGGACACCTCCCGACTCTGCGTGTTCAACGAGGTCCTGGGGTTCTACGGCCTCTGCTACTGGTACACCTGGCAGGTGAGCATCCTTGGTCTGGGGCCACTCTGGATGAGTGCCAACGAGCCCCTGAAGCACAGGACCGCCGACCTCCTTGAGCAGGGCGCCATCTTCGCCTTTGGTCTGTCGGAAAAGGAGCACGGTGCCGACATCTACGCCACGGACATGCAACTGGCTCCCCAGGCGGATGGCACCTACCTGGCCAGGGGCGACAAGTACTACATTGGGAACGCCAACGAAGCGGCCGTGGTGTCCACCTTCGGGCGGATGGAGGCAACGGGAGAGTATGTCTTCTTTGCCGTGGACAGCCAGGCACCGACCTTCCAGCTGGTGAAGAACATCACCGCCAGCCAGTCCTACGTGGCGGAGTTCAACCTGCAGGACTATCCCGTCACCGAGGCCGACATCATCTCCCGGGGGGACGAGGCCTGGAACGCCGCCCTGAACACCGTGAACATCGGCAAGTACAACCTGGGCTGGGCCTCCATTGGCATCTGCACCCACGCCTTCTACGAGGCCATCAACCACGCCTCCAGCCGGATCCTCTATGGCCGGCCCGTGACGGATTTCCCCCATGTGAAGCAGATGTTCCTGGACGCCTACGCCCGTCTGGCGGCCATGCGCCTCTTCGCCCTGCGGGCCTCGGACTACCTCCGCGCGGCCTCCCCAGGAGACCGGCGCTACCTGCTCTACAACCCCGTGGTGAAGATGAAGGTCACCACCCAGGGCGAGCAGGTGATTGACCTGCTCTGGGATGTCATAGCCGCCAAGGGCTTCGAGAAGGACATGTACTTCGAGATGGCCGCCAGGGACATCCGCGCTCTCCCGAAGCTGGAAGGCACCGTGCACGTGAACATCGCGCTCATCGTGAAGTTCATGCAGAACTATTTCTTCGACCCGGCGGAGTATCCGGATGTGCCACGCCGTCTGGAGGCCAGCAACGACGATTTCCTGTTCAATCAGGGCCCCACCAAGGGGCTGGGAAAGATTCAGTTCCATGACTACCGGAAGGCCTACGCCAGCCGGGACCTGCCCAACGTGCAGATCTTCCGGGAGCAGATCAAGGTCTTCCGAGACTTCCTGATGAAAGCCACGCCTGACGCCGCCCAGCAGAAGGACATCGACTTCCTGCTGGCGGCAGGGGAGATCTTCACGTTGGTGGTCTACGGCCAGCTAATCCTCGAGAACGCAGACCTGCTGGCCATCCCCGACGACCTGGTGGACCAGATCTTCGACTTCATGGTCCGGGACATGTCCCGCTTCGCCCTCCAGCTTCACGGCAAGCCCTCCAGCACCAAGGCCCAGATGGCTTTCTGCCTCACCCTGATCCGGAAGGCGCACACCGACGAGGCTCGCAGCCTGCGGGTGCTGGAATCCCAGGTGTACAGCCAGAAGGACGCCTACGCCATGAGCGACTAGGCAGACCTCCGCCGAACCCCTCTCTGGACCCTACACCGTTACCAGGCTGGTAGGCGCGGGTTGGTCGAAGGCGATGCGGCCGTGCTCCAGACCGATGACCCGCTTGCGCATGCGCTGGATCAGGCCACGATCGTGGGTGGCCACGATGACCGTCGTGCCCTGGCCGTTGATGCGCTCGAAGAGGGCCATGATCTCCTGGGCCAGGTCCGGGTCCAGGTTGCCCGTGGGTTCGTCGGCCAGGAGGACCAGGGGATCGTTGACCAGGGCCCGGGCGATGGCCACGCGCTGCTGCTCGCCGCCGGAGAGCTGCAGGGGGAAGCTGCTGAGCTTGTGCTGGAGGCCCACCATCTTCAGGGCGCGGAAGGTGCGCTGCTTCTGCTCCGCCGCACTCACCCCCAGCACCTTCAGCACGAAGGCCACGTTCTCGAAGATGGTGCGAGTCCGGATGAGCTTGAAGTCCTGAAACACCACGCCCAGCTTGCGACGCAGAAGGGGTATCTCCTTCTCGGCCATGGAGGCCAGCCGGTGCCCCGCCACCTGGATCTCCCCGCTGCTTGGCACCTGCTCGCGAAAGAGCAGCTTGAGCAGCGTGGACTTGCCCGCCCCGCTCGGCCCCGTCAGGAACACGAACTCGCCCGCGTCGATGCTGAAG
Source organism: uncultured Holophagaceae bacterium (assembly GCA_903843705.1). Classification (GTDB taxonomy): domain Bacteria; phylum Acidobacteriota; class Holophagae; order Holophagales; family Holophagaceae; genus Geothrix. The sequence goes on along the minus strand of CAIMQW010000264.1, from coordinate 10,115 downwards.
CTCACCTCCACCAAGGCGGTATGGATGCGGTCGTACTGCTTGCCGACATGGGTGAGCGTGATCATGGAAACAGGCTATCAGCTGAAAGCCGACAGCTACCTACAGCCGCTCCACCAGCATTGCCACACCCTGCCCGCCGCCGACGCAGAGGGAGGCTAGGCCGAGGCGCTTGTCCTGGTCCTGCAGCAGGTGCAGCAGGGACACGAGGATGCGCGTGCCACTGGCACCGATGGGGTGGCCGATGGCGATGGCACCGCCACGCAGATTGACCTTGGCGGGGTCGAGGTCGGGCAGCTCGGCCAAGACGCCCAGGCTCTGGGCGGCAAAGGCCTCGTTCAGCTCGAAGAGATCGATGTCAGCCAGCTTGATGCCGGTCTTGGCCAGCAGCTTCTGGATGGCAGGCACCGGGCCGAGCCCCATGGTGGCGGGATCCACGCCGGCCTGGGCGAACCCCAGGATGCGAGCGATGGGCTTGTAGCGCTTGGCGGCGGCCTCCGAGGCCAGCACTAGGGCGGCGGCGCCGTCATTGATGCCGCTGGCGTTGCCGGCGGTGACCGTGCCGTCCTTGCGGAAGGCGGGACGGAGCTTCGCGAGGCTCTCGGCGGTGGTGTCGCCCTTGATGTACTCATCGCGGTTGAAGACGACGTCGCCCTTCTTGCCCGCCAGGGTGACCGTAAAGATCTCCCGGTCGAAGGCGCCCGCGGCCTGGGCGGCGGCGGCCCTCTGCTGGCTGACGAGGGCGAAGGCATCCTGGGCCTCCCGGGTGATGCCGTGCTTGGCGGCGACGTTCTCGGCCGTGATCCCCATGTGGGTGTCGCCGTACCCGCACCAGAGGCCGTCCTGGATCATGCTGTCGAGGAGCTGGGCGTGGCCCATGCGCGCGCCCCAGCGGGCACTGGGCAGTACGTAGGGGGCATTGGACATGCTCTCGGTGCCGCCCGCCACCACGAGGTCGGCGTCACCCATGAGGATCGACTGGGCACCCAGGGCGATGGCCTTGAGCCCCGATCCGCAGACTTGGTTGGGGGTGTGGGCCGGGGTGGCGAAGGAGAGGCCGGCCTTCAGCGCCGCGAGCCGGGCCACATTCTGGCCGCTGCCGGCCTGCAGGACGTTGCCCATGACCACGTCGCCCACGGCCTCGGCAGCCACGGCGGCCCGAGCCAGGGCCTCGGTGATGGCCAGGGCCCCCAACTGGACGGCGCTGAGCGGCTTGAGGCTGCCCCCGAAGGCGCCGACGGCCGTGCGGGTGGCAGAGAGGATGTAGGCAGTCATGGGGGCTCCGGGGCTCGGTTCAGGGTATCGTGAGCCGGTCGGACGATCAAAACCGCATACAGCCACAATGGTTTTCGCCCTCATGAACTAAACCGGGCGAATTCTGGACCGTGAACAGCCTACCCAGGCCTGCCCTGGTTCTTTCTCTCGGGGAGCAGTCATGAAAGCCTCCAGTTGCTGGATTCCCATGCTTCTGGCCGGAAGCGTCCTGTTGGCCCAGGCGCCCCCACCGCCGCCTCCGCCCCCAGCCCCCCCGGCGCCGCCCGCACCCACCATCGGCGTGGACATGCCCTCGGGCTCCCGCACGGAGCAGCGCACCGAGCCCTTGGCCCAGGGTTCGAAGCTCTGGGTGAAGAACCGCAACGGTGCCATCCGGGTCACCGGCTGGGACCGCGATGAGGTGGCGCTCACCGCCCAGATCCGGGACAGCGAGAAGCGGCGGGTGAGCCTCGTGGTGCAGCGAAAGGGCGCGGACCTCGACATCGAGGCCGCCTTCCAGCAGCCCTCCTGGAGCTTCGGCGTCTACATCAGCCCGCGCTGTGAGCTGACCCTGCAGGTGCCGCGCAAGCTCATCGCCTACTTCCGCACCACCAACGGCACCGTCTCCGCCGACAATATTGAGGGCTACGCGCGCTGCGAGGCCACCAACGGCAGCATCCTGGTGAGCCGCATCCGCGGCGAGGTCCAGGTGGACACTACCAACGGACCCATTGAGGCCAGGAACCTGGCCGCCCGCATCAAGGGCAGCACCACCAACGGCCGCATCGTCCTCGAGGACGTGGAGGGCGGCATCCAGTTGGAGACCACGAACGGCTCCATCCGCGCGCATCGCCTCGACGGCTGGGGCGAAGGAATCCGCCTGGAGTCCACCAACGGCAGCATCGAGGTGGAGCTGGGCAAAGCCACCGGCGACATCGTGGCCGAGAACAGCAACGGCTCCATGGAGGTCAAGGTCCCGGGCGCCCAGGTCGTCGAGCTCACCAAGCACAGCGCCCGAGTGAAGGTGCCTGGCCGCACTCAGCCCATCCGCCTCGAAACCACCAACGGCAGCATCCGGGTGAAGTAGTAACCTGGGAATCATGCGCCTGCTGGTTCCCATCCTCATCGCCACCCTCACGTTGCAGGCCCAGGTTCCGCGCCTATCCGAGGTCCAGGAACGGCGGCTCGGCAACGGCACCCGCGTGTTGCTCGTGCAGCGGCGCGAGCTGACGGCCTTCCACGCCACCCTCGTCTTCCGGGGCGGGCGGGCGGAGGAACCCACGGCCCTGGCCGGGGCCACGGACCTGCTGGCCCGGGCGCTCTACGGCACCACTTGGCCCGAGGATGTCGACCCCGGCAAGGCCAAGCTGGAACTGGACACCCTACTCAAGCAGGAGGAGGGACTCCTGGAGGCGGTGCGCCTGGAGCGCCTGCGCCAGCGCCGGGACGCCGCCACCTCGCAGCTGCCCTCACTGGAAGCTAGCCTAGCCACGCTCCAGAGCCGGCTCCAGACCCAGCTCTCGACCTCTCCCCTCGCGGATCTCTGCACCGCCCGGGGAGGACGCCAGGCGGCCGAGGCCACCGCCGATGCGCTGGTGGCCTCTACCGAGCTGCCCCTGGAGGCCTTTGAGTTCTGGTGCCGCACCGAGGCCCAGCGCCTCCGCACCCTCCAGCTCAGCCGGTTCTCCGGTGCCCGGGCCGCCCTAAGCTCGGAGCTCCAGCGCAGGGGGGTCCAGGGAATGGCGCTGCTCCGGGGGGCGGCCCTGCCGGGGCACCCCTACGGCCGGGACCTCGCGGACCACTTGTCCGCCCTGGAGGCGCTCCGCTGGTCCGACCTCCGAGCCTACGCCCGCCGCACCCTGAGCCCCGACCGCCTGACCCTCATCGTAATCGGTGGCCTGGGACTGGAGCAGGCCCTGCCCGCGCTCGAGCGGCACTTCGGCACCCTGCCGACCTCCCCGGACTCGGAAGAAGCTCTCTTGCCCGAGATCCCCGCTGACCTCGGGGACCGGCGGGTGCAGGTCGCCCTGGGGGGGGAAGCCCGTCTGCTGACCGGCTGGCGCCTCCCCGCGCGCAGCCACCCGGATCACCTACCCCTGCGCTTGGCCGCCCAGCTGCTGGGCGGCGGCAGCACCAGCCGGCTCCAGACTCGGCTGGTCCGCCAGAAGACCCTGGCGAGGGAGGTCACCTTGCAGATGGACCTGCCGGGAAGCCACCTGCCGGGGCTGCTGGCGGTGGACCTGAAGCCTGCCGAGGGACACAGCCTGGCCGAGCTGGAGAACGCCCTGCAGAATGAGATCCTGCGCCTGCAGCAGGAACCCATCCCCCAGGAAGAGTGGGTGAAGGCCCTCACCCTGCTGGAGACGGACTACCTGCGGACGCTGGATGATCCCGCATCCCTGGCCAAAGCGCTGGGCAGGGCCTGGGCCGAGGGCGGGGACTGGCGGCTCCTGGAACTCGACGTGCAGAGGCTCCGCCGCCTGTCCCCCGAGGGGGTCCAGGCCGCAGCCCGGGCCTGGCTGAAACCCAGCCATCGCACCACGGCCCTGCTGGAGCCCTCGGCCACCGAAGGCCTCGATCCCCTCGAGGTGGAGATGGCCAAGGTGCTGAGCACTCTGGCCGCCGGCCGTATCCAGGACCTCGCCCAGCGTGAGCACCTTGTCAAGGAAGGGCTCCGGCAGCTGCGCATGCTCAGCCCGGAGGAGCGCCGTCGCACCCTGAACCTCCTCGCCGCCCAGCTCGGGCCGGAGAAGCGGTGAGAGTCCTCCTGCTGACCCTGCTGGCCACCCTGACCCTCGGGGCCCAGCCGAAGGTCCAGCCCTTCGTCCTGCCCAACGGCCTGCGGGTCTTCCATCTGGAGGACCACGAACATCCCCTGGTGCGCGCCCGCCTGCAGCTGGACCTCGCGCCAGCGGACACCCCGGCGGGCCGCGAGGGCCTCTCCGCCCTGGCGCTGCGAATGTTCCAGGAGTCCGGTTCCGGCGTGGCCAAGGCCGATGACTTCGACCTGCTCCTGGACGGGTCCGGCATCCAGCTCACTCGGGAGGCCACCCCCTCGGGCCTGGCGTGGCAGGTGGTGGCCCGCAGCCGAGACCAGGACCGGGCCCTGGGCCTGCTGGCCGAGAACCTTCTGCAAACGGTCTTCGACCCGGCGACGCTGAGGCGCCAGGCCGCAGCCTGCTGGCGAGACCAGGAAGGGCTGGGCGCTTCGCCCCAGGTCCGGCTGCGCCGGGCCCTGGCCGTGACTCCCGGGGCGCGGCCCACCCAGGCCAGCCTGAGCGCCATCACCCTGCAGGACCTGATCGCCTTCCGGAGCCGGGTCTTCCGCCCCGACCGGGCGGTGCTGGTGCTACATGGCGACCTGGGACTGGAGCAGGCCAAGCGCTTGGTGCTGCTCAACCTCGGTTCCTGGGCGAGCCCAGTCCGACCTGTGGGCGATGGGGACCCCCGACCTCCCACCGCCCCGGAAGATCCGGTCAGGATCCCAAGCCCCGGCCTGGGCCTCACCTTGCAGGCCATGGCCCCTCCGCCGCCCGACCTGACTCCGGAGGTGCTCGCCCTGCTGGACCTGCTGGTCCCGGGTGACCCCCTCCTGCCGCCGGTCCGGGTCACCCTGGAGGGCTACGGGCTGGTGGCCACCCTCGAGCCAGGCCCCGACACCCCTGCTCCCCAGGCCATGGCCGCCCTGCAGGCGCGCCTGGCGGCCCTGAGCCAGCGGGGCTACACCCAGCTCGAACTGGAGCGTGCCCGAGGCGCCTGGCTGGCCCGCCGCAGCCTGGACTCCCTGCATCCGGAGGCCCTGCTGGCGTCCGCCCTGGCCGAGGCCCGGGGCCGGGGCGCCACGCCGGGGTCCATGAAGGCCCTGTCCCTGGAAGCCCTCAACGCGGGGCTCCGAAGCTGGCTGGCCCCCGACAGGTTCCGCACCGGTGCGGCCGGGCCCCCGGAGGTCCTGGCCCAACTGGCGCCCCTTCAAACACCTGTGAAATGAGCCTGAGCTGCAGGCGCAGCCTGAGCCTTCAGAGCTGGACGCCGAAGCGCCCGGCTAGGTCCAGGTAGCGGGCGCGGATGCCCTCAATGATGGTGTCCGGCAGGTGCGGGGCGGGCGGCTGCTTGTCCCAGCCGGGCAAGGTCTCCAGGTAGTCCCGTAGGAACTGCTTGTCGAGGCTCGGCGGGTTCTGGCCCGGGGCCCAGCGGTCCGCCAGCCAGTAGCGGCTGCTGTCCGGCGTCAGGGCCTCGTCGATGAGGAGCAGCTCCCCGTCCGCATCCAGCCCGAACTCGAACTTGGTGTCCGCGAGGAGGATGCCGCGCCCCGCCGCCAGCTGAGCCCCCCGCTGGTAGAGGGCCAGGCTGAGCTCCCGCACGCGGTCGGCGATGGGGTTCCCGAGGAGGCCGGCCATGCGCTCGAAAGAGATGTTCTCGTCATGCCCTTCCTCGGCCTTGGTTGCGGGCGTGAAGATGGGCTCGGGCAGGCGGTCCGCGAACCTCAGACCCGGTGGCAGGGACACCCCGCAGACGGCCCCGCCGGCCTGGTATTCCTTCCAGCCGCTGCCCGCCAGGTAGCCCCGCACTACGCACTCCACAGGCAGGGGGCGGGTCTTCTCCACGACCACAGCTCGGCCAGCCAGCACCTCGCGGTAGGCATCGAGCTCGGCGGGCCACTGGGCCTGGCCGCGGAAGTGGTTGGGTACCAGATCCTCCGTGGCCTGGAACCAGTAGGCCGCCACCGCCGTGAGGATCCGTCCCTTGTCCGGGATGCCGTCGGGCATGATGCAGTCGAAGGCACTGATCCGGTCCGTTGCCACGATCAGCAGCCTGTTGCCCAGGTCATAGACGTCCCGAACCTTGCCCCGGCGGAAGATGGGAAAGGGCAGGCTGGTGCTCAGCAGGGCAGACATGGGAACTCCGGGGCTGGTTCATCATCGCAGAGGGCGGAGGGGTGATCAGCTGTCGGCTATCGGCTATCGGCTATCGGCCACCAGACCCGGAGCGGCCCATCGACCCCAAGCAAGCCGCTCTTTCCCTGACAGATGAGAGCTGACAGCCGACAGCTAACCTCACACCAACTCAGGCAGATGCCTGGGCGTGGGGGCGGACCAGTTCAGGCCCGAGGGCAGCAGGGCATAGCGGTTCATGACGCTCACCCAGCGGGCCAGCTCGGCCTCGCGGACGGTCCCGCCCGGTCCTGCCTGCGGCAGCCCGAGGTAGTCGAGGTAGTCCTGAATCTCGGCCCCGGATACGCCAAGGACGCCGGGGAGATCCTCCAGGTCATGCTCCCGGTCACCAGGGGGACAGGCCTGCAGCCGGTAGTCGAAGGTCTCGCGCAGCACGGAGGCCGTGGCCGCAGGGTCCAGCTCCTGGGCGGCATCGAGGTGGGGGAAGGGATTCCCGCCCAGCAGGCTCAGGGCCTGAGCAATGCCCATGTGGGCCAGCAGGTGCACGGGGTGGAGCTTCAGGACCTCCTCGAAGGCAGCCCGGGCTTCCTGGGCCCGGCCCATCCTCAGCAGGGCCTCCCCCTGCCACAGCCGGGCTTCGACCCGCTGCGGCTCAATCCGGATCCAGCGCTCCGCCACGGAGGCCATCTCCTCAGCCATACCCTGCGCCCGGAAGAAGCTGGTGAGGTAAGCCAGGCTCGTCACATCCTTGGGGGCCAGCAGCAACAGGCGGTCCAGGAGCTCCGCCGACCGGACCGCCTGGCCCTCCTGATCGAGCCGGTGGGCCCAGTCCCGGAGGATCTCCACCTGTCGGGCCACAGAGTGGTTGGGGGTGGACCGAGTGACCTCCGTCGGATGCAGAATCTGCGTGCGCACCCAGAGATAGCGCAAGGCACTCCGACCCTCGGGGCCCGCCAGCTCTCCCTCGATGGCATGGATGACGGTCTTGAGACCATTCTCCCAGAGGGGCGGCATCGGCATCTGGACATGGGTCCGAAGCTCACGGATGAGGGGCTCCAGGGCATTGCCCTGACGCCCCAGGTGCAACCGGAGCCGGATCAGCTCAAGGCCTGGCTCGGGACCTGGCTGGAAGGCCAAGCGGAGGGCGAGCTCACCCGTATCGGGGTCGAATTCATCCAGGAGCAGAAAACGCAGGTGGGCCCTCATGGAATGAGATTAGCAAACTGCGGGGCCTTGCGCTTCCTACACCCAAAGGTGGTTGACCGGACGGCATCCAGGGACGATGATGCAGTATTCGTCCAAGTGGGGGTCACCATGCGCAACAAGCTGCTGTTCCTTTCCATCCTGGCCACCCTGCCTCTTTCCGCCGGTGAGTTCGGACTGCTCCTCGATAAGCAGTTCGGCAAAGCGCAGGCCCTGAGCGGCAAGAGCTACGACGCTGTGAGCCCCACTGGCTTCGGCCTCCGGGGAGGTGTTGATGTGCTGGACCTGAAGGTCGCGGCCCTGCAGCTGAACGCCACCTGGCACAACAAGACCACCGGCGACCTCAACTTCGGCAGCGGTAAGGTTGGCGAGCTCGACAACCAGTACTGGGCCGCGGGCGCCATGGTGAACTGGAAGCTGCTGGTGAACGTCGGCGCGGGGGTTGAATACCGCTCCGAGAAGCTCAGCTGGCGTTCCAATTTGCTCGGTGCCCCTATCTTGGGAGCCGGCGGCGGGGATACCACCACGGGCCGGCCCTGGGCCAAGGTCAACATCGGCTTCAGCATCCCCACCCCGGTTGTCAGTCCCTTCTTTGTGGTGGAGGTGGCCGCGCCGCTGTCCAAGAAGGACTCCGCCAGCACCACCAAGGACCTCTCCGAGGCCCTGGCACCCCAGGTTCAGATCGGCGTCTACGGCGGCATCCGCTTCTGAGCAGCAGCCTTCCGCTGGAAAGGGGCGCTCCGGGCGCCCCTTTTACGTATGATGGAGATTCTTTCACCGAGGAATGATGGAACTCCGGATCCTGGGCTGCAGCGGGGGTGAGGCCGACGGCGAGCGTCTGACGGGACTGCTCGTGAACAGCTGTGTGGCCATCGATGCGGGCTCCATCACCGCCGCGCTGACCGTGGACGAGCAGGTGCGGATCCAACACGTCTTCCTGAGCCACTCGCACCTGGACCACATCTGCACCCTGCCCTTCTTCACCAAGAACATCTTCGGCCGCACCCATGAGGCTGTGGAGATCCACGCCCTCCCCGAGACCCTCGACGCCCTGCGCCGCCACCTCTTTAACGACGAGCTCTGGCCCGACTTCAGCGTGATCCCGAGCCCCAACGACCCCACCATCCGCTACACGGAGATCCAGGACGAGCAGACCTACCACGTCTGCGGCCTCCACATCACGCCCATCCGGGTGAACCACCTGGTGCCCTGCGTGGGCTACAAGGTCGATGACGGCAAGGATGCTTTCCTCTTCACCAGCGACACCGCCGAGACGGACCGGATCTGGGAGGTGGCCAATGCCACGCCGAACCTCCGGCTCATCATCACCGAAGCCAGCTTCCCCAATGAGCAGGCCTGGCTCGCGGAGGCCTCCAAGCACCTGACGCCCGCCAAGCTCGGGGTGGAGTTGCAGAAGCTGCGCCCGCGGATCCCCGTGCGGGTCTACCACCTGACGCCAGGCGACCGGGCCACCATGCTGCCGCAGCTGCTGGCCCTCCAGGATGACCGGATCAGCCTGCTGGCCCAGGACGAGCGCCTGACCTGGTAGAGCCCTGCCGTACCGCTCAGCTGGGTTCGAAGGTCGCCACCAGCGCGCCCAGGCCAGCCTCATAGGCCCTGAGCAGGCCCTCGCCCAGGGGCAGCGCCGCCTCCATCTTGCCTTCCCGGGCCTGGGTCTCGATCTCCTCAACAAGCCCGGCGAACCGCAGCAGGCCAAGGTTCCCCAGCGCGCCCTTCAGGCCGTGGGCCTCGGCCATGGTGCGCCGGGAGTCCCCGCCTTGGATGGCCTTCTGGAGCAGGGCGACCCTACCGGGGATGTCCTCCTGGTAGAGCACTATCAGCTCCTGGACCAGCCCCTCCGTGGCCCCGATTCCCAGGAGGTCGCGGAGGGGCTGGGGATCCAGAACGGGCAGATCGGGCACGCTGGACTCCGCAGAGGTGGTCCTAGCAAATTCCAGCAGCGGCACCTTAGATCGGGGCCGCCGGAACCAGGGATCAGTAGCCGTGGCCTGCGGGATGGCCGGCGGCCTGGAGGCGGATGAGGCTGGCATCCAGCTTGGCCTGGGCGAGGGCCATGTCGTGCTCGGTCTGGGCTTCCTTGAGCAGCTTCAGGGCGCGCTGGCGGGAGGCCTCGGCACGCTCCAGGTCGATCATGTCCATGGTCTCGCTCTCCCGGGCCAGGACCATGACGCGCTCGGGGCCCACCTCGGCGAAGCCGCCAAAGACCGTGAGCCAGTGCTTCTGGCCATCCAGGATGTAGTAGAGGAGGCCGTCACCCACTTCCGTCATGACCGGCGTGTGGCCAGGCAGGATGCCGTAGTAGCCGCAGGAGGCCGTGGGGAACTGCACCTCGGCCACTTCAGCCGAAAAGACCGGCCGTTCCGGGGTCACCACTTCCAGTTTGATGGTCAGGGACATGGCAATCTCTTTTAAAGACTCGGAATCCGCTGAGCGGATTCCGAGCAAGGGAAGAGCAAAACTAGACTGCCGCTAACTTCTCGGCCTTCTCGACGGCTTCCTCGATGGTGCCGACGAGGTAGAAGGCCTGCTCGGGCAGGTGGTCCCACTTGCCGTCGCATATCTCGCTGAAGCCCTTGATGCTGTCCTCGAGCTTCACATACTTGCCGGCCATGCCCGTGAACTGCTCGGCCACGAAGAAGGGCTGGCTGAGGAAGCGCTGGATCTTGCGGGCGCGGGCCACGATGAGCTTGTCGTCGTCGCTCAGCTCATCCATGCCGAGGATGGCGATGATGTCCTGCAGTTCCTTGT
>CAIMQW010000263.1 GCA_903843705.1 uncultured Holophagaceae bacterium | reverse complement strand
GTAGGTCTGGATCATCTGGTGCTCGCCGATGGGCTTGCCGAAGGAGATGCGGGCCTTGGCGTAGGTGATGCTCTCGTCCATGGCGCGCTGGGCGATGCCCAGGGCCTGGGCGGCGATGCCGATGCGGCCACCGTCGAGGCCGCCGAAGGCCACCTTGAGGCCGTCGCCGAGGTTGCCCAGCAGGGCGTCGTCGGGCACGAAGGCGTCCTCCAGGGCCACCATCACGGTGCGGCTGGAGCGCAGGCCCATCTTGTGCTCGGGGCGGCCCATGACCACGCCGGGCTGGTCCGCGTCCAGGATGAAGGCGCTGATGCCCTTCTTGGCGGAGTCGGGATCGGTGCGGGCCATGGTGATGAAATAGCGGCCGACGCCGCCGTTGGTGATCCAGGCCTTGGCGCCGTTGAGCCGCCAGCCTCCGTCCACGCGGGTGGCGCGGGTCTTCAGGGCGGTGGCGTCGGAGCCGGCGTCGGGCTCCGTGAGCATGAAACCGCCCAGTTCCTCGCCGCTGGCCAGGGGTCGGAGGTACTTCTGCTTCTGGGCCTCGGTGCCGAAGGCGAGGATCGGCGCGCAGGCCACGGAGTTGTTCACACTCATGGCCACGGCCACGGAGGCATCGGCATAGGCCACCTGCTCCAGGGCCAGGATGTAGCTCAGGAAGTCCACGCCGGCGCCACCGTAGGCCTCGGGCACAACCATGCCCATGAAGCCCATCTCGCCGAGCTGCCGGATGATGTCTCCGGCAAACTCGCTGCTGGCGTCCCGGGCCGCGGCGCCGGGGTCGATCTCGGACATCGCGAAGTCCCGCGCGGCCTCGCGGATGGTGGTCTGGTCCTCGGTGAACGTGGGGAACATGGGCGCTCCAGGGTTGGGTTCAGCTTAGCAAGTGGGCCGAGCATGGACCGCCCGCAGGTCAGGGACGGACATCACAATCTGGCGTCGCCTCGGGGCGGGCAGGACCCCCAGGCGCCGGTCATGGAAGGAGGCCCTGGAGGTTGCCCAACAGGGCGGCGGGGGTCACTGACAGCCCGTCTTGACCTCCTCAACGGTCGCAAGAAAACAGCAACAGGGATAAGAGCGGATGAAGGGGATGGGCTGCCCTTCATCCGCTCTTATCCCTGTTGAAGTTCTATTGCAAACCTGTGTGCTCGCTTGATCTCAGGCGCCCAGGACGCGGCGGAGGCGGGCCAGGGCGGCTTTGGAGCCCTCCCAGCGCATGCGCTCGTGGGCTTCGTCGAGGCTGCACCAGAGATACTCGGTGTGCTCGTCCGGGGCCAGAACCACCTCGGCGTCCCTGGAGACTTCCATGGCGAAGCAGATCTCGGTGTTGAAGCGGGGCTCGCCCTCGGGGAAGCCGAGGATGGCGGGGTCCACCCAGAAGGTGTGGGCGAAGTCCAGGGAGCGCAGGCTGCCCCGCAGACCTGTCTCCTCCTGCAGCTCGCGGTGGGCGGTCTCCTCGGGCGTCTCGCCGGGCTCCATCATGCCGGTGACGCTCTGCCACCAGAAGCCGTGCTCCGGCACCCGCAGCATCATGAGGATCTCGGGACCCGCGACGCCCCGGCGCCAGGTGAGGGCGGACACGCTGCGGGTGGGGGGCCGGACGGGCTGGAGGTCCAGGGCGAGGTAGTGGATCAGGTGGCCCTGCAGGAAGTCCGCGGCCTCCTCCCAGGTGGGCGCGCCGTCCCCGAGCAGCGAGGCGAGGCTGCAGACGCCCTTGTCCGTGAAGCCGCAGGGCGTGATCCAGCGGAAGTGGTCGAGGTTGGGGCGGACGTTGAAGGCGATGCCGTGGGTGCTGATCCAGCGGCTGAGGTGGAGGCCGATGGCCCCCAGCTTCTCGGGTCCGCGGGGCGTGTCCACCCAGATGCCGGGCGCGCCGGGCAGGCGGTCCGCCACCACGCCGAAGTCCGCGGCGGTGCGGATCATGGCCTCTTCCAGGCCGCGCACCAGCCGGCCCACGTCCTCGCGGCCGCCGCGCAGGTTGCAGATGGGGTAGGCCACGATCTGGCCCGGGCCGTGGTAGGTGACCTCGCCCCCGCGGTCCGTGCGGTGGACGCTGACGCCCTGGGTCGCCAGGAAGTCTTCGCTCATGTGGATGTCCGCCGGGGTCGCGTTGCGGCCCAGGGTGAACACAGGATCGTGCTCCAGGATGATCAACTGATCCGGCAGATCCTTCTCGCCCACCTCCCGGGCCAGCGCCTGCTGCATGCGCAGCCCCGCGGGGTAGAGCACCATCCCGAAGCGGCGGAGCTGGGCAGGGCGGGGGAGGGTGAAGCCGGTCTCGGACATGGCTTGAGTGTAGCTGGGGCAGGATGGGAGAGGTCGGACTAGGCTGTCGGCTCTCAGCTCTCAGCTGTCGGCCATCAAGGGCTCGGATGCTTCAGCGGGCAGCCAGGCGGCTGTGGCTGGGAGCCATCAGGAGTCAACGGCGGGCACTCCCACAGTTGCTCATGCGGGGCCGCCAGCTCGGCTCGTCGGCGCCTTCTTTCACTGAGAGCTGACAGCTGACAGCCGACAGCCCCCTCAGGGCAGCCGATCGTTCAGCAGCACGTTTCGGGTCTGGGCCTCGCGGTAGGCGCGGAGGCGGGCGCGGAGGGCGTCGTCGGTGCCCGCGAGGATGGCCGCGGCGAAGAGGGCCGCGTTCACGGCCCCGGCCTTGCCGATGGCCATGGTGCCCACGGGGATGCCCGCGGGCATCTGCACAATGGACAGCAGGGAGTCCATGCCGCTCAGGGCCTTGCTCTGGACGGGCACGCCCAGGACGGGCAGGGGCGTCTTGGCGGCGGCCATGCCCGGCAGGTGGGCCGCGCCGCCGGCCCCGGCGATGAGGACGCGCAGCCCCCGGCCCTCAGCCTGCTCGCAGTAGCTGAAGAGCTTGTCCGGCGTGCGGTGGGCGCTCACCACCTCGGCCTCGAAGGGGATGCCAAGCTCCTCCAGCGTCGCCGCCGTGTGCTCCATGGTCTCCCAGTCCGAGCGGGAACCCATTATCAAGCCTACAAGCGGTGCATTCGACATGGTGGACTCCAGTCTTGATAGCGGCAGACCCCACAGGATATCTCTTT
>CAIMQW010000262.1 GCA_903843705.1 uncultured Holophagaceae bacterium | reverse complement strand
TCCTTGGTCACCCCGAAAGGCACCCAAGGCTCGGTCTAGAAGACCGACATATCCTGTCCAATCTCCCCAACCCACTGTCGAATGGTTGGTTGCGCTCACCTCCACCTTGGACGTTGAGGCTGAGGATGGTTGGTAATCAGGAAGTTCATATTCGTTTGCATCCTCGGGGTGGATGAACTGGGAGAGCGGCCGCCTGAGCAGCGTCTCCTGGCTCATGCCCAGCATGGATCTCAGGTGGAGGTTGGCCTGCAGGATGACTCCCTGCTCGCTGAGGGTGCAATAGCCTACCGGCGCAAACTCATAGAGATGGAAGTAGCGTGCATGTGAGGCTTCAATCTCCTGTTGCGTCTGGCGAAGCTCTTCATTCTGCATTTCCAATTCGACCAGGTGCACCCGCAACTCGTGCAGCACCCGGAGCATCTCCACAGGCAAGAGAGAATCGACGCTGTCGGGGGCTCTGGCGGGGCTGCTGAGGACAGCCGACTCCGCCCTGCTGCGCAACGCTTTGGCCGCTCTTTCCTGGTCGTTCATTCCGCTCGTTTCATACCAGTCGTGATTGCAGCGCGTGTCTGATTCATCCACTGGCAGGGACATACCCATCTCACCGTGACCTTGAAGGCCACTGAGATGCAAGCAGAAAGGTCAAGCGCTGGCTTTAAGCTCTGTCCATTTTGGGTGAGGGGGGAAACCCTACTTCTTGGCGGGGGGAGTCCGTAAAATGCCGATAGGTAGAAAATGGATAAGAAAAGAATAAAACGACTTAGCAGTAATAGTGAGTGTCATCTAGGTAAAATCGCTTAATTGCCTCTTGAGGCTGAAGGCCGACTTTGTGGGGACACTGCTTTCCGCTGAGGTCGCCATGTCTGAACCTTCGAGCACCAACCCTAAGGCCTACTCTGTGGACTTCTGGCGCACCTGCCTGAAGTCCACCGACTCCTGTGCCACTTGCTCTGAGGACGGTCAATACCGGAGCCCCCGGGGCCTTTGCGTCGTGGGGGCGAAGGCCCAGGCCCTCTGCTACGAGGCCATGGCCGTGGCGGAGGATCAAAAATTCAGGATCTTCACCAACTCCATGAGCGAGTTCTGGGAGGATCTGCGGGAACTCGACGGACCCCGTCGGGCTGCCCTGGAGACCATGCGCGAGACGCCGCGTCTAGCCTGGATGATCAAGACCAGCCGGCCGGACACCATCCTGGGCCTGCTAGAGACGGCTCACAGTCAGGCCCGGGCTGAGCAGTCCTTGCGGCCCAGTGCGAACGGCCACCACTTCGTTGCCTGGCTCCAGGACTGGCTGGATGGCGAGGCCCCGACAAACGTCTGGCTGGGCACCACCATCGAGGAACCGACGGGCGCCGAGAAGCGCATCAAAGACCTGCTGAAAGTGCCAGCAGCCGTGCGCTTCCTGTCCTCCGACCTCAGCGGTCCCATGGCGCTGACGGGGGGCAGCACACACATCTACCAATCCGGCCGCAAAGGGATCCTCAACCGTTGGCTTGCCCATGGCCCCATGGCCGAGGCCTTCCTCATGGGCATCATGGAGCACCTCCAAGTAGGCGGGGGGGCTGCTGCCGGCCATGTGAAAACCCTTGTGCCCGATGGTCTCCCGGCCGCCTAGCGCCCTGGCCCAGGTGAGCCGACCTCAGCCGCCCGGCTGGGCCAGAGCTGCAGCGCGTCGAGTGCAGCGGCTGCGAGCGACGCCTGCGGGAACTTCGCTCTGGGAGGAACCACTCTTCGCCGATTAAGAACCATTTGTTCTCACCAGGAGCTTCCATGCATGTCTTGAACAGACAAAACCGATCATTCCGCAGGTTAACCCAAGTTGTCCCGGATCCCCCTCCGGAAGGTCTCGAAGGCCTGCGGCGGATGGAGCGTATCCTCGAAAGCAGCCAGCTTGGCACCTGGGAATGGAACATACCGACGGGGCAGGCGGTCTTCAATGAGCAGTGGGCCCAGTGCCTGGGTTATTCGCTTGCTGAGTTGGCCCCCGTCAGCATCAAGACCTGGGAAGGACTCTGCCATCCAGAGGACCTGAAACAATCCAACAGACTCCTCGAGCGGCACTTCGCGGGTGAGACTCCCTACTACGACTTTGAGTGCCGGATGAAGCACAAGGACGGCCGCTGGCTCTGGGTGCATGACCGTGGCCGCGTCCTCCTGCGAGCACCTGACGGCAAGCCGCTGGTCATGGTCGGGACCCGTGCCGACAACACCGAACGAAAGCGCCTGGCCGCCCTGTCCTATCAAGACCAGAAGATGGAGAGCCTAAGAATCCTGGCGGGCGAAGTCGCCGACCAAATGAACGACCTGTTGTGCGTGATCCTCGCTCTTGCCTCAGCCCATATGGAAATCCAGCCCCCGGACAGCTCGGCCCACCCCGCCTTCAAGACCATCGTGAAGGCCTGCGACAAGGGTCGGGAATTGACCTGGAGCCTATGCAACTTCGCCAACCAGCGCTTCCTCGAACAGGAGGACGTCGACCTGAACATTGTGGTCCAGCACTGTATCCAGTCCCTTCGGGACCCGACCTTGACTGGTCGTGTCCGCGCAGACTTGGGCCTGGCTGCTGACCTGCAACCCATCGCCGGCGACCTGGGTGCCTTGGCCTCTCTGCTTGAGGATCTGGTGAACAATGCCCTTGAGGCCATGCCTGGCCCAGGAACCCTTTCCATCCGGACCCGCAACACAGTCACCGGCTGGGTCGAAGCCCAGGTGGAGGATACGGGGACCGGGATGAGCGAGGAGATCAGCGGGAAGGCTCTGACGCCCCTCTTCACGACCAAGGGAAAGGGTTTAGGCATGTGGCTGCCAATGGCCTATGCCACCGTCAGGTCCCACCACGGGCAAATGGAAATCCAAAGCGAACTGGACCAGGGGACCTGCGTGTCGCTGCGGTTCCCAACGTCCATCCCAAGGGGCCGAGTCGCCGAGAACGGCGCCGGCCCAGCGGAGAAAGCGGACAACCTCAGCCTCAAGATCATGGTGGTGGACGATGACGTGGTGCTGCAGCAGGTCATGTCCCGGACGCTCAAGATGCTGGGTCACAGCTCGGAACACGCCCTGAATGGCGAAGAAGCTCTGGCCAAGCTTGAAGCCGGCTACGAACCCGATGCGGTCATCCTCGACATGAACATGCCCGTCATGGGCGGCGCAATGACCCTGCAGCGCCTCCGCGCGCTGCGGCCCAGCCTCCCGATCCTGATCTCGACGGGCCTGATTGATCAGGCCGCCATGGATCTTGCCGCGACCCATGCGAATGTCACCCTGGTGCCCAAGCCCATGAGCGTGAAGGACCTGCGACGCTACCTCGCGACGCTGAGGCTGGCATGCTGACGACCGAGAGATCACCCGCTGAGCCTGAGAACCAAAGGGGCGGGGTCGTCGCCGCCAGCCTGGGCCTCCCAGAGCCGAGGCACTTGACGAAGGTCCTGATCGTTGAAGATGAGCCTGCCCAGTCCCGCTTCCTCTGCAGGATCTTCCAAGGCAGGCCCTATCAAGTCGAGTGTGCGGCCTCGGTGGCCATGGCTCTCGAAGCCTTGCTGAGGTTCCGGCCCGAGATCATCCTGTTGGACTACCAGCTCCCGGATGGCACCGCCTCAGACGTTCTGCGCTGCATCAAGCGGGGCGAGACGCTTCCCCCCATCATCATCACCAGTTCCTCTTCCATCGAGCTGGCGGTGTCTCTCGTCAAGGAAGGGGCGGACCAGTTCCTCGTGAAACCCGTGGATCCGATGGCGCTGCTGGCACTCTGCGAGCGCACCCTGGAGCAGGCCCACCTGCACTTGGTCGCCCGTGCGCCCGCCCACCTGGAGCCCAAGCCGAGCCTCAATCCCTTCTATGGGGTCAGCCCAGCCATCCGGGCACTGGAGACCCGGGTCAGGAAGCTCCTGGCGGTATCGGTCCCTGTGCTCCTCTACGGAGAGACGGGCACTGGCAAGACCGTCCTGGCGAGGTGGATCCACCAGCAGACCCGCCGCCGCGAGCACGCCTTCGTTGAGATGAACTGTGCAGGCCTAAGTCGGGAACTCCTGGAGAGCGAGCTCTTCGGCCACGAGAAGGGGGCCTTCACTGGGGCCTCGGCACCCAAGGTCGGCATGATCGAGCTGGCGGACCGGGGGACCCTCTTCCTCGACGAGATCGCGGACCTGGACCTGCACGTGCAGGCCAAGATCCTGAAGGCCATTGAGGAGAAGACCTTCCACCGCCTGGGCGACACTCGCAGCCGCTCCGTGAGCTTCGGCCTGATCGGGGCCACCCACCAGAACCTGGAGGAGCTGCTGCCGTCCGGACATTTTCGGGAGGATCTCTACTACCGGATCAGCACGATCCAGCTGACTCTGCCGGCGCTCAGGAATCGCCGAGAGGACATCCTGATGCTGGCACGGCTCATCCTGACCCAGATTGCCGCGCGGTGGGAGGTGGGGCCGCTCCAGCTCTCAAGCGGAGCCGAACACCGCCTCCGCAGCCACGACTGGCCGGGGAACCTCCGGGAGCTGCACAATGCCCTGGAAGCGGCCATCCTCACCCGCCGGGGACCCGTCCTCGAGGCCGAGGACTTCAGCCTGGGTGGGAGCCGAGCCAGAACCATGAATGGCCCAGAGGCCCTCCTGGAGGCCACGGGGCTCACCCTAGAGGAGGTGGAGCGCAGATACATTCTCCGGGTCATGGAGGCGATGGGCTTCAAGGTTGACCCGGCCGCGATAGCCCTTGGCATCCACCGGAACACCCTCTACACGAAGCTGAAGGGCTACGGCGTGCCCCTAGCCCGAATTGCGAAGGATGGACCTGATGCCAGGCACAGGGACTCCATCGCCTGAACATCTAGGGCAGAAGCCCATGATTCCCCGTGCGGCGAGCCAATCATCGTATTCCTCCCTTGCTCCAAGAGGTGCGCCTTGAACCGTATCTGGACTAAGCACGACGAGGCCGGGTGTGCATCTTTTCCCTGGCTTCAGGTCTCGATGCTGCTCAGGAGGTTCGCGTCAGGCTCGCCCAGAGTTCCAGGTAGGCCGCCCGTCCTGAATCGCGAAAGCAGTACCAGATTCCAGGAGCAAGCTGGCCGTTGCCTGCCGCCAGGGAAACCTAACTCCATGGGGACGAGTGCTTGCAGGGCCAGCCAACCCCGGCATGAGACTTGAATAATGTTTCTGACAGCCCTTCCTCTGCTGAGGAGCGCCCCAATGGAGCTGGTCTTTCTCTTCCGGGCGGGCAGGGCTCCCGCCAACCCCATCCTTGCCGGAGTTCGGCCATGCCCTCGAATCAAGCGGATCAGCGATATCTCTCTGGATTGACCGTGCTCTATGTGGGGGACCAACCCTGGACCCCAAACTTGGTAGCGCAGTTTTTCAAACCCCTGGTGGGGCGCCTCTGCTTCGCCGCGGACCAGGCTGTGGGCTTCGAGGTCTTCCTGGGCGAGCGGCCCGACATCCTCGTGTGCGACCTGTTCGGGCTGGAATCCCACAGCCTGGCTCTGATCGAAGCCATCCGGGCAGAGGCCCCCAGTCTTCCTGTGATCCTCACCACAACCCGCGAACAGACCCAAGTTCTTCTCCGGTGTCTTGAAATTGGCGTGAGTTGCTTCCTCCCGAAGCCCCTGCGCGCCGTCCACCTGGAGGCCGCGCTGCTCCACTGCGCGCATGAGTTGCGGGTGGCCTCGGAACGGACGGCCATGGAAAGGGAGAAACTGGCCCTGGTCCAGACTCAGCATGAGGTGGCACTGGGGGTCCTGGCCGGCGGCATGGCCCATGATTACAACAACCTGCTCCAGGCGGTGATGATCGATGT
>CAIMQW010000261.1 GCA_903843705.1 uncultured Holophagaceae bacterium | reverse complement strand
GCCACTGATCTCGGTGTGGACGCGGGCGCCGCCCAGGTCCTCGGCGCTGACTTCCTCACCGGTGGCGGCCTTCACCAGAGGTGGGCCCCCCAGGAAGATGGTGCCGGTGCCCTTCACGAGGATGGCCTGGTCGCTCATGGCGGGGACGTAGGCTCCGCCCGCCGTGCAGCTGCCCATGACGGCGCTGAGCTGGGGGATGCCCGCGGCCGAGAGTCGGGCCTGGTTGAAGAAGATGCGGCCGAAGTGCTCCTTGTCCGGGAAGACCTCCGCCTGCAGGGGCAGGAAGGCGCCGCCGCTGTCCACCAGGTAGAGGCAGGGCAGCTCGTTCTCCAGGGCGATCTCCTGGGCGCGGAGGTGCTTCTTCACGGTCAGGGGGTAGTAGGTGCCGCCCTTCACCGTGGCGTCGTTGGCGACAATCATGCACGCCCGGCCCTGCACCATGCCAACGCCAGTCACCACGCCCGCGGCGGGCACCGCGTCCCCGTAGACATCCGTGGCCGCCAGCATCCCGGTCTCAAGGAAGGGCGTGCCCGGATCGCAGAGGGCCGCGATCCGGTCCCGCACGAAGACCTTGCCCTGGCTGGCGTGGCGCGCCTGGGCCTTCTCGCCGCCCCCCTGCCGCAGGGTGGCCTTGAGCGCTTCGAGCTCCTGGCACAGGGCCAGGTTCTGGTCCCGGTTGGCGCGGAACTCCTCCGAAGAGGTGCGGATGTGGCTGTGGATCAGGGGCATGCTCAGACCTCAGTATTCGGCGAGCAGGTAGCGGGCGATGACCGTGCGCTGAATCTCGCTGGTGCCTTCGCCAATGGTGCAGAGTTTCACGTCCCGGTAGTACTTCTCCACAGGGTAGTCCTTGATGTAGCCATAGCCACCCAGGATCTGCACGGCCTCATCCGCCACGCGGCAGGCCACCTCGGAGCTGAAGAGCTTGGCCATGCTGGCGGCTTTGGCGTAGGGCAGGCCCGCGTCCTTCAGGCCCGCGGCCCGGTAGATGAGCAGGCGGGCGGCTTCGATCTCGGTGCCCATGTCCGCCAGCTTGAACTGGATGCCCTGGTGGCCTGAGAGGGCCTTGCCGAAGGTCTGCCGGATCTTGCTGTAGCGCACGGCCTCCTCGAAGGCGCCCTGGGCCATGCCCAGCCCCAGGGCCGCGATGCTGATGCGGCCACCGTCCAGGGTCTTCATGGCCTGCTTGAAGCCCACGCCGTCCTCGCCAAGCAGGTTGGCCTCAGGCACCCGCACGTCCTCGAGGATCAGCTCCGAGGTATCGCTGGCGCGGAGGCCCAGCTTGTTCTCCTGCTTGCCGGCCCGGAAGCCGTTCATGCCCTTCTCCAGGACGAAGGCACTGATGCCGTCGGCGCTGCTGTGGCCGGGCTGGGGCGGCCGGGTTCGGGCCATGACCACGAAGATGTCGCCCACGGTGGCATGCGTGATGAACGTCTTGTTGCCGTTCAGGATGTAGTGGGAGCCTTCCTTCTTGGCGACGGTGCGCAGTGAGCCTGCGTCGCTGCCCGAACCTGGCTCGGTGAGGCCCCAGGCGCCAATGGCCTTGCCGCTGGCGAGGGGCTTGAGGTAAGCCTGCTTCTGGCGCTCGTCGCCCATGCAGTAGATGTGGTTGGAGCAGAGGCTGTTGTGGGCGGCCACGGTGATGCCTACGGAGCCATCCACCCGGGAGAGCTCCTCGACCACCACGGCATATTCCTGGTAGCCCATGCCGGCACCACCGTACTGCTCGGGGAAGATGACGCCCATCATCCCCATCTCACCCAGCTGCTTCACCACGGCCATGGGGAAGGTCTTGGCCTCGTCCCATTCCATGACGTGGGGCCGGATCTCCTTTTCGGCGAACTTGCGCACTTCCTGGCGCAGGGCTTCAACGTGATCGGGCAGCGTGACGTCCATGGGGCACTCCTGGGGAGAAAGGGGCGACGGGGGACTGCAAGGCGGGGAGGAATGGAATGTTTCAAGATTGATTTCCCTTTACGTAAACGTCAAGCAAAAATGTGTAAGAATCCTTTTGCGCCCTCCGGCGACCACCCCCCCTGGGAGAACCCATGTCCAGCACCGATCGCACCTGGACCATCGCCGAGATCGCCCTGGACTTTGGGGTAACGCACCGCACCATCCGCTTTTATGAGGACCAGGGACTGATCACGCCGGAGCGGCGGGGCACCCAGCGCATCTTCCACCCCCGGGACCGGGTCCGGTTGGAGCTCGTGCTGCGAGGCAAGCGGCTTGGCTTCGACCTCGGGCAGATCCGCCGGATCGTGGACATGTATGACCAGCCGCCGGGCGAGGCCGGGCAACTGCGCTACCTGCTGGACCGCATCGCGGCCCGCCGGGCGGAGCTGGAGCAGCGTCGCCACGACATCGAGGTCACCCTCGCCGAGCTGGACGAGGTGGAGCGCCGCTGCCGAGCTGACGCGGCGGCCGCCCCGAAGGCCCGCCGGAAATAGTCCGGCGTTGCTCGGGCGCTACCGGCTCGCTGCGAGGTGATCCCGCAGCCCCCGCAGGGCCAGGGCATAGCCGGCGAGGCCGAAGCCGGCGATGACGCCCAGACTGACGGCGGAGGTCTGGCTGGCGGGACCGCGGCGGAGCGGGTTCGAGATATGGACTTCGATGGTGGGGAAGGCCACCTGGGAGAGGGCGGCGACCAGCGCGGGGTAGCCCATGGCGAACATGGCCGGGTTGAAGATGGCGCCGTCGAAGCCCTGCTCGTGGGCCGCATAGATCCGGTTGATCACCTCGCCCTCGACGTTGGAGTGGAAGATCTCCACCTCAACGCCTAGGTCCTGGGCGTACTCCCGGATCATCCGGTCGTAGTCCGGCAGTTGCAGGGGGCCGAAGAGGTCCACCTGGACCTTGCCCCGCATGTTCATGCCTGCGCCGTGGAGCACCAGAATCTTGACCATGGGTTGATCCTCCTGGGGGATGCGTTGGGGACGCACGGCTCAAGAATGCCCGAAAAAGGTTCTTCCGGGCTTCTGGGAATGGCAACCCTTCATGGACTCCCAGGTCTCGAGGAAAGGGCAAAAACTCTCGCTGAGGCTGCAGAGATGGCTGAGGTTCGCAGAGAACAGTGGGTATGCCAAAGACCTCAGCGCCACTCCGCTCCCCTCGTCTTTTCTCTGCGAGAGTGGTTGCTTTCCCCTGAGCGTGCGGAGCCTACACAGAGGGCGGGGTTGGCGTGTCTTGGTGCCTTCCCTGAAATCCCGGATGAACCTGAACGAAGGAGGGGACCAGGCAAGAAGTCCCAGCCTCACCCTGCACCCTTCCGGCTCCGGCTCAGGTCGGCTTCCCCGGCGTGTCCGAACCGAGGGGTCCGCCCTTCCCCTGACGAGGCTTGCGCCGGGTGTAGGAGGCAGTCGGCTGGCACTCGGCCTCTTCGTTCAGGGAAGTAAGCCGATACCGGATGGCGGAGGAGCCGAAGCGGAGTTCTTTGGTGGTGGTGTCCCGCTCGCCCCGCCGCATCAGCTCCTCGAGGGCAGCCACGATCTCCAGGGTCCAGGGGTTCTCCGCGGCCATGGACTTCATCTGGTCCAGCAGCCGGCGGACTTCGTCCCAGTCATCGTTCAGGGCCGCCCGGTGGGCCTGCTCCTGCAGGTCCCCGACCCGCAGCTCCAGGAGTCGGGTGGCCACCAGAGGATCCTCGGGCAGGGCCTGGTAGGCCGCATCACTCAGCACCGGCAGGCGGGCCGGCACCAGACGGGGGCCCGAGCCCTGCCCCTTGGGGTCGTCCCACTGCAGGGTGAAGGTCCCCAGCAGCAGGGTGTCGCCGGAATAGCCCTCCGGGAGGGGGCCTTCCAGGTGGAAGACGGCCCAGGCCTCAGCCTTCGCCGCGAGGTCTGGCAGCCGCCAGCAGCCGGGGGCGAGCTCCGGATAGTGGTTCAGCTGGCGGACGGTCCACCCCCGGGGAACCTCCACCCCGACCTGGAGTCGGCGGGCCACTAGGCTGCTCAGCAGGTCGAACTCCTCCATGAAGGGATCCAGGAGGTCCTCGGCGGTCTCGCCATAGTAGGAGCGGCCGGCGCCCTGCTGGGCCATGGCGGTCATGAGGTTCTCCTCAAAGCCCTCCCCGAGCCCATAGGTGGAGGTGCTGATACCGGTTTCAGCGGCGTTGCGGGAGGCGGAAGCCAGCATGTCCGGATCGGTGATGCCCTGGTTGGCCTGACCGTCGGAGAGGAGCAGCACCCGGCTCACCACCCCGGGGCGGTGCACCTTGCGCAGGGCCTCGACCCCGGTGGCCCAGCCCGCATAGAGGTCCGTATAGCCGCCGGGCTCGATGGCGTTGACCAGGGACTCGAAGGCGACCAGATCCTGCACCGGGCGGCAGGGCTGAACCAGGGTGGCGCGGTGGTCATAGGCCACCAGGGCCAGCCGGTCCCCGCTGGCCAGACGGCCTGCGATGGCCGCCGCGCAGCGCCGGGCCTCGACCAGGGGCTGGCCGCTCATGGAGCCCGAGCGGTCCAGCACCACCGCCAGGTGGAGCGGCGCGCGGGGCGCCACGGCCTCGGCAGGCAGCTCCGGCGCCTGCACCCGCAGCAGCAGGTCCACCGCCACCCGCCCGCTGCGGGGCGCGCCCTTGCGCAGGGGGGTGAGGATGACATTCAGAGGGTTCATCGGGACTCCAGCGTGAAGGGATTCACCCTGCCACTATCCGTCTTGTGATACGACAATTGATGTCCAATTCAAGCTCTCAAATTATTGAAAAACAGGAAGCTATAGGCGAATTAAAAACGAATACCATCAAGCTGCCCGACGCAGCCCCCGAAAGTCATGGTTCCGGTAGACCGTGAGCACGTCGCCATCGGGGGCGCAGACCACCTGGAGGCCCGCGAAAGACCGCAGGTCCAGGCCGCGACGGGCGGCGCGCTCGACCTCCCGGTGGCCTAGGGCGAAGATCTGGGCTCCGCGGATCCAGGCGGTGCGGCCGTGGGCAATAACGGCGTCCACCGCCGCAGCGGAAATGCGCCGGCCGTCCATGCGGACGCGAGCGTGTTGGGTCAGGGGCAGCGGGCTGGCAGGGCACACGAAACACCTCCGGGTCCAGGATTGTCAGGCCCCGTGGTGGACATTGGGTGTCGAGTGGACCAGCCGGCCCCAGGCACAATTCAAGGTGCAGGAATCCATGAACTTGCCTGACAATGGAGGAGCATCCGGCCCTTTGGGAGGAAACCATGGCGAGAACACCCTTCACGGCGAAGTGGGTCCAAGCCGGGGCCAGTATCTTCCAGTGGGGCAGAAAGGCGGCCTACTGGAAGGGCAAGAAGGGCTGGTGGGCCTCCCGCCAGGACTTCGAAGGCATCAAGGGGCCCTTCCGAACTCCGGGCTCGGCTCAGAAGTGGGCGGAGGAGCCCTTTCGGCTGAAGCACCGCGAGACTCAGCAGAAGCTGCGGGAAGAGGCCCAGCAGGCGCTGGAGGACCGCCGGGCCCGGCATGCGGCCAAGAAGGTCCATGCCGCTGAGCTGGCCCAGGCTCGGGAGCTCAAGGACCTCGTCACCTGGCAGGGCCTCCCCGCCGAGGCGCGCATCATTCAGGCTGGGCAGGTCTGGGTTCTGAAGGATCCCCGCTTCGAGCACCACGAGATCCTGGTGCTCGAGGTGAAGAAGAAGATCGCCGTGGTCCACGCCCGCAGCAGCAAGAGCATCCCCTGGAAGGGCCTGAACCGGGAACCCCGCACACTGAGCCACCTGCCCCGCCTCTACCGCCTGCTTGGCCACGCCAATGTGCCCGTCAGCTCGCTCCGCTGAGCCTGCTCAGGGCCCCAGCCGCTGCAGCCGTGCCCCGCGGTGCTGGTCGTCGCAGGTGAGGACGAAGTCGCCATGGATGCCTGAGGGAGTGATGAAAGCTTTCAGCAGAGAGGCCGGGAACTGCACTGTCTCGCCGCCGGTGCTGCGCCCGATGGCCTGCTGGACATTTCCCCGGTAGTAGTCCAGGTAGCGCTCGGCGGAGATGTCGAGGTGGAATTCGAACCGCTTCATGGGCCCAGTATCGGCCCTTCTGGCTCCGGCCCCATAATCAGCCTGGTCCGATCCGCCCCGTCCCCCTCCTCAGGAGCCTCTCCATGGGTGCCACCTTCCACCTGGTGAGTCCCGCCACGCCGCCCCCCCTGGACCCCGGGTTTCGCCCGCCGGTCCTGGCCAACCGCGCCTTTGTGGCGGAGGCGGTGGCTGCCGGGGCCGTGCCCCTGGTGCTGGGGCTGGAGCGCCCGGACGGTGCGATTTCGCGCTTCGAGACCGTGGTCTTTCCGCAGGGGCATCCCCGGTTTGCAGCCAACCTGCCCTACGTCGAGCGGATCTTCAAGTTCCTGCTGTGGCAGCGGGGGGGCTGCCGCACCTACGTGGGCGGCCCCGCCGCCCTCGCCGACCACCTGCGCGCGGTCTACTCACCCGGCGGAGCCCGGGCCTTCGACTGCCAGTTCATGGGCGAGGACGTCTACGGCCAGCCCTTCGAGGTCCTGGCCTGCACGCCGGCAGAGGTGCCTCCGGCGCAGGAGCTCGGCCAACCTCTGGGTCGCCACCTGGAGGGCTGCCGCATCGGGTTCGACCTGGGCGCCTCGGACCGCAAGGTCAGCGCGGTAATTGACGGCGAGGCCGTCTTCAGCGAGGAGGTGGTCTGGTCGCCCCGCCTGCATGCAGACCCGGCCTACCACTACAGCGAGATCATGCAGGCCCTGCGCAGCGCCGCCCGCCACCTGCCCCGAGTGGACGCCATCGGCGGCAGCTCGGCCGGCATCCTGGTGAACAACCAGGTGCGCATCGCCAGCCTCTTCCGGGGCATTCCCAAGGAGCGCTACGGCGAGATCCGGGACGTCTTCCTGCGCATCCGGGCGGAGCTGGGGGTCCCCATGGAGGTGGCCAACGATGGGGATGTCACGGCCCTGGCCGGGGCCATGAGCCTGGGCGAGAACGGAGTCCTGGGCATCGCCCTGGGGTCCAGCGAGGCCGCGGGCTACGTGAACACCGAAGGCAACCTGCTGGGCTGGCTGAACGAGCTGGCCTTCGCCCCCGTGGACTACAGCCCTGAGGCGCCCCTGGACGAGTGGAGCGGCGACCGCGGCGCCGGGGCGCTCTACTTCAGCCAGCAGTGCGTGTTCCGCCTGGCCCCGGCCGCGGGCATCGAGCTGCCAGTGGGGGTGCCCGACGCCGAGCGCCTGAAGGCCGTCCAGGACCTGCTGGAGGCCGGCCACGCCGGGGCGCGGCAGATCTGGGAGACCATGGGCGTCTACCTGGGCTATGCCATCGCCCACTACGCAGACTTCTACGAGATCCGCCATCTGCTGCTCCTCGGGCGCTGCACCAGCGGCCGTGGCGGTGGCCTGCTCCTGGGCGGCGCCCTGGACGTCCTCCGGCGCGAGTTCCCAGAGCGGGCTCACCTGCGGATCCAGCTGCCAGATGAGCACAGCCGCCGGGTCGGCCAGAGCATCGCGGCGGCCAGCCTGCCGCCCCTGCATTAAGGTTAGGCATGCGCTTCCAGCTCCCCACCGCTGACCTCTTCATCCCCGACGCCCTGGAGCCCGCGGCGGCCCTGGCCCGCACCACGCACCTGGCCGTCGGGGCCCACCAGGACGACCTGGAGATCATGGCCTTCCACGGCATCGAGGCCTGCTATCAGCGCGACGATGCCTGGTTCCTGGGCACGGTGGTGACGGACGGCGGCGGCTCCGCCCGAGACGGCCGCTACCGGAACTGCACCGATGACCAGATGAAGGGCATCCGGCGCGAAGAGCAGCGGGCCGCGGCCCGACTCGGGCAGTTCGGCGCCTGCGTCCAGCTGGACTACCCCAGCGCCGCCGTGAAGGGAGCGGACACCCGGCCCGTGACCGACCTCGCGGCGCTCCTGGCGGCGGCCCGCCCCGCGGTGGTCTACACCCACAACCTCACCGACAAGCACGACACCCATGTGGCCGTGGCCCTCCGGGTCATCGCCGCCCTCCGCAGTCTGCCCCCGGCCCAGCGACCGGCGCGCCTCCTGGGCTGTGAGGTCTGGCGCGACCTCGACTGGCTCCCGGACGGGGACAAGGTGGCCCTGGACGTGAGCCCTCGCGAGGACCTGCAGGCGGCGCTGCTCGCCGTGTTCGACAGCCAGATCGCCGGAGGCAAGCGCTACGATCTGGCCACCCTCGGCCGGCGCAAGGCCCACGCCACCTACCACGCCAGCCATGGCCTGGACGCCACCACGGGCCTGACCTTCGCCATGGACCTGACCCCGCTGCTGCAGGACGAGGCCCTCGATCCAGGGGCCTTCGCCCTGGGCTTCCTGGCGCGGTTCCGCGATGACATCGCAGACCGGCTGGGGCGCCTGAGGCCTTGACAGTCTGTAAATGCTCTTCTGCGCTTTTCGCGGGAATGCCGGAAATTTAGTGCTTCAGGTCACCTCTTGAGGGTCCAGCAGTGCCCAAGCGGGCTGCTGGAGCTAGAGTCATGTCGTCCTGTTTCCGGCCCTTGAAGCATACTGCCGCAGCCCCGGGACGGGCTCCCCGGCGACCCTTTCTCGACCGCAGTTGCCATCCGGGCTTCCGCCCCTCTTTCTCAAACCCCATCCACCTGGAGAACCCATGAGCCAGTACGTCAATGAAGTCCTCGAAGGCATGAAGAAGAAGGCGCCCTGGGAGAGCCTCTTCATCCAGGCCGCCACCGAGATCCTGCACTCCCTGGACCCGGTCCTCGAGAAGGAGCCGAAGTACAAGAAGCACGCCATCCTGGAGCGGGTGGTGGAGCCCGAGCGGGTCATCGGCTTCCGGGTGCCCTGGGTGGACGACAAGGGCATGATCCGCATCAATCCAGGCTGGCGCGTTCAGTTCAACAGCGCCATCGGCCCCTACAAGGGGGGCATTCGCTTCCACCCCAACGTCACCCTCGACACCCTGAAGTTCCTGGGCTTCGAGCAGATCTTCAAGAACAGCCTCACCGGCCTGCCCATGGGCGGCGGCAAAGGCGGCTCCAACTTCGATCCCAACGGCAAGTCCGACGCGGAAGTGATGCGCTTCTGCCAGGCCTTCATGATGGAGCTGTTCCGCCACATCGGTCCCAACACCGACGTGCCCGCCGGCGACATCGGCGTGGGCGGCCGCGAGGTCGGCTACCTGTTCGGGATGTACAAGAAGCTGGCCAATGAGTTCACCGGCGTGCTCACGGGCAAGGGCCAGTACTGGGGCGGCAGCCTCGTGCGGCCGGAAGCCACAGGCTTCGGCGTCGTCTACTTCGCCGAGGAGATGCTGAAGCTCAAGGGCGACAGCTTCCAGGGCAAGAAGGTCGCCGTCTCCGGCTTCGGCAACGTGGCCTGGGGCGCGGTCACCAAGGCCACCCAGTTGGGCGCCAAGGTGGTCACCATCTCCGGTCCCGACGGCTACATCTACGACGCTGACGGCATCTCCGGCGAGAAGATCGCCTACATGGAAGAGATGCTCCGCACGGACCGCATGTCTGTGGCTCCCTTCGCCCAGAAGTTCAAGACCGCCCAGATCCTTGCGGGCAAGCGCCCCTGGGAGCAGGTGGTGGACGTGGCCCTGCCCTGCGCCATCCAGAACGAGCTCAACCTGGACGAGGCCAAGGGCTTGCTGGCCAGCGGCTGCAAGGCCGTGGTCGAGGGCGCCAACATGCCCAGCACCCTGGATGCCGTGGAGTTCTTCCAGGCCAACACGGACAAGATCCTCTACGCGCCCGGCAAGGCCTCCAACGCCGGTGGCGTGGCCACCTCCGGTCTCGAGATGTCCCAGAACTCCATGCGCCTGGGCTGGACCGCCCAAGAAGTGGACGCCCGCCTGCACCAGATCATGATCAACATCCACCAGTCCTGCGTCTCCGCTGCGGACCGCTTCGGTACCCCCGGCAACTACGTGAACGGCGCCAACATCGCCGGCTTCCTCAAGGTCGCCGACTCCATGATCGATCAGGGATTGGTGTAACCGCTCCAGCTTTTCCTCAAGGCACGAAAAGAGGGCCGCATGCGGCCCTCTTTTCGTGCCCGGGGAAGTAAACTTCGTAACAGCTGAGGCCCCCCGTGATCAATCGCGAGTTCAACGAGATCTTTCGGAAGTACGCCTCGGACAAAGAGGTCTTCCACGACCTTAT
This sequence comes from uncultured Holophagaceae bacterium, assembly GCA_903843705.1. Taxonomy (GTDB): domain Bacteria; phylum Acidobacteriota; class Holophagae; order Holophagales; family Holophagaceae; genus Geothrix. The sequence continues at coordinate 12,375 of CAIMQW010000261.1, read as the reverse complement.
GCCCCTCCGCACCCGCGAGATCCTGCTGGTGGCGCCGGCTTTCGACGCCTTCACGCTGGAGCAGGACGGGCTCCTGACGGAGATCCTCTTCGACGGCTACTACCAGCTGAACATGAGCAACCCGCCTCGGGTGACCAACGTCTCCACTGTGGAGGAGGCCCTTAAAAAGTGCGCCGCCCGCCACTTCGACATGATCATCGTCATGAGCCGCCTGGGCCAGGGCGGCCACGTGGAGTTCTCCAAGGCCCTGCGGAAGTCCGGGCCCCAGGTGCCGATCTACCTGCTGCTCAACGACAACGTGGAGGTGGGCGCCATGGATCGGCGCCGCGTGGAACTGCTGCGCCACTACGACCAGATCTTCGTGTGGAACGGCAACCCCGAGATCTTCATGGCCATGGTCAAGTTCATGGAGGACCGGGCCAACGTCGAGAACGACACGGCCGTCGGCCTCACCCGGGTGATCCTCCTAGTGGAGGACAGCATCCGCTACTACTCGCGGTATCTGCCCATCCTCTACGCCGAGATTCTCAAGCAGACCACGCGGCAGGCCAAGGAACAGAGCCTGGATGGCATGACGCGCACCCTCTCCATGCGGGTCCGCCCCAAGGTGATCCTGGCCACCACCTACGAGGAGGCCATCGCCTTCAGCGACCGCTACCAAGATTTCCTGCTCTGCGTCATCTCGGACCGCAAGTTCCCGAAGGACGGCGTGATGGACCGGGAGGCGGGCATCAAGCTCATCAAGGCAGTGAAGGACCGCAACCCCTACCTGCCCACCTTGCTGCAGTCCTCGGATCCATTCAAGGAGTCCTGGGCCACGGCCATCCAGAGCGGCTTCCTCAACAAGAACTCCTACACGCTCGGCGCGGAGCTCTCGAACTTCTTCCACGTGAGCCTGGGCTTCGGTGACTTCATCTTCCGGGACGAGGCGGGCATGGAGATCGACCGCGCCTCGAACATGTTGGACCTCCAGGCCAAGCTCCGGACGGTCCCTTCCGAGTCACTGGTCTACCACGCCTCCCGCAACCACTTCTCCGCCTGGATCATGGCCCGCGGCGAGGTCCAGGTGGCCAAGGTGCTGTCGAAGTTCCGCATCACCGACTACCAGGATCCGGAGGATTTGCGCTCGTTCCTGATCAACGTGGGCGAGTACGTGCAGCGCATGAAGACCCTGGGCAAGGTGCTGCCCCTCACTGAAACCACCCCCCGGGACGAGCCCAACATCCTGCGTCTGGCCCCGGGCTCCATGGGCGGCAAGGGCCGTGGCGTGGCCTTCATCCACTCCCTGCTCTCCCGGATGGACCTGGAGAACCTGGTCCCCGAGGCGAACATCCGCATCCCCCGCTCCGCGATCATCGGGACCGAGGAGTTCAACTCCTTCATCACCCGCCACGGTCTGCGGGCGATGCTCCAGCACGACGTGGACGACGACGCCATCAAGCGGCGCTTCCTCATGGGCTCGCTGTCGCCGGAGCTCACGGCCAAGCTGCGCCTCTTCCTGGCCAAGCACGCCAAGGTGCCCCTGGCTGTGCGCTCCTCGGGCCTGCTCGAAGACGCCCTCTCGCATCCCTTCGCGGGCCTCTACAGCACCTTCTTCCTGCCCAACAACGACCCCGACCCCGGCGTGCGCGAGGCCCAGCTCACGGAGGCCATCAAGCTGGTCTACGCATCGGTCTACTCGAAGGCCTCCCGCGCCTACTTCCAGGCCATCGACTACAAGATCGAGGAAGAGCAGATGGCCATCCTCATCCAGGATGTCTCAGGCCGGCGCTTCGGCGATCACTTCTATCCGCACATCTCGGGCGTGGCCCAGTCCTTCAACTACTCCCCCGTGGCCTACACCCAGCCTCAGGATGGGATCGCCAACATCGCCGTAGGCCTCGGGAAGTACGTGGTCGAGGGCGGCAAGGCCTTCCGCTTCGCGCCGCCCTACCCCGAGATGGACATCCTGACGCCCAAGGAACAGCTGCGCACCACCCAGAAGCAGTTCTACGCCCTGGACATGAGCCGGCCCGCCGTGGACCTCTACGCGGGCGAGGACACCACCCTGGTGAGCCTGGACATCGCCCAGGCAGAGAAGGACGGCGCCCTGTGGCACTGCGCCTCCGTGTGGGACGCCAACGACGACCGCATCCGCGACGGCCTGGACCACCCGGGACCGCGCATTGTGAACTTCCGCAACATCCTCAAGTACGACCAGTTTCCCCTGCCAAAGGTGCTCCAGCACCTGCTCGAGCTGATCCGCGAGGCCATGGAGACCCCGGTGGAGATCGAGTTCGCCATCAACCTCGACAAGGATCCCGAGAACGGCAAGCCGACCTTCAATCTTTTGCAGATTAAGCATCAGCTCATCGACAACGTCGAGGTGAATCTCGTGTCCGGGGACCTCGACCCCGAGAACCTGTTCCTCTTCTCCGAGCGCTGTGTGGGCAACGGGGTGGTCGAAGGCCTGCGGGACATCGTCTGGGTGGATCCCGAGGCCTTCGACAAGTTTGAGACCACAGCCCTGGCCGCCGAGTTGGAAAAGCTCAATGACACATTCCGAACCCATGGGGGCAAGTACGTGCTGCTGGGACCCGGCCGCTGGGGCAGCACCGACCGCCACCTGGGCATTCCCATTGCCTGGTCCATGATCTCCTGCGCCCAGGTGATCGTGGAGTACGCCATGGAGAACTTCCAGGCTGACGCCTCGCTGGGATCGCACTTCTTCCACAACGTGACCTCCCTGAACATCGGCTACTTCACCGTGCCCTACCCCCGGGGGACCGCCCGGCTGGACTGGGACTGGCTCCGGCAGCAGCCCGAGGTCTGGCGCTCCGGCAGCCTGGTGCACACCCGCGTGGAGGCACCGGTCCATATCGTCATGGACGGGCGGCGCAGCGCTTCGGCCATCTTCAAGCAGACCCCACCCCCGCCGCCACCAGAGCCTGAGGAGTTTCAGTAGACCGCCACTCTCCCCGGAGGTCCCGGCCCCTACCGGCTTCCGTTAAAGTGGAAAAGGGAGGCACCTTGATCGACCATCGAGGAAACGTGTTCGTGGTCTCGGCGCCTTCGGGGGCCGGCAAGTCCACCCTCACCCAGCGGCTGGTGCGGACCGTGCCGGACCTGATCTTCTCCATCTCCTTCACCACCCGGAAGCCGCGACCCGGCGAGGTGGACGGGCGGGACTACTTCTACATCGACGACGCGCGCTTCGACGCCATGGTGCGAGAGGGCGGCTTCGTGGAGTGGGTGCAGGTCTATGGGCACCGCTACGGCACCGGCAAGGACTGGCTGAACGGCGTGTTGGCCACAGGCCGGGACGTGCTGCTCGACATCGAGACCACCGGCGCCCGGAACCTGCGGCAGGCCATCCCCGACGCCCGCATGATCTTCATCCTGCCCCCCTCGGCGGCCTCCCTGGAGAACCGCCTCCGCAGCCGCGGCAAGGACTCGGACGAGCAGATTCGCATCCGCATGGAGCACGCCCGCCACGAGATGGAGCGCTACCCGGCCTACGACTACCTCGTCATGAATGATGATCTGGAAAGCGCCTATCACCAGTTCGAGGCCATCATCCTCACCACCCGGGCCACCCAGGAGCGCATGGCCCCCGCCGCCCGGACCATTCTTGAGGGGTTTTAACAAGGACTCGCCTCGCCCCCGGGGCACCCCGGGCGTATCCTTGTAGGACTCGAGGAGTCTCATGGCCCGTTTCGTGAAGCGCAACTGGATGTGGATGCTGCTGCTGGCCACCGTGGCCGTGGCGGGCCCCCTGCTGGCCAGGGCCAGCGATAGCGGCCGTCAGCGCAGCCTGGACACCCTGACCGAGGTCATGGACCTGCTCCAGAAGCAGACCCCGGAACCCCCAGCGCCCCGGCAGCTCACCCACGCCACCATCCAGGGTATGCTGCACACCCTCGACCCCCACTCGAACTACATGGATGAGAGTGAGTTCCGCCTGATGCGCGAGGAGCAGAAGGGCTCCTTCTTCGGCATCGGCGCCATCATCCAGCAGCACGACCAGGGCATCGCCATCATCAGCCCCATGAAGGGCGGCCCCGCGGAGCGCCTGGGCGTGCGCTCCGGCGACATCATCAAGGAGATCGACGGCACCAGCACCGACGGCATGACCAGCAACGGCGCCCTGCAGAAGCTGCGCGGCGAGAAGGGCACCCTGGTCGAGCTGGCCATCCAGCGGGCCGGCATGGCCGAGCTGCTGCGCTTCTCCATCACCCGAGCCGAGGTGCCCACCAACAGCGTCTACTACAGCTTCATGCTGAACCCCACCACGGGCCTGATCCTCATCAAGGACTTCGGCGAGACCACCTCCGAGGAGTTCGAGAAGGCCGTCGCCAACCTCAAGAAGCAGGGCATGAAGCAGCTTCTCCTGGACCTGCGCGGCAACGGCGGCGGTGTCCTGGACGCAGCCATCGGCATCTGCCGCCAGCTGCTGGGACCGGACCAGGTCATCGTCAGCCAGAAGGGCCGGGATGGCCGCGAAGAGAACCAGACCCGCACCAACAAGGGCACCCAGCTCGATCCCTTTCCCCTGGTCGTCCTCATCAACCGCGGTTCCGCCAGCGCCAGCGAGATCGTCACCGGCGCCGTGCAGGACCATGACCGCGGACTCGTCGTGGGCCAGACCAGCTGGGGCAAGGGCCTGGTCCAGAGTGTCCTCACCATCAACCGGTCCCGGGGCCTGGCCCTGACCACCGCCCGCTACTACACCCCCTCGGGCCGCAGCATCCAGCGCGACTACACCCACGGCCTCGACGACTACTACAACCCCGAGGACGAGAAGGACACCAAGCCCCAGGGCCCCGCCTTCAAGACGGACCTGGGCCGCACGGTCTATGGCGGCGGCGGGATCAACCCCGACTACACCGTGTCCGTACCGAGGCTCAACGACTTCATGGCCAACCTTCAGTACCGGCAGACGGCCCTCTTCCGCTTCGCCGTCCACGAGAAGGAACACTTCGGCATCAAGCCCGGCCAACATGCCGACGACGCGGTCCTGGCCCGGTTCCGCGCCTGGGCCCTGGAACAGAAGCTCACCCTCCCGGACAAGGACTGGGAGACCAATGCCGCCACCATCCAGGAGCAGCTGTCCATCGAGATGCAGAACGTGGCCTTTGGCGTCGAGGCGGGCTTCAAGGTGCGCTGCGAGAAGGACCCCGTGATCCTCAAGGCCCTGGACGTGATGGCTGAGGCCGACACCCTGCTCAAGAAGAAACAGCTGCTGCCCCGCAAGGCCCCCTCGGCCCTCGCCGCCGCCCGCTGAGCGCGCCCCCGGAGTCCCCATGCGCATCGCCCTTCTCTTCGCGGCCTCTGTGGCCCTGTTCGCCGCGCGCCCGCTCCAAGTGGAAGACCTCTTCCGGGTGAAGCGGGTCGCCGATCCTCAGCTGTCCCTCGCGGGGGACCTGGCCTATCAGGTCGGCACCGTGGACTTCCAGGCCAACCGCACCGAGACCCGCATCTGGTTCAAGGCGTCGGGTAGTTTGGCCCGGGAGCTGGATCTGGGCGGCGGCAGCCAGTCCCGGCCACGGTTCAGCCCCGATGGCAAGCGTCTCGCCTACCAGGCCGAAGGTCAGGTATGGCTCGTGGACCTAGCCACCAAGACCAAGCGGCAGCTCACCCACCTGAGCGGCGGCGCCGAAGGCCAGACCTGGAGCCCGGATGGCAAGTGGCTCGCCTTCCTCTCCACCACCGTACCCAGCGGCAACGAGGCCGAGAACGTGGCCTACCTCAAGAGCCGGAAGGACTCCAAGGTCACCGGCCGGCTCTACACCAAGCTCATGTTCCGGCACTGGAACGCCTGGAAGGATGCCCGCCAGGTGAGCCACCTCTTCGTGGTACCCGCCGATGGCAGCGCTGCGCCCCGGGATCTCACCGCCGGCCTCACCACGGACGTGCCCAACTTCGCAGATGTCTCCGCCGGGGACGGGTATGACTGGGCCCCGGACAGCCAGACCCTGGCCTTCGACTCGCATCCCGACCAGACCCAGGCCACCAGCACCAATGGCGAGATCTACGAAGTCAGCCTGAAGGGCGGCGCCCCGAAGAAGGTGTCCGACAACTCCGCCATGGACAACACGCCGCGCTACTCGCCGGATGGCAAGTACCTGGCTTGGCGCGCCCAGCGCCGCCCGGGCTTCGAGGCCGACAAGTGGGAGCTGTGGGTGCTGGACCGCGCCAGCGGCAAGGTGGTGCGCACCACCCAGGCCGCGGAGCAGAGCTTCGGCGCGTTCCAGTGGAAGGGGGATGACCTCCTCGGCACAGCCGAGCGGCAGGGCCACACCGAGTTCTACCGCTGGAACGGCCAGGCTGTGCAGCGCCTCAGCACGGGCCTGCACGTGGAAGGCTTCGCCCTGGCGGCGGGCCGGGCCGTGGTGCTCTCCTCCAGCCTCACGACGCCTCCGGATCTCTACACCCTGGACCTGACGTCGGGCCTGGCCACCCGGGCCTCCACCCACAACGAGGCCCAGGCCCGGGAGTGGGGGCTCAACCGGGGCGAGGACCTGTGGCTGGACACGGTCCCCGTGGCCGGCAAGCCCACCAAGACCCACGCCTTCATCGTCAAACCTGTGGGCTACGACCCCATGAAGAAGTATCCCGTGGCATTCGTCATCCACGGCGGCCCCCAGGGCGCCTGGGCCGACGCCTGGCATGCCCGCTGGAACGCCCAGGCCTGGGCCGGGCGCGGCTTCCTCACCGTGCTGCCCAACCCCCGGGGCTCCACGGGCTTCGGTCAGGACTACACGGACGCCATCAGCGGCGACTGGAACGGCGCGGTCATGACAGACCTCTTGACCACCCTGGACGGGGTGCTCAATGCCTTCCCCAACGCCGACCCCAAGCGGGTGATCGCGGCGGGCGGCAGCTACGGCGGCTATGCCGTGAACTGGCTTGCGGGCCACCACGCGGACCGCTTCGCCGCCTTCGTGAGCCACGCCAGCATCTACAACACCGAGAGCATGCAGCTGGGCAGCGAGGAGCTCTGGTTCCCCCGCTGGGAGTTCAAGGGCTGGCCCTGGGAGAGCGCTGAAAACCTGGCCCGCTGGCGCGACCAGAGCCCCAGCAGCGGCGCGGCCAACTTCAAAAAGCCCCACCTGGTCAGCCACGGCGAGCTGGACTTCCGCGTGCCCGTCACCGAGGCCTTCCAGCTCTACAACGTGCTGCAGGTGCGCGGGGTGCCCAGCCAGCTGCTCTACTTCCCCGACGAGACCCACTTCGTCCTCAAGCCCCAGAACAGCAAGCTCTGGTACGACACCGTCCTCGACTGGTGCGAGCGCTGGACGCAGCCTTAGCAGAGAGCAACTGATCCAATGCGTTGGATCTTTTTCACTTCCCTGGAATGACGCCTCCGCACTCGCCGGGATTGGAGAGGGCGCGCCAGGGTTCGAGGACGAAGGGACGGTGGAAGGCGCGGGGGTGGGGCAGTTCGAGGGTCAGCTCGGGACCCAGGCTCTGCAGGTCTTCGGGCGTCGCCCAGGTCCAGGTGCCGGGCGTGCCATCCGTGGTGATGAGGTCCAGGTCCAGGGTCCGGGGGGCGTTCTTCCCGGTGCCACGGTCTCGGCCTGCGACCAGCTCCAGTCGCAGCAGCGACTCCAGCAGACGGCAGGGGTCGCACTCGCGGGTCACCAAGAGGGCCACGGTGTTGAGGTAGGCGGGACCGGTGCCCGACTCGTCCGGGGTCTCCATCACCAGGGGCGAGGGCACCACCGTGCCCAAGGTCCGCAGCGCCGCCAGCCCGGAAGCCAGATGCGCCCGGCGGTCGCCGAGGTTCGAGCCGAGGGCGACGACGGCTTGCATGGTCAACCGACCGGATGCCGCTCCCCGTGTTCCGCGGCCACGAGGGTGCGGATGCCACCACGGATGAGGAAGTCCCCCTCGATGCGAATCCAGCGGGGGCTGAGGGCCTTCACCAAGTCATCGAGGATCTGGTTGGTGACGTCCTCATGGAAGGCGCCCCGGTCCCGGAAAGTCCACAGGTAGAGCTTCAGGGACTTGGACTCCACGCAGAGCTGGTCGGGCTGATAGGTGATCCGCAGCTTGGCGAAGTCCGGCTGACCCGTGAGCGGGCAGAGGCAGGTGAACTCGTCGGACTCGAAGGTGACCGTGAAGGGCCGCCCTGGGCGGGGGCTCTTGAACGTATCGAGATGGCCCGTGGGCCGCGTCACCACGAACTTCGGTAGCGGATTCGGGAGAGAGGCCTTGGGAGATCGCTTGGTGGGCATGGGACACCTAGAAAAAATCAAACCGCAAAATTGACCCCAAAGAACACAAAGAGCACAAAAAAGGAAAAGGCGGAAAGCAGCTGCGGCAGATCTTTGCGGTCAGTCACGGCCCACCGTCTGGGCCCAGGCTTCGAGGGTATCCATCTCCTGCTGGAGGCGGAGGTTCTCGGCGGTGTCGTCGGCCTTGGGGCCGATCTGATAAGGGGTGCCGAACCGCACGATGCAGGTGGCGAAGGGGAAGGGGATCACCATGCGGTCCCAGGTTCTGAGCTCAAAGGAGCGGTCGAAAGCGAGGCTCACGGGCACCACCCAGGCGCCGGTCTTGCGGGCCAGGGCCACGGTGCCGGGCTTCATGCACATGACCGGCCCCCGGGGGCCGTCCGGCGTGATGCCGAAGTCCCAGCCCTTGCGCACGGCCTGGATCATGCGCACCAGCGCCTTGGCGCCGTCCTCGCTGGCGGTGCCGCGCACGGCATGGATGCCGAACCAGCGCCAGGTGGCGGCGCTGCGCTCCCCGTCCTTGCTGTCGCTGGAGAGGATGGCCACGCCCCGATCCTCGCCGAGGGCGTTGCGGCGCCGGAAGGGGTAGGCCAGGGGCATCATGAAGAGGCGGCGGTGCCAGAAGGTGAGGATGAAGCGCTCGTCCCGAGCGGCGAGGGCCTCCACGGCCTCGAAGCCTTCGTGGCGCACCCGCAAGGTATAGGACCAGAGCTTGGACAGGCCCGCCACAAGGAAGGGCACCAGGCGGAAGTTCAACCACACCGACAGCGGCGAGCCCAGAGGGCGGCCCCGATCGGCGATGTCCACGCCGGCCATCAGGCGTCCCCCTTCCGCAGATCCTCGAGCGCGATGGGATAGCGCTGCCCGCAGTAGTCGCAGCGGACCTCCACGAGACCGGGTTCTACAAACAGGTCCGCCTTCTGCTCCTCCGAGAAACCACTGAGGGTGTCCAGCAGGGTGGCCCGGGAGCAGCGGCAGCGGTAAAAGACCTCCGTCACCGCCACCTCATCGGAGCCCTGGCCCTGGGCGATCCAGGCGGCGAGGAACTCCGGGGTGCGCTCCCAGAAGGGCACAACCTCCAGCCCGTCGAGGGCCTGGATGAGCCGCGCCAGGCGGGCCGGGGGGCAGTCGGGCAGGGGCTCCACCAGCAGGCCGCCAGCCTCGCCCGTACCCAGATCGCACCAGAGGGTGACGCTTGCCTGGACCTGCTCGGAGTTCTGGAGGTAGTGCTCCGTCTGGGCCTGGATGCCTCCTTCCACCAGGGGCAGGTTGCCGACGTAGGGCTGGCCCGTGGGGTTGGAGCGCATCACCTTCAGCACGCCCGGCGCCAGGACCCACTCTGCGGCTTCTGGCACGCCGGAGTCCAGGACGCCCCGGATGGTGCCGTCGGGCCAGGAGTCCGCCACCACCGCGCGGGCCTTGCCGGCGCCCTTGATGAGCATCTGGAGGCGCTCCGAGAAGAGGCTGCGGCTCTGCAGCAGCGCCGTGGCACAGAGCAGTTCCGTGAGGCAGGCGCAGGCGCCCGGGTCCAGGTGCGGGTGGCTGCGCCGCACGCCGTCCCACAGCGGACTCGCGTCCAGGGCCGACAGGCGGATCTGGGCGTCCCGGGTGTGGGCCCGGAGCACGCGGACTGGCTGGGGGGCACCAGTCATGCGGGCCAGCCCCCGGCTCGCCCACCAGCCAGCCCACGGCCCTCGGCCGCAGGGCCACCGCAGGACACAGACAGGAAAGGGGGCATCGGGACTCCGGCGAGGAGAGGAGGGGGAAGGCCGGGCTCCGGCCCGATCCTCCATTGTGCCTCCCGGAGCGCCTCCCGTCAGCACGGGCCCGCTCCCGCTTGGATGGGGGGTTCCCGCCAGGGTCCAGTCAGCCAAAGAACTTTTTTTATATTCTTTGAATTCATGGTTTCCGAGGTGCGGAGGAGGGTTTCTGGGGGCGAGAAGTAGTAGAACTCCCCATTCACTCCACCGGCCTCCATTCCTAGACTTTTCGATCTAGCCTCCTGCCGATTTTCTACCCTTCGGGCCGAACCACGGTCCCACGTTCGGCGCTCTCCCGCCCCCTCAGGGCAGCCCCCTGAATCCCCCCAACAGGAGCCAACCATGACCCTCCATCAGCAGCATCCGCGCCTCTCCTCCCGGACCCTTCGGACCGGTCTCCCCTTCCTTGGCGTGGCCGCGCTCCTGCTGGCCTCGGGTCAGACCCTGGTCGCGCAGTCCTTACCTCCCCCGTCCACCTGGCAGTCCAGCCCCGTGCTCAGCAAGTTCAAGACCGAGCTGCGGGCGCCGGGGCAGATTCCCGTGGCCCTTCCGGACGACACCCGGAGCTATCTGGGGGGCACGGTCATAGCTGACCACTACACCATTGACATCAATGAGTACAAAGACAAGTTGCACCCAGCTCTCCCGCCTACCACGCTCTGGGGCTACCACCCCACCGTGACCCTTGGCGGCTTTCCGCAGGCGCATCTGGGCGGCATCATCATTGCCCAGCGGGGGAAGCCGACCCAGATCACCTTCCGCAACAACCTGCCCCCCAAGCACATCCTCCCGGTCGATAGCAGCATCCAGGGGGCTGATCCCAGCGTGACCGAGAACCGCACCGCCACCCACCTGCACGGGGGTGCGGTGCCCTGGTTCAGTGACGGCGGCCCGTTCGGGTTCTGGGATGCCAGCGGCAACAAGGGCATCAACCTCATCAACAACACAGTCCTGAATCCCGGCGCCGCCGGTAACGAGGCCGAGTACTACTACCCGAACGAGGCCAGCGCCCGCCTCATGTGGTACCACGACCATGCCATGGGCATCACGCGCCTCAATGCCTATGCGGGCATCGCCTCCGCCTACATCATCCGGGACAAGTTCGAAGCCACCCTGGTGCGGGACTTCGGCCTCCCCGGCTTCGTGGAGAACGGGGGCCGCGAGCTGCCCCTCGTCTTCCAGGACAAGATCTTCCAGAACGGTGAGGCGCCGAACATTCCCACGCTGCCCTTCCCGGGTTCCGCCCAGGGCAAGGGCAACCTCTGGTACCCCTACGAGTACGACCTGGCCCGATGGGACCGCGACCCCAGCCCGTCCAAGCCCCTGCCTCCCACCTCCGTCGTGGCCGAGGCCTTCGGCGACACCATGCTGGTCAACGGTGCCGCCTTCCCTAAGGCCACCGTGGATCCCCGGCGCTACCGCTTCCGGGTCCTCAACGCCTGCCAGGCTCGGGTGCTCAACCTGCAGCTCTATGAGGACAACGGCCATGGTCAGCCGAACTTCAAGAAGCCCGGGCCGCACTGGACGGTGATCGGCACCGAGGGTGGCTTCCTGGCCAGACCCGTGAACGTGCCCTCGGCACCTCTGACAACCTTTGTGGATCCCTTGGCGGGTCGATATGTCGATCCGGCCGCCCCGGGCGGGAGCCTGATCGTGGCGACCGGCGAGCGCTTCGACCTAGTGGTGGACTTCAACGGCAAGGGCGGCAAGAATTACATCCTCTACAACGATGCCCCAGCCCCTTACCCCAATGGCGCCTTCACCAACGACTATCCCAATGCCGCCGGAATCGGGGACACGTCGGTCCTCATGCGCTTCGAGGTCAAGGCGGACAGCAGGACCATTCCAAAAGACGCCCCCTGGCTGCTCACGCCCTTCATGCCCATGGCCGGCATCCCTGACGCCAAGATCGATCCACCCCTGGCCGGTCGGCTGGCCGCCATGCCCGCGCCGCTCCTGAGCTGGCTGACGGCCACCACCGCGCCCCTGCCCATTCCGACCCGCAAGGGGGTCACCGTGCGCCATCTGACGCTCAACGAGACCTACGACGCCAGCGGCCGCCTGATCCAGATGCTCGGCACCAACGTGGCGCCGAAGGCGGGCGACTTCTCCCGACCCTACTTCGATCCGGCCGATCCGCTCTCCGAGGCCACCGAGACCCCCGCGGCGGGCGCCACCGAAGTCTGGGAGATTGCCAACCTGACGGGTGACACGCACCCGATCCATGTCCATCTCGCCAATGCCCAGATCCTGTCCCGGCGGGTGTTGAACGAAGCCGCTGCGCGGCGGGGGACGGTCATCCAGGCAGCCCGGTCGATAAAGACAGCTAGCGCGGAAGGGTAAAAGCAGGCTCCTTGGTCATCGCGGTGTATGCGCACCGCCAGATGACCAAGGAG
>CAIMQW010000260.1 GCA_903843705.1 uncultured Holophagaceae bacterium | reverse complement strand
TTCTGGGGTCCGGTGCGCTACATCCTCGAGTACGGCGCGAAGCCCGTGGCTGTGGAGATGGAGCGCAGCCCCAACCTCACCTACGAGGATCCGGCCAAGAAGAAGCGTCCTTTCGTCGAGCTGATGGCCTCCACGGTCCCCGCCGCCCCCAAGGCCGCCAAGGACAAGAAGGAAGACAAGGACAAGCCGAAGGACAAGGACAAAGAGAAGAAGTCCTGACGCGGCCCTCATTCACCCTGGAGACTCCACCATGAACCTTTCGAAACCCCTTTCCCTCCGCCTTTCCTTTGCGATCCTGCTGGGCGTTTCCGCCCTGGCAGGGGATGCGGCGAAGAGCGTCATTCAGCTGCCCGCCAAGGATGTGGCCAAGAAGTTCCTCGTCGCCTCCGAGCCCGTGAACCGGGACGGCACCTACAACGCTGTCGCCCAGGCCCCCGGCAAGGAAAAGAAGGGCGTCAAGCCCGTGCCCACCGGCCTGATCCCCCGCAGCATCCTCGCCAAGGAGAAGGGGGGCAGCGGCGATCCAGTTGTCGCCTACATCCTGGGCCTGCAGCCAGCCGCCGGCGCCCTCGTGAAGGGCCGCCCCGTGGGCCTGGTCGTCCGCACCCTGGCCGGCAAGGATGAGACCCGCGTGGTACTCGCCGCCTGGGACAGCAACCTCGGTTCCTGCCGCAGCCTGGACGAGGTCGAGAAGCTGGCCCCCGGCACCCTGGCCGCCATGAAGGATGGCTTCGGCGCCAAGGACGCCACCTTCGCCACCAAGGGCCGCAAAGAGGCCCTGCGCTTCCTGGGCGATGCCATCACCGACTTCAGCTGCGCCTACGTCACCGACGCCGACAAGCGCCCCCTGGACAAGGACGGCAATCCGCTACTGTACAAGTGGGCCGGGGCCCGCAACATCGGGGAATGACCCAACGTTTCCGAACCACGCCATCAATTTGCATAGATTGAGCGGAGGGGGGACTCCCGAGTCCCCCCTCCTGTTCGTATGAAGAGGATCCTTTGTTGAAGCGCCTATTCTTCCTCCTGCTCTGCGTGGCCTCCCTCCAGGCCCAGGTCACCGTCGTCATCCTGCGCCACGCGGAAAAGGTGGGGCATTCCGCCAATGCCGGCCTGTCCCTGAATGGCCGGCGCAGGGCCGAGGCCCTCGTGGCCGAGCTCGCCCCCCTGAAGCCCGTGGCCCTGTTCGCCTCAGAGCACCTGAGGACCCAGCTGACCATCCAGCCCCTGGCCCGCGCCCTGGGCCTGCCCATCCATGCCCGGCCGCGCTGGCAGGCCCACGCCATCGCCGCCGAGATCCTGCGCAGTTTCCCGCAGGGGACCGTGGTGGTCTGTGGCCACCACGACACCGTGGGCGCCCTCGCCCACGCGCTGGGGTACAAAGGCAGCCTGGACGACGTCTACGATTTCAACCTCTACTGGGTCCTGCGGATCGGCCCCAACGGCCTCCTGAGCTTCGAGGAGCGGCGGCAGCAGCCCCTGACCCGATAGGTGCCTGGGATCCCATCAGGGGGGTCCGCACAGATCAAGGCAGACCTTGTGCGGAATCCCGCCGGGCGTGTGCGGAAATCCGGAGGCAGCCCCGCACCCGCGCCTGGACGCGTGCGTCTAACTAAAGCAAACAAATATTCATAACCTACTGGTCAAAAACGGCTCGAAGCTTGCTGCCTTCCAGTCTCTTCACGCTTCACGCCCTTTCTTCAGCAGGCCTTCGGCTTGCACACCTACCACTTCGCAGGAGTCAGCCATGCAGCTCTCCCATCCATCCCGCCCTTCGGTCGCCAGACACGTCCTGAAAGCCCTCCTGGCCCCGGTCCTGCTCCTGGCCCTGGCCGTGTCCTGCGGCGGCAGCAGCAGTGGCGCTGGGGATGCGGATCGCGTCAGCGCGGATGTCAGCATCCTCGACGTCGGCTACGCCACGGGCGACTCCGCCACCTCGGTCACCAAGAACGTCACCCTGCCCACGGCCGGCGCGGCGGGGGCTTCGAGCATCACCTGGGACTCAAGCAAGGCCTACAACATCTCCACCAAGGGCGTGGTGAACCGTCCCCCCTACGGCGCCGACGTGCCGGTCACCCTCACCGCCACCCTGAACTACGGCACCATCCAGACCACCAAGACCTTCAACCTCACGGTCAAGCAGGTGCCAACCATCCAGTTCATCTTCCACTCGGATAACCACTTCGGGGATGCCACCAAGGCAGGTGTGGTATTCCAGGGGTCGACCAACGTGGATTCCTTCATCGTCAACGGCAAGATGCGAGACGTCATGAACGTCCTGCCCACCACGGTCGCCCCCAGCGACTACGGCGTTGGCGCCGGGGTGGCCTTCGGGAACTTCGACTTCATCGCCCAGACCGGCGACATCGGCAGCAAGAGCGTGCCCATTCCCGATTCCAACGGCAACTCCGCGACCGTGAGCTTCGGGCAGTTCAAGACCATCTACCTGGATGGCCTGACCCTGAAGGACAACACCGGCACCCCCATCCCCCACTTCATGACCGTCGGCAACCACGAGCTGGGCAACGCGCTCGGCGGCCCCGATGTCATGGTCCCCGCCAAGGACCCTGCCGGCGTCATCGAGATCTACAACCGCATGATGAACCCGGCCACGCCCCTGACGGCCGCCACCTTTGACTACAACAAGCACAAGATCTTCGCACCCAGAGTGGTCGGCGGCATCCACTTCATCTTCCTCAACATGTGGCTGGACGCCGAGATGCTGGAGAAGATGACGGCCTACATCGCCACCGTGCCCACCACCACGCCCGTGATGCTGTTCATGCACACGCCTCCCGAACAGACGGGCCAGTACTTCCGCGATCCTGCTTCCAATGGCACGGACTTCCCCTGGGCTGGCGGCTTTAATAACTACTTCCGGGACAAGCTCAATCCGCTGGACCTCATCGCCCCCGCCACCGCCCTGGGCCCAAACACTGTGCCCATCAAGGAAGTCACGGCCGTCGCGACCTTCCTGAAGGCCCACACCAACATCGTGGCCTGGTTCCACGGCCACGATAATTTCAACCAGTTCCGCACCTGGAACGGCGAGAGCGGCGCCGATTTCAACGCCAATGACAAGAATTGGCTGTCCATTCCGATCTTCCGGGTGGATTCCCCCATGAAGGGCAAGGACGCCGCGGCGAAGGACTACACCAAGGCCTCCTTCCAGGTGATCACCATCGATCCCGTGAAGAAGGAATTCACCGTCCGGGAATGCCTCTGGAACAAGACCAACACCGCCGGCGTGAACCTCGCCTGGGGCATGACCGAAACCTTCCCCCTCACCAACCGGGTCCGCTAGGCCTGACCCCCGCAGCACCCAAGGCAGGAACCGGGAGCCCCGCCTTCGCGGGGCTCTCTTTTGGGGGAAGGGGCCGTGGTTCGGTGCAGCCGGGTCGAGCGGAACTTCGCAAAGCCCGTGCGAGATTCCGCGCAGCACCGCCATCCGACGCAGATCACAAGTATCTATGTCGCGTCACTTCATACAATTAACCTACTGGTAAAGAATGGCCCACCCCTTGCTAGAAGCTTTCGGTACCGGTTTCCCGACCGGTAGCTCCCCTTTCCTGTCAACCGCCCGGCCCGCGGGGTCTGGCGTCCCTCCCCCCCCTCATAGGAGTACCACCATGAAATCCCTCATCACCACCCTGGCTTTTGCCTTGTTGGCTGGTCCCGCCATGGCGCAGGAAAGCCCTGACACCGCCAAGCGCATCGCCGACCTCGAAAAGAAGGTCGCCAAGCTCACGGCCCCCAAGGCTGACAAGAAGGACAAGGACGCTGACGACCCGAACGACGTGAGCGGCTTCAGCTACAAGATGGACGGCCGTGTCTTCCTGGACGGCACCTGGTTCAGCGGCAGCAACAACAGCCTGGGCGGCGGCACCACCCTGCGGGCCATCCGCGTGGGCTGGAAGCTCAACATGGGCCCCAAGTGGTACGGCGAGGCCGAACTGGAGTTCTCCGCCGGCAACGAGATCGCCATGAAGGACATGTTCCTGGAATACACGGGCTGGGAGAACCAGAGCCTCAAGCTCGGCCACGTTAAGACCCCCCTTGGCCACGACACCCTGATGTCTAACGTGAACATCTGGACCATGGACCGCTCCTTCCTCGACGGCTGGAACTTCTCCCGCCGCATCGGCGCGCACTACGGCACCTGGGGTGACCGCTGGAGCGTCAAGGGCGCCATCTTCGGCCAGAGCCTGGACGACACCAACGCCAACATCGCGGACGCGAGCGACCTCGGCTACAAGCTGATCGACAACGGCGGCTGGGGCTACGCGGGCCGCGTCGCCTTCCTGCCCTTCCACCAGGACGACACCCATCTCGTGCACCTGGCCGCGTCCACCGGCACCCGCACCATGAACGCCGGCGCCCCCCGGGACAACACCTTCTCCGTCGGCCCCCGTCCTTCTGTGGGCAAGGTCGACGGCGCCAAATGGATCAGTGCCACCATCAGCAATGTCGACAAGTTCGAGCTCGGCGGCCTGGAATTCGGCGGCCAGTGGGGGCCCCTCTCCTGGCTGGGCGAGTACCAGATCGCCAACCTGAAGCGCAAGGGCACCCAGACGCAGATCTGGGATGCCGTCAACCTCAAGCTGATTCCCACCACCGCCGCCCAGCAGCTGGCCAGCACCCAGGACCACAAGTTCTCCAGCTACTACGGTCAGGTGTCCTACGTCATCAACGGCCAGAAGGAATACCGCGGGGGCAATGACTTCATCTTCAAGGGCACCACGCCCTCCAGCAAGGCCGGGGCCTGGGAGATCGTGGTCCGCTACGAGGACATGAACCTGGACGACGTCACCGCCATCGACCCCATCAAGGGCGGCGAAGAGAAGATCACCACCCTGGGCCTCAACTACTACGCCCGGAAGAACCTCCGCTTCATGGTGAACTACCACTGGGTGAAGAACAGCGCCAACGCCCTGGCTTCCAAGGGTTACAGCCCCAGCTTCGCCAAGGTCCTGGACCCGGAGTTCAACGCCCTCTGCTGCCGCGTGGCCTACAACTTCTAAGCATTTGACACCGAACCGGAAGGGGCTTCGGACCCACGAAGGCCCTTCCGGGGCTTTGCCCGCCCCACAACCTGCCACCCCCGGCGCCCTCCAGGACGCCGCCAGGAAGCCTCTATGTTCCAATCCTCACCCATGGTCCTGCCCCGCTGGGAATGGAGAGCCTTCGCGGCCTCCCTTCCGGAGCTGCGCCATCGGCTTGCGGGGGTGAAGGTCGAAACCGTGCGGGAAATCCAGGAAACCTACCTGCTCTGCCAGAGGAGCAGCCACAACGCCAAGATCCGGAACGGCGTCATGGACCTGAAGTGGCGGAAGCAGGTGGACAACCAGGGGCTCGAACTCTGGGATCCCATCCTGAAATCCGGCTTCCCCTGCGAGGCCAAGGCCATCGCCCAGCTCTTCGGGGCCTGGACCCTGCCCATGCCGACCCTGAACCGGCGGGCCTACACCCTGGAGCAGTTTCTCCAGGAGGTCATCGATCCCCACGAGGACCTGAAGTCCCTGGATGTCTGCAAGGTCAGAGAGGGCTTCACGTTCGAAGGGACCACTTGTGAATTCGCGCAGATCACGGCGG
>CAIMQW010000259.1 GCA_903843705.1 uncultured Holophagaceae bacterium | reverse complement strand
TGGGCGAGGACGAGCTGGCCTTCCTGGCCCGCACCTTCAATGCCATGACCCGCGACCTCAAGACCAACCGCGCGGCCATCGAGACCCAGGCAAGCCGCATCGAGCAGCAGCGAGCCTACCTGGACCAGATCCTGGCGGCGCTGCCCGTGGGCGTCATTACCTGGCGGCCGGACGGCGAGCTGCGCACCTTCAACGCCGCGGCCCGCACCTGGCTGGGCCTGGATGCCGTCGATCCCACGGATGTCCGCTGGGCGGTCGTAGCGTCCCTGCCGCGCCTGGGTCGGCTGCCGGAGCTGCTTCAGGCCGTGCTTGAGGCCCGGCGCGGCGTGCAGGAGGAGTTCCGCCTGGGTGGTGAGGGCGAGGGCCGGCCCGTGCGCGCCATCCTCGAGCCCCTGCAGGGCGGCGGGGTGCTGGCGGTGCTGGAGGACCTGTCCCTGCTGGCCCAGGCCGAGAAGCGCGCCGCCTGGCAGGAGGTGGCCCGGCGCATGGCACACGAGGTGAAGAACCCGCTCACGCCTATCCAGCTCACGGCCCAGCGCCTGCTGCGCCGCCACCGCGACGGCCGGCTTGACGCCGCCGCCGTGCAGGAAGGGGCCGAGACCATCCTGACGGAAGTGGCCAGCCTGTCGCGGCTGGTGGACAGCTTCACCCGCTTTGCCCGGCTGCCCGTCCCCCAGTTCGCCCCCTGCGATCCCGGGGAGCTGCTGCGCCAGGTAGCGGCGCTCTACGGCCCGAACCACCCCGAAATCCAGTGGGACCTGCGCCTGCCCGAAGCCCCTGTGGCCGCGGTGTGGGACGGCGACATGGTGAAGCGGGCGCTCATCAACTACGTGGACAACGCCGTGGCGGCAGTGGAGGGCAAGGGTCCGGTCAGTCTCTCCCTGGCCATCCAGGGTGGCTTCCTGCGCTACGACGTGGAGGACGCAGGCAGCGGCGTGCCCGAGGTCGACCGCGAGCGCCTCTTCGAGCCCTACTTCTCCACCAAGCGTAAGGGCACGGGCCTGGGCCTCGCCATCGTCCGCCGCATCGCCCAGGACCACCAGGGCGATACCCGCTACGAGCCCTTGGAGTCCGGCAGCCGCTTCAGCCTGCTGCTGCCCTGGACTGGGGGCGCGTGACACCTGCTTTCCTAGGTCAGGGCCTGTTCTTCCGTCGTCGCCGCCGCAGCCACAGCCCCAGCGGACCTAGCACCAGCCAAGCGAGGAGCACGGCCTTCATCAGGGGACTCATGGGGGCCTGCTGCTTCGGCTAGTAGCGCAGCACGCTGAAGACAGGCAGTCCCTCGACCTTTTCGCGGCCGGGCAGGGAGGTCAGCTCGATGAAGACTGTGAGGGCCACGGGGTGGGCGCCCGTGAGCCGGACGAGCCGCTGGGCCGCGGCGGCGGTGCCGCCGGTGGCCATGACGTCATCCACGATGAGCACCCGGTCGCCGGGCTTGAAGGCATCCTTGTGGATCTCCAGGGCGTCCGTGCCGTACTCGAGGCCGTAGCCCTCCTTGTGGGTGGCCATGGGCAGCTTGCCGGGCTTGCGGGCAGGCACGAAGCCGATGCCCAGCTTCTGCGCCAGCGCGCTGCCGAAGATAAAGCCCCGGGACTCGAGGGCCAGCACGTGGGTGGGTTCCAGGATCAGCGCCGGCTCAGCCATGGCCGCCACGGCCTCCCCAAAGACCGCGGCATTGGCCAGAAGTGGGGTGATGTCGCGGAACAGGATGCCGGCCTTGGGGAAGTCGGGCACGTCCCGAACATAGGAGGAGAAGGCGTTGGCGTGGGTCATGGTTACCTGCGGAGCTCGAAGGGAAAGGGAAGCGAGGATCGCACGGCCGGGGTCTCCCAGTCCAGCCGGTCCACGGCCCCGAAGGCCGGTCCCTGCGCGAGCTGGCTGCGGAAGGCCGTCAGGGCGTCCTCGGAGCCTTCGGCCTCGCCGGAGACCGTGCCCTCCGGGTCGTTGCGCACCCAGCCCGCCAGCCCCAGGGCCTGGGCCGACCGCTGGGCGAAGCGCCGGAAGCCCACGCCCTGAACGAAGCCATGGACGCGGAAGGCCGCCCTAGCCGTTGAAGGCGGCATGGAAGTCGGCCTGCCGGGCCAGAGTCTCGGGGCAACCCAGGTCCAGGCGCAGGGGCGTCACGCTGGCATAGCCCTCGAAGACGGCCTCGGCGTCGCTGCCGGCGCCCTTGGCGTAGGTGGGGCCCGCGTCGCCGCCGATCCAGTAGTAGGGCAGGCTGCGGGGATCGGCGCGCCGCTCCACTAGGTCGTGGTAGGCCCGGCTGTCCTGGCTCGTGAGGCGGAAGCCCCGGGGCTCGCCTTTGGGCAGATTCACGTTCCAGATGCGGTTGGCGGGCAGCTCCATGGCCTCCCAGCGCTCCAGAAAGCGGCCGATCCAGGGCTCGCCCTCGGCTAGGTTCCCGCCGGGGTGGATGGAGAAGGCCGCGGCCCGGGCGCCCTGCAGGCGGCCCTCGAAGGCCGCGCCCACGGTGCCGGAGTAGAACACGTCCTCGCCCAGGTTGAAGCCGTGGTTGATGCCCGAGAGCACCCAGTCCGGGCGGCGGTCCAGCACCTCGCAGACCCCCAGCAGCACGCAGTCCACGGGGGTGCCGTCGCAGGCGTAGCGGCCGGGGCCCACCTCGTTCAGGCGCAGGATATTGTGCAGGCTCAGGGCCGAGGAGATGGCCGAGCGGTTGCGGTCCGGCGCCACAGTCACCACTCGGCCGAAGCGGGAGGCCACCCGGGCCAGGGCCGCGATGCCGGGGGACCAGAGGCCGTCGTCGTTGGTGAGCAGGATCAGGCGTTCAGACATGGTCCCAGTGTAGCGTGTGGGCTGGACCGGGATTCGCTGGCAGGATGGAACCCACCCAGGCCCCCCGTGGACTCCGACCTCCCCCTGAGCACTGCCCCGCCGCTCCTGTCCGTGGAGGAGGAGGCCGGGGACCGGGCCGGGATCCTGGTCCGGCTCCGTGAAAGGATCGTCGCCTTCGCGGCATCCCGTTATGCAGGCGCCCATGCAGAGGACCTGGCCCAAGAGGTGTTGGTGGTGATACATGAGAAGTACAGGCATCTCCACCGGCTGGAGGACTTGGTCCCCCTGGCCTTCCAGATCCTGCGCTTCAAGCTGGCCGCCCACCGCCGCAAGGCCTATCGCCACGGCGACTACGACGCCGTGGACGTGGACGCCTTCCCGCCGCCTTCGGACGCGCCGGATCCGGCCGCGGTGCTGGAGCGCAAGGAGCTGCTGGCGAGGCTCATGGGCGGCATTGCCCGCATGGGTGAGCGCTGCCGGGAGTTGTTCCGCCTCAAGCTGCAGGGGCGCACCTTCGCGGAGATTCAGCAACTCCTGGGCGCTGCCAGCCTCAACACCGTCTACACCTGGGACCACCGCTGCCGGAAGCAGCTCCTGGAAGCGCTGGGCGGAAGCTGGGATGGTCCCGCCGGAAGGGGGGCATTGTGAACCGATCTGAGGCCGAGCAGCTGCTGGGGGGCCATGCCACGGGGACGCTCACCGAGGCCGAGCAGAGGCAGCTCTTCGCGGCGGCCCTGGAGCACCAGGAGCTCTTCGATGCCCTGGCCGACCAGGAAGGCCTGCGCGAGCTGCTGGCGGACCCCGCGGCCCGGGCCCAGCTGCTGTCGGCCCTGGCCCCGGGTACGCCGAAAGTCGTGCCGTTCTGGCGCCGACCGGGCCTGCTCGCCGCCGCGGCCAGCCTGCTGGTGGGCACCACTGCCGGGCTCGTCTACCTGCGCAGCCCCGAGGCGGGCCGCGTCCCGGCCCTGCAGGAGGCGCCCAAGGCGGCACCGAAGCCGGTGGAGGCCCCGGCTGCTGTCGCCGCGCCGAAGTCCTCCCCGGCCCCGGTGCCACCCCAACCGAAGGCCGTCCAAGCCACCAGCCCCGAGGAGGCGGCGCGCCGGAACGTCCAGGCGTCCCCCCAGGAGCAGGAGGCCCAGCGGGCCGAGGCCCCCCGGCCAGCCGCACTGGCCCTGCCCGCGGCGTCGGCCAGCAAGCAGGTCAATGCGTCGCCCAAGACCGAGGCGGCCCAGGACCAGGCGAGGGCTGTTCCCGGCGGCGTGCCCGGGGGCGTGATCGGTGGCGTGGTGGGCGGTGTGATCGGCGGCGCCCGGGCAATGGCCGCGTCCGCGCCGCCCCCTGCCAAGGCCAAACGTGACCTGGCGGAAGCAGTCTCAGGAGTCAGCCAGCCGCGGTGGGTCCTGGAATCCCGCCCGGATGGCACGACCCTGGTGACGGTGACCGGCCCCCGGGGCGTGCGGGCGGTGCTCCTCCAGCGAGGTCCTGCCGGTGCCGAGGTACTGCCGCTGGAAGCCTTCGGGGACCCCGGGGGCGGTGTGGCTCAATGGCGCTGCCTCCTCCGCCTTGAGGCCGGGGACGCGCTGGACCTCTACCTGCTGAACGCGCCCGTGGCCGACCCTGCGAGCCTGCCCGCGACGGGTCCCGTGGATGGCTTCCGGGCCCGGATTCATCCCCCCGTGAAAGATCCCTGAAAGGAACCAGGCCCTCGCGACATTCCCTCCTGAACCGCGCCATACCGGTGCGGCCCCTCGGAGGCTCTCATGTCCCTGCGCCGGTCCCTCGCCACCCTGCTCGCCACTTGCGCGGGCCTTGCCGTCTTCATCCCGGGGGAGGCCCAGACCCGCAGCCGTCCCCTGGCTGGGCGGTTGGCGCCGACCCCAGGTGGAGAAGCCACGGGCTCCCCTTACTTCTTCGTGAAGGGCGACGACGCTGCCCTAGACCAGTTGCCGCTGAAGGCAACCTCGGCCCGGGTGGCCATCGCGGGTGTCATCGCGGACGTGACGGTGACCCAGGTCTACCGGAACACTGGTACGAAGCCCCTGGAGGCCATCTACGTGTTCCCGGGCTCCACCCGCGCCGCTGTCCACGGCCTGACCATGACCATCGGTGAGCGGGTGATCAAGGCCCAGATCAAGGAGCGGGGCCAGGCCCGGGCCGACTATGAGCGGGCCAGGCAGCAGGGGCGCAGCGCCTCCCTGCTGGAGCAGCACCGGCCCAACGTCTTCCAGATGAGCGTGGCGAACATCCTGCCGGGGGATGAGATTCGGGTAGAGCTGGCCTACACGGAGCTGCTGGTCCCCCAGGATGGCCAGTATTGCTTCGTCTATCCCACGGTGGTGGGACCGCGCTATGCGGGTCGGCCCGGCACCGAGGCGGCCACGGGCGAAGGCTGGGTGGCCAATCCCTACACCCACGCCGGGGAGCTCCCCGCCAGTACCTTCGACTTTGAGCTCCGCCTCTCGGCAGGCCTGCCCATCCAGCGCATGGCCTGCGCCACGCACAAGACCAGCATCGCTTACGACGGCAAGGCCGAAGCCACCCTGCGGCTGGAGCCCGGCGAGGCCCATGGGGGCAACCGCGACGTCATCGTGCATTACCAGCTGGCAGGCGAGGCGGTGCAGTCGGGGCTGCTACTGCACCAGGGAGCGGGCGGGAACACCTTCCTGCTGATGGCTCAGCCGCCGAAGCGCGTGGCGCCGAAGGACCTGCCGCCACGGGAATACGTCTTCCTAATGGATGTCTCCGGCAGCCAGATGGGCTTTCCCATTGAGGTGTCGAAGGTGCTCATGGCGGAGATGATCCAGGGCCTGCGCCCCCAGGACCTCTTCAACGTAATGGTCTTCGAGGGCGGCTCGGCCTTCTGGTCTCCCGGGTCTTCCCAGCCCGCCACGCCCGAGAACCTGAAGCAGGCCCTGGCCTTCGTGCGCTCCCAGAGCGGCGGCGGGGGCACGGAGCTGGCCAGCGCCCTGCGGAAGGCCCTGGGCCTCCCCCGGTTGCCTGGCGTTTCGCGCACCTTCGTGGTCTCCACGGACGGCTACATCAGCGCCGACGGCCAGGTCTTTGACCTCATCCGCAAGAACCTCGGCTCCGCCAACCTCTTTGCCTTCGGCATCGGCACCGCTGTTAACCGCCACCTCATCGAAGGGATGGCCCACGCGGGGCAGGGCGAGGCCTTCGTCATCACCCGGCCCGAGCAGGCCGCCGCCGAGGCCGAGCGCTTCCGGGCCTATGTCTCCTCGCCGGTGCTCACCAACCTCAAGCTCACCGCGAGCGGCTTCCAGGTGCAGGACTTTGAGCCCCTGCAGCTGCCGGATGTCCTGGCGGACCGGCCTGTGGTCTGCCTGGGCAAGTGGACGGGCGAGGCGCGGGGCACTCTCACGCTGTCAGGCATGAGCGGCGCCGGTCCCTGGAGCCAGACCTTCGCCGTGGGGAAGGTGAAGGACCGCAGCTATCCCGCTCTGCCGAGGCTCTGGGCCCGCCAACGCATCCAGTCCCTGGCGGACTACGACCAGTTCGGGCAGGACGAAGGCCGCAAGGCCGAGGTCACGCGGCTGGGCCTCGCTTACTCCCTGCTGACGGCTCACACCTCCTTCGTCGCCGTGGACACCCTGGTGCGCCACGCGGGCGGACCCAGCACCACGGTGACCCAGCCTCTGCCGCTGCCCGAGGGTGTGGCTGATACGGCCGTGGGTGGCGTCCCCAGCGGCGTGATTGGCGGCGTGGTCGGTGGTGCGATCGGTACGCGCACGGTCGGCGCGCCACCTCCAGCCCTGGTCGCCAAGCACGCCCTCCAGGAAACAGACTCGAGCGCCCGGCGCGAGCAGGTCAAGACCGCCCCGAGCCTCCGCATTCGGGCCTTCTCGGGCATCACCGGCACCTCGGATCCCCGGTCCCTGCGCAGGGAGCTCGAAGCCCAGCTCCTGGCGCCCGTGCTGGCTGCGGCCCTGGTGGACCTCCCGGCCGGGACCACCCTGGAACTGAAAGTCGATGCCACAGGGAAGGTGCTCTCGGCCACCTTCGACCGCAGTTTCCCCGGTGCTGTAAGGGCCCAGGTGCTGCTGGTGGCCTGGCGTCTGCGGAGCTGGACCGGTGGCCTGGCGGGCAGCATGGAGCTGACCCTGGGTTGGCAGCGCTGAGGCCCTGGCGCCGACCCGGGAAGGAATTACCTTCATAGCTATGCTGCGCCAGCTAGGAGTGGCCATGGTGCTATCCCTCGGGGGAAGTCCCTTGGATCCTCCGCCGGTTACTCCGGCGGAGGATCTGGTCTTCCCGGCCGCCCGGGCCCGCATGGTGCGCGATCAGCTGATGAGCCGGGGCATCCGCGACGCCCGGGTGCTGGCGGCCTTGGGTAAGGTGCCCCGCCAGGAGTTTGTGCCGAAGCCGCTGCGGGCCGAGGCCTACGAGGACGGGCCCCTGCCCATCGGCCACGGCCAGACCATCTCCCAGCCCTACGTGGTGGCCTTCATGACCGAGGCCCTGGTGCTGCGGCCCCGGGACCGCGTGCTGGAGATTGGCACAGGCTCGGGCTACCAGGCGGCGGTGCTGGCGGGACTGGTGGCCGAGGTCTACACCACCGAGTTGGTGGAACCCCTGGCCCGCCAGGCCGAGGTGGACCTCCGGCGCCTGGGCTACACCAACGTCCACGTGCGCGTGGGGGACGGCTACCGGGGCTGGCCCGAGGCCACGCCCTTCGACGCCATACTGGTCACCTGCGCCCCGGACCAGGTGCCGGATGACCTCGTGCAGCAGCTCAAGGTGGGGGGCCGCATGATCGTGCCTGTGGGCCACCAGGGCGGACCCCAGGACCTGATCCTGCTGCGGAAGACGCTCGGTGGTCTGGAGCGGCAGGCGGTCTTGCCCGTGCGCTTCGTGCCCATGGTGAAGGGGGACTGAGCGGCCGTCCTCAGCCTGCTTCCAGCACCAGTGGGAACCGGGGACCCAGGGGTGGCCGGGGCGCCTCGGGATTGAGCCCCTCCTGGGCCGGATTCGCGTCGAGAATCCGCTGCTCGGCGCAGGTCAGGGCTGCCTCGAGGGTCGCGAAACCCGCCTCCAGGCCGCTCCCGGGGAAGCCCGTCGGGACCTGCTGCCAGGAGGCTTCGGCGCCGCAGATCAGCAGGTGCTTGTCGGTGGTCCGGAACCGGCTCGCCGCGTGACCGAGGACCCCGAGGGCCGAGCTGTCGATCTCCCGAACCTGGCGGCAGTCCAGCACGACCACGTCCGCATCGCGCTCCGCCGCGCGCAGAGTGGAAGCTAGGTTCTGGGCGTTGCCGAAGAACAGGACGCCCTGGAGCTCGAGGATGGCGAGGGTTCCCTGCCAGGCGCCCAGGGTCTTCTCCTCGGCAGGTGACCGGGGCTGCTGGGTGGGTAGCAGGGTGTGCTCCCGCCGGACGGCCACTTCGGGGCGGCTCATGTCGAGCATGAACAGGACGCAGGAGAGGGCGATACCCATGGCGACCCCAGCGACGGGCTTCCCCAGCAGCGTGGCCAGGAACACGGCCAGCACGATGGCGGAATCCCGCAGCGCCCGCCGCCGCCGGCCGGGTTCCCGCGCGGTGAGGGCCAGGTGCAGGACCTGGAAGCTCCACTTGTCCACCAGGCGGCAGGCCAGGGTGCAGAGAATTGCGGCGAGCACCACCCGGGGGAGCAGGGCGAGCGTCTTGGGGAACACCACTCCGGCCAGGAACAGCACCGCGCAGCTGGCGAGGGTCGAGGTGCGGGTGCGTCCGCCGGCCTTGTGGTTGGCCAGTGAGACCGAGAGGGAGGTGGAGACCGCCAGGCCGCCGACCAGGGCCGAGACCACGTTGCCGACGCCTTGGCCCAGCACATCGCGCCGGGGCGACACCGGGATGTCGGCGATGAACTGCGCCGTTCGAAGCGCAAAGAACGTGTCCAGGGTCGCCACCAAGGCCAGGGTGAAGGAGCCCAGGATCACCCCCTTCAGTAGCTCCGGGGTGTGCAACACCTGGAACAGCCCCTCCGGTGAGGCCAGGAACCTGAAGACATGTCCCGGAGCGGACCCGATGACGCCGCCGAGATCCAGGGCGGGCAGGGCCGCGTGCAGCAGATGGAACCCGGTGGTGCCCAGCAGCAGGCCCGCCAGCAGGTTGGGCACCCGGGGGGCGTAGGCTCCGAGGAGGAGCATGCTGAGCAGCAGGCTGCCGCCGAGGATGCTGGCCCAGGGGCGGGGCAGAAAGGCCCCCAGGCCACTGGGGACCCCCAGGAGCACTGGCACCTGGTGCCAGGCGATGAGCACCGCCACACCGGACACGAAGCCTGCCATCACGGGGTGCGGCACGAAGCGCATGGCGCGGGCGATCCCGGAGTAGGCCAGCAGCACCTGCCAGAGTCCCGCCAGCAGCACGCAGGCGGTCATGGCGGCCATGAGGCCCGGCCGGCTGATGCCGGGCACCGCCGACAAGCCCAGGAGGATGCTGCCCTGGATCACGCAAATGGGGGTGGTGGGGTAGGTGACCACGAAGGACGACCGCCGGACGAGGGCGGCCGCGGCGCCGCCGGCAATGGCGCAGAGGAGCCCGGCCAGGGCGGCTTCGGGTACCGTGTCTGCACCCAGGGGGGCGAAGGCCAGGACTCCTGCGCCCACGCAGAGGGGCAGGGTGAGGCAGGCCGAGACGAACCCGGCGCCGGACTCCCTGAGGGTCTCCTGGAACGCGGCCCTGCTCATGCGAGTTCTTCCCCCCGGCCCGGTGCGACGGAGATGGCTTCAGTCCCGGGACTGTTCGGCAGAGAAGGGATCCTGGACCAGGGTCGTTCGGGTCCCCAGGGACTTCGCGGAGTGACCGAGCCGCCGCAGCGCCTTGAGGATGACGGCGGCCCTGGAGGTCCAGGGAATCCATTCGGCCGTGGGCGGCAGGGTGGCGGGAAGCTCGGCTGAGAGGCGCATGGGATCTCCCTCCAGGATTCAGGAGGTGCCGGACACCGGACCTTTGAACCGCTGATGGGCCATCGTGGGATAGGCAGACTTCCGGCGTCAGAGCATGATCATGCGTTTTTTTTCTAATTCTTTGTTACTAACCAGGCCATCTCAGGAGATCAGGCCCTGGCGCAGGGCCTTGCTCACGGCCTCGGACTTGGAGTGGACGTGTAGCTTCTCGTAGATGCTGCGGATGTAGTTGCGGATGGTGTTCTCGCTGACGGCCATGAGGTCTCCGGCCTCGCCGTAGCCCTGTCCCTCGGCCAAGAGGGCGAGGAGTTGGAGCTCGCGGGGGGTGAGCTGCCGCTCCGGCTGCTCGGGGCGGGGGGTCCGCCGGAACAGCACGACTACCTTGCGGGCGATCTCCGGGGACATGGGCGAGCCCCCCTCCCGGGCCTCCTGGATCGCCTCGAGCAGGCGGGCCGGAGGCGTCTTCTTCAGCAGGTAGCCGGCGGCGCCGTTGCAGATCGACTCGAAGACACTCTCCTGTTCGCCATACACGGACAGCATCAGGACCTCGATGGCGGGCCAGCGCTCCTTGACGACCCGGACGCCTTCCCGCCCAGACATGCCGGGGAGGTTGATGTCCATCAGCAGGACATCCGGTTGCTCCAGGGCCAGCCCGGGCAGGGCCTCCTCCACGGACTCATAGGCCCCGGTGCAGACGAACCCCTGGCTGCCGTGGATCAAGAGGCGCAGCCCCTCCCGGGTTGAATGGTCATCCTCGACGAGGGCCACTTTTGCTGGCGTTTGCATGGTCATTCCTGGTCATGGAGTGGTGTGGACTCATGGTAGGTCGCGCCAGCCTGCGGGGGGATGGCATGATCATGCTCCCCCCCTGATCCGCTGGGGCAGTTCGATGTGGATGAGGGTGCCCCCGGCATCGGAGGTGATCACCAGGTGACCACCCATCTCCAAGGCTCGGGCCTGCATGTTGACGAGGCCCCGGCCGCGCCGGATGCCTGAGCTCTCGCCCGGTGGCACCTCGGGAGGCAAGCCCTGGCCGTCGTCCCGGACCTGCGCGGACAGCACGCGATGGTCGATCTCCACGAGCAGGTTCACGGCGCGGCACCCGGAGTGCTTCACGGCATTGTTGATGGCCTCCTTGAGGATCAGGAACATCCCCCGGCGCTGCTCGGGGGTCAGCTTGATCCTCGCGGGGTCCGCGGGAAGGCTCATGGACCAGCGGATACCCTTTGCCTGGAGGACGCCGGCGGCGAACTGGCCCACCCGGGCCAGGAGCGACTGGAGGTCATCTCGCCTGGGATCGATGGACCAGACGATGTCGGCCATGGCGTCCACCAGCTCCCGGGAGGAGTCGGCGATCTCCGTCAGGAAGCGGAAGCTCTCGGGGGCGGCGTCCGGGGTCTGCTGCTTCACCACCTCGCTGAGGATGGCGATCCGGGAGAGGCTGGCGCCGATATCGTCGTGGAGGTCCGCGGCGATCCGGGTGCGGATCCGCTCCACTTCCAGCAGGTGGCGCAGCCGGATGCGGGTGGCCTGCCAGGCCAGGGCCAGGAGGCTGCCCGTGGCCAGGACGAGGAACCAGCCCCGCCGCCAGACCGGGGCGAGGATCGTGAACCGGAGCTCCGCCGGGGGAGTGCTGGCCTGTCCCTCCGCACCCACCGCCCGGACCTGGAAGTGGTACTGGCCGGAGGCCAGATTAGCCAGGTCCACGCCCCGGGCGCTGCTGGCGGGGGTCCAGTCCTCGGAGATGCCTTCAAGCCGGTACTGGTAGAGCAGGGCGCTGCCCGCCAGTCCCTCAGGGCTGGTGAAGCCGACCTGGAGGCGATTCTGGCTCGGTGCGAGTTCGGGCAGCTCCCAGTCCGCGGTGCCCGACTCGGGCAGGGGTTTAGGCACACCCGCGACTCGGAGCCCCGTCATGAAGATGGGCGGTGCAACCGCCGGTCGGGGCGGGGTCGGCAGGTACCGCGAAAGGCCCCCGCTCATGCCGAACCAGAGGGCGCCCTGTCGGTCCCGGGTGGCCACCCGGGGCACCCCCGGAGCCAGTCCCTCGGCTTCCGAGAGGTGCTGCGCGCGTGGCTGCTCCGGGTTGAAGCGGTCAATGCCGGCACCGGTGCCCACATAGACTCGGCCCCACCGATCCTCCACCAGGCTCCACACGGAGTTGCTGGCCAGGCCTTGGGCTGTAGTGAGACTACGGAAGCGGGGCTGGTCCTGCTCGGGAGCCTCGATGATCCCGGCCCCTCCCAGGGAGGAGGCCAGCCAGATCCGGCCGGAGGCGTCCTTCATCAGCGAGCGGATCCACCCCTCGGGGACGCCCTGGGCGTGACTGAAGAAGTCAAAGTGCCCGTTCCGAAAGCGGGCGATGCCGGCCCCGTTGAAGGCGATCCAGACGTTCCCGGCTCGATCCTCGGTGAACGCGGTGGCCAGGGAGTCGAAGAGACGGGGCAGTCCGGCCTGGTCTTGGAACCCTTCGATGCGGTCCAGGTCCCGGCGCCACCGCCCGAGGCCATTCGTCGCCGGGGAGGCCGCCGAGTACCAGATGTCCCCGCGACTGTCTTCGAAGAGGGTGAAGAGGGAGCCGGCCCCCGTGGCTTCCTTGACTGGATACATCCGCATGTGTCGGGACCGGGCCAGATCCGCGGCGCGGGGGGCGCGGTCGAAGCGGGCGAGGCCCTGGCTGGCGGCTAGCCACCAGGCGCCGAGGTGGTCCTGCAGCAGCACCTGATTCCAGCCCCAGCCCGCCGTGCAGGTGCCCAGCGGCAGCCGGAAGCCCTCGAAGCGCGGGCCGCGGAGGCTGTGCAGCCAGTAGCCGTCCTTGCCGGCGCGGCCCGCCACCAGGGTGCCGGTCTGGTCCTCGAAGAGCGCGTCCACCCGGGGCCCGCGGAGGCCTTCGGCCGGCGTGTAGGTGGTCAGGCCATCCTGGGCCCAGCGCTGAACGCCGCTGTCGTTGCCCAGCCACAGGTCGCCGTTCGTGTTCTCCGCCAGGACGAACACTGGACCCTTGATGCCCTGCCCGGCCCCCTGGTTGCGGAGGACCCCCTGCTCGAAGAGAGTCAGGCCACCGGCCGTCCCCGCGATCATCCCTCCCGAACTCGTCCTGAGGAGCGCCAGCACGTCGGCATTGGCCATGCCGCTGCGGGTGGAGTACCGCGCCACTGGCCTGAGCCGGGAGGCTCCGGCCGGCAACCGGAAAGTGGCGATGCCTTGGGCGGTGCCCACCCATAGGGTCCCGTCGGTCTCGCTGGCTAGGGCGCGAATCAGGTGATCGGGGAGGCCATCGGCCTCTGTGAAGCGGAGCACCCGCCCATCAGGTTCCAGCACATAGAGGCCGCTGCCGGAGCCGATCCAGAGGCCACCCCCCGGCTTCTCCACCAGCTCAGAGACGATGGGGTCGTCGTAGAGCTTCCGGGGCAGCCCCAGTTCCACCGGGTGCAGGGAGTCCCCCTCGGGGCGACGATCGACGCGCAGGAGGCCAGTCGTGGTGCCGCACCAAAGAATTCCCGCGCTGTCTTCCAGGAGACGGAGGGGACCGGCGGCGCCGGGGAGTGGGAGGATCCTGATCCTGCCCGAGTCTCCTGCCCCGGGCGGGAGGGCGGGATTCAGGCGGCAGAGGCCCTTGTCTGTCGCGAACCAATAACAGCCGTCCCGGGTCTGCAGCAGGTCCTGGATGGCCGGGGAGGGCAGCCCAGCCTCAGTGCCGAACCGGACGAAGGTCTGTCCGTCGAAGCGGGCGGCGCCGTCCGCGCTGCAGAACCAGAGGAAGCCATGGGCATCCCGCACGATGCGGCGAACCGCACCGGCCGGGAGCCCGTCGGCGGGGCTGAAAGACCGGAGGGGGAGCCGCTGGGCTTGCAGCGCGGCGCTCGCCAGCAGGGCCAGCCCCGCCAGGGCCCAGGGGAGCAGGCTGGCCCGCAGGCCGGCGGGGCGGAAGCTGTGGGGGAAACGGGCCACGGTGAGGGTCCAGGGTCGCGGTGTCCAGAATCAAATAGAGAAAGGGCGATGGTAACCGGGTCCTTCACTGGTTTTGCCTAGATGTTGGACTCGGGGGCGGCGAGGGGGCCCCCCGCGGTGGATTCCGGTCCCGCGGTGCCCGGAATCCAGGGTATAAAACTCAAACTCTCCATCCCGTTTTGAGACATGGTTGCCTGGCCGTTCCCGGCCAAGACCCCGACCGCAGGAGGAAACATGCCGGGCAGGCCGGGCGGGACCCACGACGGTGCGGGCAGCACCGCACGCCCAACCAAGGTCGTCAGCGCCGCCGAGGCGGTAGCCCTGATCCGGGATGGAGACACCGTGGCGACGGGGGGCTTCGTGGGCATCGGCTTCGCGGAGAACCTCGCCATTGCTCTGGAGCAGCGCTTCCTGCAAACGGCGGCGCCCCGGGACCTGACCCTGGTCTACGCCGCGGGCCAGGGCGACGGCAAGACCCGGGGCCTGAACCACCTGGGCCACCTTGGGCTGGTGAAGCGGGTCATCGGCGGTCACTGGGGCCTGGCGCCGAAGCTGCAGGCCCTCGCCCTGAGCGGCCAGGTAGAGGCCTACAACCTGCCCCAGGGGGTCATCGCCCACCTCTTCCGCGACATCGCGGCGGGCAAGCCGGGGACGATCTCGCGCATCGGCCTAGGCACCTTCGTGGATCCGGTCCACGGCGGCGGCAAGCTCAACGACATCACCACCGAGGACCTGGTGGAGCACCTGCCCATCCACGGCGAGGACTTCCTGTTCTACAAGGCCTTTCCCATCCATGTGGGCCTGATTCGCGGCACCACGGCGGACGGCGACGGAAACGTCACCATGGAGAAGGAGGCCCTGACCCTGGAGGCCCAGGCCATCGCCATGGCGGTCCACAACAGCGGCGGCACCGTCATCGTGCAGGTGGAGCGCCTGGCCGAGCGGGGCTCCCTCAACACCCGCCAGGTGAAGATCCCCGGGATTCTGGTGGACTACATTGTCGTGGCCGAGGAGCCGGGCCACCACATGCAGACCTTCCAGGAGCAGTACAACCCCGCCTACAGCGGCGAGATCCGCATCCTGCTCTCGGGCATGGCGCCCATGGAGTTCGACGAGCGGAAGATCATCTCCCGGCGCGCTGCCCTGGAGCTGCGGCGTGGCAGCCTGGTGAACCTGGGCATCGGCATGCCCGAGGGCATCGCCGCAGTGGCCGTGGAGGAGGGGGCCTCGGACTTGATCACGTTGTCCACGGAGCCCGGCGTCTTCGGTGGCGTGCCCGCGGGGGGGCTCAGCTTCGGCGCAGGGTCCAACACCACCTGCATCATCGACCAGCCCTCCATGTTCGACCTCTACGACGGTGGCGGCCTGGACCTGGCCTTCCTGGGGCTGGCCCAGGCCGACCGGGAGGGCAACCTCAACGTCAGCAAGTTCGGCACCCGGCTGGCCGGAGCCGGGGGCTTCATCAACATCTCCCAGTCCGCCAAGACCGTGATCTTCGTGGGTACCTTCACCGCCGGCGGGCTGCAGGTCGCCACGGAGGACGGTCGGCTGCGGATCTTGCAGGAGGGCGCCACCCGCAAGTTCGTGGAGCAGGTCGAGCACCGCACCTTCAGCGGCGAGGTCTCCTTCCGCAAGGGCCAGCGGGTGCTCTACATCACCGAGCGCTGCGTCTTCCGCCTCACGGGTCAGGGCCTGGAGCTCATCGAGCTCGCACCGGGCATCGACCTGGAGCGGGACATTCTCGCCCAGATGGCATTCCGGCCCGCCATCGCCGCGGACCTGTGCCTCATGCCGGCCTGCATTTTCCGGCCGGAACCCATGGGGCTTCTGTCGCTGCTGCCCGGCGCGCGGTGCTAGACTCCCATCCACCCCACCCCACCCGTGACGTCACTGCCCTGCCAGGGAGACCCCGAAGGTGTTAGCTGAGAATCCCGCAGCGGACTGCATCCTGGAGACGAAGCGGCTCTCAAAAGAGTTCAAGGGCTTCGCGGCGGTCAGCGATCTGAACCTCCAGGTCCAGCGGGGGCACATCCACGCGCTGATTGGGCCCAACGGGGCCGGCAAGACCACGGTCTTCAACCTGCTGACCAAGTTCCTGACCCCTACAACCGGCACGATCCTGTTCAACGGCATCGACATAACCCGGGAGCAGCCTGCCGACATCGCCCTGCGCGGCGTGATCCGCTCCTTCCAGATCTCGGCGGTGTTTCCCGGCCTGACGCCCCTCGAGAACGTGCGGGTGGCGCTGCAGCGGGCGACGAACACGTCCTACCAGTTTTGGAAGAGCGACCGCTGCCTGCGGCAGCTGGACGACCGGGCCATGGCCCTGTTGGAGTCTGTGGGGCTGGCAGCCTTCAGCGGCGCCGTTACGGGCGAGCTGGCCTACGGGCGCAAGCGGGCCTTGGAGATCGCCACCACCCTGGCCCTGGAGCCGAAGCTCCTGTTGCTGGACGAGCCTACCCAGGGCATGGGGGCCGAGGACGTGGACCGCATCACCGCCCTGGTGAAGCAGGCCTCCGCGGGCCGCACGATCCTCATGGTCGAGCACAACCTCAAGGTGGTGGAGACCCTCGCGGACCGGATCACGGTGCTCCAGCGGGGGGCCATCCTCGCCGAGGGCTCCTATGCGGAGGTCTCGCAGGATCCGCAGGTCATGGAAGCCTACATGGGGAGCGCTCATGCCTGAAGCCGGGCCCACGGAGATGCTCCGCATCAGCGGGCTGCACGCCTTCTATGGCGAGTCCCACATTCTCCACGGCATCGATCTGGTGGTGGGTGAAGGTGAGCTGGTGACCCTGCTGGGGCGCAACGGCGCGGGGCGCACCACGATCCTCAAGTCCATCATCGGCTTGGTGGGCAGCCGGACCGGGTCCATCAAGGTCCGTGGGGTCGAGACCATCGCGATGCCCACCCACAAGATCGCCCACCTGGGTCTCGGCTACTGCCCCGAGGAGCGCGGGATCTTCTCCAGCCTCACCGTGCAGGAGAACCTCATGCTGCCGGTGGCGGTCGGCCAGGGGGGCCTGTCTGTGCCTGAGATCTTCGAGATGTTCCCCAACCTGCTGGAGCGACGCGGCAGCATGGGCACCCGCCTCTCCGGTGGTGAGCAGCAGATGCTGGCCATGGCGCGGATCCTGCGCACGGGAGCGAGCCTCCTCTTGCTCGACGAGATCACCGAGGGCCTGGCCCCGGTCATCGTGCAGACCCTGCGCCAGCTCATGGGCCAGCTCAAGAAACGGGGCTTCACCATCATCCTGGTGGAACAGAATTTCCACTTCGCGGCGGACCTAGCGGACCGCCACTACGTCATCGACCGCGGCACCATCGCGGAGATGATTACCCGGGAGCAGCTCCCCGCCAGCACCGAGAAGCTCAACCACTACCTGGGCGTCTGATCCCGATATGAGGTCAAGGCGAAAGTCGGTATGCTGAGCAACCTTCCACCCCCAACACGAGCGTCCCAACCCTGCCTGGGTGTCCCAGGTATTCGAACGGAAAGGAATATCGCCATGAAGAGCCTGTATTCCAGTGCGGCCCTGTCTGCTTCCCTGCTCCTGGCGACGGCTGGGTTCGCCGCGCCCCCCAAGGAGACCATCTCGGATGGGGTCGTGAAGATCGGCGTCCTCACCGACATGTCTGGCGTCTACTCCACCCTCGGGGGCAAGGGCACCCAGGTGGGCGTGGAGATGGCTGTCAAGGACTTCGGCGGCAAGGTGCTGGGCAAGCCCATCGTGGTCATCGGCGCCGACCACCAGAACAAGGCCGACATCGCCTCGGCCAAAGCCCGGGAGTGGTTTGACAACGAGAAGGTGGACATGATCACTGGCCTGCTGAACTCCGGCTGCGCCCTGGCAGTTCAGAAGCTCGGCGGGGACAAACACCGCATCACCATGAACACTGGTGCCGCCAGCACCGAGCTCACCAACGGCGCCTGGACGCCCTACAGCATCCATTATGTCTATGACACCTACGCCCTAGGCAAGGTGACCGGGCAGGCCGTGGTGCAGACCGGCGGCAAGAGCTGGTTCTTCATCACCGCGGACTATGCCTTCGGCCAGTCCCTGGAAGGCAACACCGCCCTCTTCGTGAAGAAGCTGGGCGGCAAGGTGGTGGGCTCCGTTCGCCACCCGCTCTCCTCCGCGGACTTCTCTTCCTACTTGCTCCAAGCCCAGGCCTCGGGCGCCCAGATCATTGGCCTTGCCAACGCGGGCGGCGACACCATCAACGCCATCAAGCAGGCCCGGGAGTTTGGCATCGGCCAGAAGGGCCAGAAGCTGGTGGGCCTACTGATCTTCGATACCGACATCAAGAGCCTCGGCCTGAACGTGGCCCAGGGCATGCAGTTCACCTCCGGCTTCTACTGGGACCGGGACAACGCCACCCGCGCCTTCTCCAAGCGCTTCTTCGACATCCACAAAGCGATGCCCACCATGGACCAGGCCGGAGCCTACTCCGCCACCATGAACTACCTGAAGGCTATCACGGCTGCGGGCACCGACGACCCGGACGCCGTCATGGCCAAGCTGAAGTCCATGGACATCAGCGACTTCTTCGCCGTCAACGGCAAGATCCGCGTCGATGGCCGCATGGTGCACGACATGTACCTCATGGAGGTGAAGAAGCCTTCCGACTCCAAGGGCGAGTGGGATCTGCTGAAGATCGTCAAGACCGTCTCCGGCGACGAGGCATTCATGCCGCTCTCCGAGAGCACCTGCCCTGCGGTGAAGAAGTAGGCCGCGCCTGAGGTTTCGGAGGACACCCCCATGGGTATGTCGTTCCAGACGGTGATGTCCCAGGTCATGCTGGGGCTCAACAATGGTGTCTTCTACGCCATCCTGAGCCTCGGCTTGGCCGTGATCTTCGGCCTGCTGAACATCGTCAACTTCGTGCACGGGGCGCTCTACATGCTGGGCGCCTACGTCGCCCTGCTGGGTTTCACCATGCTAGGCCCGCTGCTCGGCAGGCCAGACTTCCACCTCAACTACTGGGCGGCGCTCATCGTGGCGCCCCTTGTGGTGGGGGCACTGGGCGTCCTCATCGAGAAGACCATGCTCCGGCGGCTGCGCAAGTTCGACCACCTCTACGGTCTGCTGCTCACCTTCGGGCTGGCCCTCATCATCCAGGGCGTCTTCACCAACTACTTCAACGTGTCCGGCGACGCATATGACGGGAAACCGGAAGTCCTCAGCGGCGTGGTGGATCTGGGCTTCATGCTGTTCCCGAAGTACCGGGTCTGGGTTATCGGCATCTCGCTGGTGGTGTGCTTCAGCACTTGGTTTGTCATCGAGCGCACCAAGCTCGGCTCCTACCTCCGGGCGGGCACCGAGAACCCGGAGCTGGTGAAGGCCTTCGGCATCAACGTGCCGCTCATGATCACCCTCACCTACGGCTTCGGCGTGGGCCTGGCAGCCTTCGCCGGCGTGCTGGCTGCGCCGATCTACTCGGTCAGCCCGGTCATGGGCTCGGAGATGATCATCACCGTGTTCGCGGTGGTGGTCATCGGCGGCAT
The DNA here is from genome assembly GCA_903843705.1 of uncultured Holophagaceae bacterium. GTDB lineage: Bacteria > Acidobacteriota > Holophagae > Holophagales > Holophagaceae > Geothrix. Next base: position 2,937 of record CAIMQW010000259.1, on the reverse strand, counting down.
GGGCTCGATCATGGGCTCGATCCTCACCGGCCTGCTGCTGGGGATGGTGGAAGGCTTCACAAAGGTGGTCTACGCGCCGGCCTCGGGCACCGTCATCTTCCTGATTATGGTGATCGTCCTGCTGGTCAAGCCCGCAGGCCTGTTCGGGAAGGAAGCCTAGGTGAACAGGTACGTCTGGCTCGCCCTCGTTGCCCTCGGGCTGCTGGCGCCGTTCGCGGTCTATCCGGTCTTCATGATGAAGCTGCTCTGCTTCGCCCTGTTCGCGGCTGCCTTTAACCTGCTGCTGGGATACACGGGCCTGCTCTCTTTCGGGCACGCGGCCTTCTTCGGCGGCGCGGCCTATGTAACGGGCCACCTGGTGAAGAACCTGGGCCTGACGCCTGAGCTGGGGATCCTGGGCGGCACTCTGTTCGCAGGCCTGCTGGGCTACCTGGTGGGCAGCCTGGCCATCCGCCGCCAGGGCATCTACTTCGCCATGGTGACCCTGGCCCTAGCGCAGATCGTCTACTTCCTCGCCCTGAAGCTGCCTTTCACAGGTGGCGAGGACGGCCTGCAGGGCATCCCCCGGGGCCTCCTCTTCGGCCTTATCGACCTAAACCGCCACGTCACCGTGGGCAGCACCCCCCTGCCGCTCAGCCTCTACTACTTCACCTTTGCCCTGTTCTGCCTCGGCTTCTGGGTCATCTACCGGGCCATCCACTCCCCTTTCGGCCAGGTGCTAAAGGCCATCCGCGAGAACGAGCCCCGGGCCCGCTCGCTGGGCTACAAGGTGGAGCGCTTCAAGCTCATCGCCTTCGTCCTCTCCTCGGCCCTGGCGGGCATGGCGGGCGCCATGAAGTGCCTGATCTTCCAGCTGGCCTCCCTGACCGACGTGAGCTGGCACACCTCCGGCGAGGTGGTGCTCATGACTCTCCTCGGCGGCGTCGGCACGGTGCTGGGTCCCTCTGCGGGCGCCTTCACGGTGGTGACCCTCCAGTCCCAGCTGACCATGGTGGGACCCTGGATCACGGTGATCATCGGCGGCATCTTCGTGGTCTGCGTCCTGGTCTTCCGGCGCGGCTTCGTGGGTGAGCTGGGGCGCCTGCTCCGGCGCTCGCTGTAGCGGGCAGGGTCTCGCCGTGTCTCAAGGAGCCACCGTGTTAAAGGGCAGGAAGGCGCTGATCACCGGATCCACCAGCGGTATCGGCCTGGGGGTCGCCCGGGCCCTGGCTGGCGCGGGCTGCAGCGTGATGCTTAACGGCTCCCGGGAGGCCGCCGCGGTGGAGGCGGTCCGGCGTGACCTGGAAGGGCAGGCGGGGGTCCCCGTGGCCTACCACCAGGCGGACCTCACCCGGCCCGCCGAGGCCGCGGCCCTGGTGGCCGCCACGGTGGTGCAGCTGGGGGGAATCGACATCCTGGTGAACAACGCGGGCATCCAGTTCACGGCCCCGGTAGAGGATTTTCCGCCGGAGATGTGGGACCGGATCATCGCCCTCAACCTGTCCTCGGCCTTTCACACCATCCACCACGCCCTGCCGTCCATGAAGGCCGGGGGCTGGGGCCGCATCCTGAATGTGTCCTCCGTGCATGGCCTCGTGGCTTCTGTGCGCAAGGCCGCCTACGTCACGGCCAAGCACGGCCTGGTGGGGCTCACCAAGGTGGTGGCCCTGGAGACTGCGGGCCTCGGGATTACCTGCAATGCCATCTGCCCAGGCTGGACCCGCACCGAGCTCATCGAGCCCCAGATCGTCGCCCTGGCTGCGAGGCTGGGCGTGGACGTCGAGGAGGGGGGCCGAGCCCTGCTGGCGGAGAAGCAGCCCTCCGGTCAGTTCGTGAGCATCGAGCAGCTGGGCCAGCTGGCAATCTTCCTCTGCTCCGACGCCGCCGCCCAGATCACCGGGACGGCCGTCCCCATTGATGGCGGGTGGACGGCGCAGTAGGTGCGGGGCTGATGGTGGCGAGGGTCTGTTCGGAGGATTGCCGTAATCCGTCGTTGGCGCCGGCTCATAAAGGGGAGATTCGAACTGCGCCTGGCTTTGCAAGTCACCGGTCTCGCTTCGGCGTGCCATCTAGGCACGCCTCGGGCGATCCTCCGCCTGATGCAGGCTCCCCCGGAGCCTGCTCCCGCGCGCCGCAGCGCGCGGAGTCGAATCCTCTCGACCCGAAGGGTCACAGCACCATAAAAAGGGACCCGAATGGGTCCCGTTTTCTGGTGATTTGGTCGGCGCGAGAGGATTCGAACCTCCGACCCCTACCACCCCAAGGTAGTGCGCTACCAGGCTGCGCCACGCGCCGTGAACTATTGACTGTAGACCGGGAGGGGGCCGGGGTCAAGGTTTGGGTGGGGCGGACAGCCTTTCGTTCAGGGCGCGCACGGCTTTGAGAATGGGCTGGAGGTCGCTGCTGGTGCGGAGGAGGCGGGGGATGGTGGGTCTCACCTTGTGGGTGGGGGCCGCGGGCAGGTCATCGGGGTCCAGGCCCAGGTCTAGGCGCTGGGCGAGGTGGCCGTGGAGCAGTAGCTCGGCGCAGTCGGCGACGGTGAGGCCCTCGGCCAGCCAGCCCTTGATGCGCTTCAGGCGCGGCAGCTCGTCCACGTGGTAGTAGCGGAGGTTGCCCTTGCTGCGCCGGGGCTTGATGTCGGGGATGACGTCTTCCCAGTAGCGCAGGTCCTTTGGGCCGACACCGACCTGGGTAGCGGCTTCGCCAATCTTGAACCACTTCCGTTCCGCCATGGTCGCCGCCTAGCTCTCCCTGGGTTCGATGCCCAGGGCCTTGAGACGCTTGTAGAGGTTGGAGCGGTCCATGCCCACGCGCTCAGCGACGCGGGTCATGTTGCCGTTCTGGAAGCGCATCTCCCGCTGCAGGTACTGGGCCTCGAACCAGTCCCGGGCCTCCTTGAGGCTGGTGAACTCGGGGAAGGAGAAGGGATCCTGCTCCTGGAGGTGGCGGGTGGCCAGG
>CAIMQW010000258.1 GCA_903843705.1 uncultured Holophagaceae bacterium | reverse complement strand
CTCAAGGCCCTCCAGAACGGCCACCGGGGGTTGTTCATCCGCGCCCAGGACCTGTTCGACGAGATGTATGCCTCGTTGGCGGATCGCTCATCTCGCAAGCTGCTCGACCACCTGTCCCGGATTCCGGTACTGCTGATCGACTTATGTTGAGACTTTTCTAATGTGGAGCAATAGGGCAGAACGCCAGTCAGTGGCGGTCTTTAAACGCCTTTACTCCACATTTGTCTAGCTCGGTTCTTAAAGGCTTTCCAGCCATTCAAGGATGGAGGCGTCTCCTCGCCAAGCCGCCTCAGAGGGGCCCGGTGTCAGTGGTCCGGCCTTGGCGATGGCCTTCCGTTTCGTGTCGAGGTCTACGGTGGCGTAGCGATTGGTCGTGTTGATACTGGAATGCCCCAGCCAGTGGCTGATCGTCACGATGTCGACCCCTGCATGCAGCAGGTGAACTGCCGTGCTATGGCGCATGCTATGGGGATGAAGTCGCTTATTCGATAACGTTGGCGCGGATGGCATCGCCTTGTCGCAATACTTTCCCAGAAGGTAGCGCACCCCAAACCGGGTCAGTGGGGTTCCCCGGTGGTTCCGGAATAACCGCTCCGACGATGCCAGTTCCACTGACCTCTCGACCAGGAACGCCTTGAGCAGTTCAGCCGTTTGGGGCCAGAGGGGGCAAATGCGTTCCTTTCGCCCCTTCCCGAACAGGCGGATTTGGAATGGCCGATCAAGTTGGAGATCGCAGGGCCTGAGGTCGAGGATTTCCTGGACCCGTGCCCCGGTGTTGAACATGGTTGCCAGCAACGCGAAGTCCCGCCTGCCATCCAGGGTGAGACGATCGATCTCGGCCAGCACTGCCTGGATTTCGTCGAACTCGAGGTAGTCCACGATCCTCGTGGACGCACGCTTGAAAGGCACCGCCAGGATCCTCTGGGCCCTCTCCAGGCACTCTGGCCGGCTCGTGGCGACATGACGAAAAAAGGCGTGAATCGCGGCAAGCCGTACATTCCGGGTGGAAGCCTTGTTGTGGCGATGCGATTCCAGGTGATCGAGAAAGGCCAAAACGAGTTGGGGATTGATGTCCTCCATGCCAAGGTCGGCAACTTGTTGGCCTCCATGGTTGGCCACGAATCGAAGCAGCAGGGAAAGGCTGTCCCGGTAGCTTAGAAGGGTGCAGCGGCTGAGGCCTCTGCTCCTGGGAATGTGTTCCGAAAAGAATTCGTGCAAGGTCAGAGCCAAGGTATTGGGGTTTGCCCGTTTCATGACGACACCCCCTTCCTGGCGACGAGCCTGAGGATGGTGCCACATAAGGTTTCAAATTTCTCACTGGCAGCCTCCGCCAGGGGGCTTACGAAGGGGAGGTAGTATTCGGTGGAAACGATCGAAACATGGCCCATGTAGGCGGCAAGGTAAGGGAGTTTTACCTGGATGTCGGCATCTTCCCGGTACCAGCGAAGGAGCGCGTGGACGGCGAACGTATGCCTCAGGTCGTGGATCCGCGGGTGGGCCCCAGAAACGGTGCGGACGTTGGCACTGCTAAACAGGCCGCGGAGCCCATGGCAAAGGCCTGGCGGGGAATAGCCGCCTCGTTTCCCATGCACCAGTAGAGGGGCTTCGGTATCCGCCGGTAGGCGCAGGGAATGCCTCACCACCAGATAGGCCTCCATTTCGCGGGCTCCATCTGTAGAAAGTGGCAAGAGGCGCGATTTATGAAACTTGGAAGTCCGGACCAAAAGGGTCCGTTCTATGGGCGAATAATCGCCCAGGGTCAGGTGCGCCAATTCACCCCGCCGCATTCCGGTCGTATAGAGAAGCACCACCGCGAGACGATAGACCTCCCGGCGCATCATGCTGTTCGGATGGGGACCCAGGCTATCTGCTGCCGCAAGGATGCGAAGTATCTCATCCTCTGAAAAAATGTGAGGGCGGATGGGGATATGCAGGGGCGGGAACAGGGCCGGATCCGGCAGGAAGCAGGCAGGTTCAGTCCGGCGCCGGTAAAGGCAGAAGTTGTAGACGATCCTCATCCAGTTCCGTCTCACACCGGAAACCAGGGTTTCATGGGCTCGCATCCAACTCGAAAATGTGTCCTGGTCGATATCTGCGGGGGAGTCTGGTCTCCCAGCCAAGTAACGATCGAGATTTTTTAGAACCCCGCGTTCGACGCAGTACTTCCGCCCAAGTGATTCCTGGAGTTCGAGGTACCCCCCAATGATGGGGCCCGGGATGGAGGTGAATCCAGCATCTCCACTCATGGCTGCCCCCGTGTGGGCAAAGGCAGGGCGACGTCCCGGAGATCCTCTACGGCGAGGCGGATGTAAATGCATGTACTTTCCGCATTGCGATGCCCGAGAAGGTCCCCGATCTCCTTCAGCGAAGCGCCCTGCTGGAGCAGGTGGACTGCAAGGGAGTGGCGCAGGCAGTGAGGCCCCTGGAAGGGAATGCCCAGTCCTCCTCGCCGCCCCCACGCCTGAAAGGCCTCATTGACAGCTGTGGGCATGAGGATTCCCTCGGGTGCCCTGGCCCGGAGGAACACTTCCCGGCACGGCAGGTTCGGGCGGCCATTTTGGAGGTAATTAATTAGACCGGTCCCCACTGTGTCGGTGATGGGGAGGAACAAGTTCCCGCCGGTTTTACGCTGAAAGACGCGAATGCGCTCCTTACGCCATTCAATGTCCTCCAGTTGGAGGCCGACCACTTCGTTGGCCCGCATACCATAGGTCACGATCAGGAGGAAGATCGCGAAATCCCTCATCCCCATTGGCGTAGATCGGTCGATTGCGCGGAGGAATGCTTTCACTGTCTCCCATGGGAGCGCCCTGGGCAGGCATTCTCCGCGGTAGACCCGCGGAGAATCAATCTGAGTGTCGAGCCCCTGGGAGGCCTCACCCCTGAGAGCCAGGTAGCGGAGAAAACCCCGCACCTGGGCAATGGAATGTTGAAGGGAGGTCCGGCCAATCCGCTGCCCGGTGGACTTGACGAACGACTCGATGACACTGGCATTGATGTGGGCCAACGTCTCCAGGGAACCTTCGTAGTGGAGATGGTCCAAGAAGGCGATGGCCGTATCGGTGTGCTGATGAACGGTCGAAGGGGCAAACCCACGGGCCTTCCGCAGATGTTCGCCGTAGGCCATGGCCTTTTCCTCCCGAGGGCAAAGGGGATCCCGATTGAATCGGCCTTCAGCGAGGAGATACCGGTCAAGGGCGCTGACCAGGGCTGCGCGACCGACATCATCCCGCGAATAGGAAGGCAAGCAATCGCGAAGGGTGGATCTCGTCAGCTCCTCGGCGCTTTGAATCCCAGCATCGGCAAGGCGTCCCTCCAGAATACGGGCGGTGCGGATATGGCGCCGGACCGCGACCTTGGTGTGGCCATGCTGAAACAGCCATTCGCTGAACCCATCAAGGAAGGGCCCGAGGATAGGTTGAGCTAGGATCCGGCCATGGAACCGGGGAAACAGTTCTCGAAGCATCGAAGCCTCCAGAGGGAGGTGCCGCCGTTGGCACGGCCCCGATGCTAGTCCCATTAATGTGGAGTGATTTTGGATCGGATCACGCTGGATAGCCTTTTCTGGCCAGTGCTCCACATTAGAAAAGTCTCAACATAAATCAATGATCAGGGCCGCAAAGG
>CAIMQW010000257.1 GCA_903843705.1 uncultured Holophagaceae bacterium | reverse complement strand
GCATGCTGGCCCAGCAGGTTCTTCACGACGCCGAGCCGCGCCCCCTTCAGCCCGTCCCGCAAGAGAAAGCGCGTGTAGTCCAGCCGGGCCGGGGCGCTGGCGGTGGCTGCATCGCTGGGGTCCGCGCCGGTCATGGCGCCCAGCAGCAGGGCAGCGTCGCGCACCGTACGCGCCAGGGGCCCCGCCGTGTCCTGCGTGTGGGAGATGGGGATGATGCCACTGCGGCTCAGGAGTCCCACCGTGGGCTTCAGCCCCACCAAGCCGTTGGCGTTGGCGGGACTCACCACGGAGCCGTCGGTCTCGGTTCCCACGGCCACGGCGCAGAGGTTTGCCGCCACGGCGACGCCGGAGCCTGAGCTGGAGCCGCTGGGACTTCGGTCCAGGGCATAGGGATTCCGAGTCTGCCCGCCGCGCCCGCTCCAGCCGCTGCAGCTGCGGGTGGAGCGCAGGTTCGCCCACTCGCTCAGGTTGGTCTTGCCGAGGATCACCGCGCCCGCCGCCCGCAGCTGCCGAACAACGAAGGCGTCCTTCTTCGGGGCCGGCGCGTCTGCCAGGGCCAGGGAGCCCGCCGTGGTCAGCAGCCGGTCCGCAGTGTCGAGATTGTCTTTTAGGAGCACGGGGATGCCATGGAGGGGACCACGCACCTTGCCGGCCTTGCGCTCGGCATCCAGGGCGGCGGCGATGGCCGGAGCATCAGGATTCAGCTCGAGCACGGCGCGGAGATTCGGTCCCGCCTGATCCAGCGCCCGGATGCGGGCCTGGTACTGGCGCACCAGGTCCGCAGAGGTCCAGCGACCCGCGGCCATGCCTGCCTGAAGCCCCTCCACCGTCGCCTCCTCCAGCACCAGGCGCCGCGGCCCCGGGGCAAACTGCGGGTCGGCCCCGACCAGGGCCGCCGCGCCAGCTGCAAGGCTGGCGCCCAGGAAGGCGCGTCGGCCGAAGACAGGGGAAGCAGCGTGGCTGGACATGGGCGGACCCCGCGGAGGCAGTGCCCCAGGATCATACCCTTGCCGCCCACCGGCGTTCCGGGGCCATTGGCCGATTCCCGGCTGCACCGCTGACCCAGGCGGTCGAAGCTGGGAACAGGAGGCTCCCGTGGCCGCGTTCCTGCTCTGGCTCATCCTGCTGTTGGTCTGCTGGCCCCTAGCGCTGCTGGCGCTGTTCCTCTACCCGCTGATCTGGCTGCTGCTGCTGCCGTTCCGCCTCCTGGGGTTCGCCGTCGAGGGCGCCTTCGGGCTCGTGAAGGGCCTGTTCCTGCTCCCGAGTCGGCTGCTTCGATAGGGTGGCGGGATCTCGGCCAGGGCCCCATATTTCCTTTGGGCCCGGCCGGAACGGATCCATGGCCGGGACAGGAGGTCGCCATGGATCTCTATCTCGATGCCAAGGAAGCCGAACTGGTGCAGAGGGTCCTCGCACACGTGCTCGAGGACCTGCACCGCGAAATCAACCACACCGACCGCCGGGCCTTTAAGGCCGAGCTGAAGGCCGAGGAGGCCTTGCTGCAGCGCATCCTCGACAAGGTGAAGCAGCCCGCGGCGATCGGAATCTAGCTAACCCAGGGCCGTCTCCAGCGCCCGGTCGAAGAGCCCCATCAGCTCGGCGGCGTTGGCGTCGAGCAGCGGCTGCCCGTCCACCGCCAGGGTGACCCGGCGGCCACCGGTGGTGCCGATCTTCGCGCAGGGCACCCGGTGGGTGCGGCAGAGGGTCGCCAGGCTGGCCTCGCCCTCGGGGTGCACGCTGGCCACGATGCGCCCGGCGGTCTCACCGAAGAGCAGGCTGTCCAGGCGCAGGGGGCCCTGCGTCAGCAGCAGCTGGCAGCCCATGCTCCCGCCGAACGCGCTCTCCAGGACCGTGGTCAGCAGCCCCCCCTCACTGGTGTCGTGGGCACTGCGGATGAGGCCCATGCGGATGCCCTCGCGGACGCAGGCCTGAAGGCGGAGCTCCTCATCCAGCCGCAGCTCGGGACAGGCCCCCTCCACCTTGCCGGTGCGCAGCTTCAGGTATTCGCTGCCGCCCAGCTCGTCCCGGGTCTCGCCCAGCACAAAGATGCCATCGTGCGCCGCCCGGAAGCCAGAGCCGCAGATGCGGTTGCCCACACCAGCCAGGGCCGTGGCGTCCGGCGCGTCGACAGCCACCTGGCCCGCGCAGTCCTCCACCAAGCCCACGGCCGCGATCATGGGGGTCGGGAAGATGCTCTGGCCCTCGGTGTCGTTGTAGAGGCTCACATTGCCCGACACGATGGGAACGTCCAGGGCCAAGCAGGCCTGGCGGATGCCCAGGCAGCCCTGCTCGAAGGTCCACATGTTCTCGGGCTTCTCGGGGTTGCCGTAGTTCAAGCAGTCCGAGAGGCCGATGGGCTCGGCGCCCACGCAGGCCAGGTTGCGGCATGCCTCGGCCACGGCGTGGGCAGCGCCCCAGAATGGATCCAGGTAGCAGAAGCGGCTGTTGCAGTCGCTGCTCATGGCCACGGCTTTGCCGGTGTCCTGGCCAGATTCGTCCTTCACGCGGATGATCCCCGCGTCGCCTCGGCCCATGCCCAGCAGCGTGTTGCTGCGGACCGTGCCGTCGTACTGCTCGAAGATCCAGTGCTTGCTGGCCACCGTGGGCTGCTGGAGCAGGCGGCGGAGGGTGCCTTCCACCTCGGGGGGCGGCAGGTCCGCCGGCAGGGGCGCGGCCGCCACGGCCTCCAGGTAGCCCGGCCGCTGGCGGGGCCGATCATACTTCGGGGCAGCGTCCACCAGGGGCTGGATGGGCAGGTTGATGACAGGCTCGCCGTGCCAGCTGCCGACAAAGCGGCCGCTCTCGGTGACCTCGCCCACCACGCAGGCGTCCAGACCCCACTTGTGCAGCACCGCGGTGATCTTCTCCTCGCAGCCAGGGCGGGCCACCAGCAGCATGCGCTCCTGGCTCTCGCTGAGCATCAGCTCGAAGGGCGTCATGTGCTCTTCCCGCTGGGGCACCTGGTCCAGGCGGATCTCCAGGCCCGTGCCGGCGCGGCTGGCCATCTCGAAGCTGCTGGAGGTGAGGCCTGCGGCGCCCATGTCCTGGATGCCGATGACCCAGTCAGTCTGAAAGATCTCGAGGCAGGCCTCCAGAAGCAGTTTCTCTGTGAAGGGGTCCCCCACCTGCACAGTGGGCCGCTTCTCCTCACTGCCCTCGCCGAACTCGGCCGAGGCCATGCTGGCGCCGTGGATGCCGTCCCGGCCCGTCTTGGAGCCGATGTACATCATCTTGTTGCCCACGCCGGAGGCGAAGCCCTTGAAGATGCGGTCCGAGCGCAGCACGCCCAGGGTGAACGCGTTCACCAGGATGTTGCCGTTGTAGCAGGCGTCGAAGGCCGCATCCCCACCCAGCATCGGCACGCCCATGCAGTTGCCGTAGCCGGAGATGCCCGCGGCGACACCCTTCACGAGGCCCTTCATGCGGGGCGCATCCAGCTCACCGAAGCGCAGCGAGTTGAGGTTGGCCAGGGGCCGGGCACCCATGGTGAAAACATCACGGAGGATGCCGCCCACGCCCGTGGCAGCGCCCTGGTAGGGCTCGATGAAGCTGGGGTGGTTGTGGCTCTCCATCTTGAAGGCCACGGCCCAGCCGTCGCCGATGTCCACCACGCCGGCGTTCTCGCCCGGTCCCTGAATGACCCGGGGGCCTTCGGTGGGCAGGTTCTTCAGGTGGAGGCGGCTGGACTTGTAGGAGCAGTGCTCGCTCCACATGGCACTGAACACGCCCAGCTCGGGATAGGTGGGCAGGCGCCCTTCCAGGAGCCGCAGGATGACCTGCCATTCCTCCTTCGAGAGCCCCAGCTCCAGAGCCAGGGGTTCAGTGACGGCCGGTTCGTGGGCTGCGGGCATGGAGGCTCCGGAAGCCTTGATTCTACCGGTTACGGGCTGGCCCGACGAGGCTTGACATGCCTTAGCGGTTCTCAGGGTCCAAGGGCACCATGGGGGACTCACCGCCTTCGTAGGTGCGCCGCAGCACCCCCTGCACCAGGCGCTGAAAGAAGGTGCCCCGCTCCGGATTGAACACGATGGATACCGCGGCCCTCAGCTCGCTGCCCAGTTCCAGCAGCGCACCGCCATCCACGCCGGTGCCCAGGAGGAGGAAGGGCACCCGACCCTGCAGGGTCTCCACCATGGGTTTCAGGCGGCGGCGGCTGTCCAGGCCCAGGTTCGGCAGGTGGTAGAGCACCAGGGCTGGCTTCTCGTTGTAGGCCTTCTTTAGGGCGGCCATGGTGGGCGCGATGCGCGTCAGGGGCTGCAGCCCGCCGAGCAGATCCTTGAGCGTGGCCTCGAGTTGCTCGTCGGCCGAGACCAGCACCAGACCCGTGGGCGGACGATTCACCACGCGGCCCACCTCCGAGGTGGCAACGGTCTCCACGCCCCGCCGGGCGATCCGGTCGAGGTCCTCCTCCCGTCGCTCGAACACCCAGCGGGAGAGGGGATGGAGGATGTGGTCATCCAACTGGGGCCGGTACTCGACGCCGAAGGTGCGATTGCGCACGTGGCGGAGCTTGACCTGGGTGTTGATGCGGATCTGGTCCGTGAGCTGGACGGTGATCGCCATATCTTCGCCCACCTGGAGCTCACCCTCTCCGAAGTCTCGGGTGCTGAAGATCCGCGCCCCGGTGGTGCTGATGTCAACCAGGGTCCCCGTGATCAGGTCATACTTCGGCGTACTGAAGGTCACGGGGACCCGGCCGATCCGGTCCACGCGGTAAGCCCCCCGGTGGTCCTCCTCCTGCAGCGTGGCAGGCAGGGAGATCCGCAGGGTTCGCCGGCCATCGACCATGCCAAAGCCCTTGAGCTGGGTGGCGGCCTCCAGGAAGCTCACGCCATGGGGGAAGCGAATCTTGAGGTCCTCGCTGCGGAGCCCGAACACCGCGTCTTCCCGACCCATGGTGGCAGCCACGTGCAGGTCATCGCCCACGATGCGAAGAAACGAGGACTCGAACCGGAGGTAGGGCGTCACCAGGATCATCAGCTCCCGCCGCTCGCAGGCGCGCAGGAAAATCTCCGCAATGGTCTCCGGATTCCGAATCAAATTGCCGACCAATGCGCCTCCTGGGGTGTTCGTGCTTCCATCATGCAGAGGGATCCTTAGACTGGATAGCTCTGGAATTATCAATCATGCACCCACCCCAAACGCTCCTTGCCTACAGCGCCCCCCGCAGCGGCTTCGGGGACGAGTGGATGACCTTCCTTCCCATAGGTCTCGGCTATCTGCAGGCAATGCTAAAGTCCCGTTCGTTTCCTTGTCGCGTGGCCAACCTGAGCGGCAAGGGGCGAAAGGAGGTCTTGGCCTACCTCCGGAGCTTGAATCCCGCCGTGGTGGGCATCTCGATGTTCACCTTCAACCGGAAGCGATCGGCCGACCTGCTGGCTTGGGCCCGGGAAGCCTGTCCCGGAGCGATCCTGCTGGCCGGAGGTCCCCACCCCACCCACCTGGCGGAAGAAGTCTTCGAAGACTGCCCCGCCCTCGACGCCATCGTCACGGGTGAGGGTGAGCAGACCCTCCTGGGCATTGCCGAGCGCCTGGCGACCGCCCCCAGGAGCACCCTCTGGAAGCACACCCCGGGGTTGATCTTCCGGGACGGCCGCACCCTGCCCCAGGCGCCCCTGGAGGACCTGGACGCCGTGGGAATCCCCGCCGAGCACCTGGAGGCGGACTTCCTTGACGACGTCGGCCAGCTGGCCTACCTCAGTACCAGCCGTGGCTGTCCCGCCACATGCAACTTCTGCAACACCCCGGAGTTCTGGGGGACCTCCATCCGCTTCCGCAGCGCAGCCTCGGTGCTGCGGGAGCTGCGCCTCCTGCGGGAGCGCCACGGCCTCACTTACTTCAGCTTCCGGGATGACACCTTCACCGCCAACCGGGCCCGGGTGCTGGAGCTGATGGAGGGCATCCAGGCCAGCGGACTGCATCCGCTCTGGAACTGCCAGAGCCGCGTGAACCTCGTGGACGAGGACCGCCTCGTGGCCATGAAGCGGGCCGGGTGCGAGTTCATGCAATTCGGCGTGGAGCACGGCAGCGAACGAGTGCTGGCCCTCCTGGACAAGGGCACGAACCTCCGCCACGCCCGCAAAGCCCTGGAGTCCGTCCGCAAGGTGGGTATGAACCTGGGCATCTACCTGATCACCGGCATTCCCGGCGAGACCTGGGCCGACGTGGAAGAGACCGCTGCCTTCATCCGGGACACCCGGCCCAGCGACTGCCAGATCAGTCCCCTGGCCCTGTACCCGGGCACCCGGATGTTCGACCAGTACCGCGCCGAGGGGCGCGTCCAGAAGGATTTCTACCGAACCAGCGGCGACGCCGAGATCTTCGCCCGGGTGGAATCCCACACGGAGAAGGCCCTGCGCCACCTGGACCAGGCCGCCCGCCGGGCCCAGGGCAAGTCCCGGTTCACGGCCGCCGAGTTCGCGCAGCAGAAGGCCTGGCTGGGCTATTGCGCCGTGACCAACCTGCTCTGCGGCGAGACCGCTGAGGAGGCCGGACGCTTCACGGAGGCCGAAGCCGAATACGCCGAGATCATCCAGCAGGAGCCTGAGAACCCCTGGGGCTTCCTGAAGCGCGCCCTGCTGCGGGAGAAGCTGGACCGCCGGGACGAGGCCCGCGCCGACCTCGCCGAGGTGCTGGCCCTAGCCCCGGGCAATCCCGAGGCCACGGAGCTCGCCCGCCAGTGGGCGCAGCCCCGGGCCGCCGCCCGGAAGAAGGGCCCCGCCCACGGACCCACCGCCACCATGAAGGGCGCCGAGACCTACCTCAAACGCTAACCGGCCCCCGCAGGGCGACTCGCCACTCCCGCCAGCCCATGAGGCAGAGGACCTGGTAGACCGCGTAGAGGAGGCTGGTCACGTAGAGGCCCTTGAAGATCAGCAGGCCGACGGAGAGGCAGTTGGCCAGGAGCCACACCGGCCAGTTCTCGATCCACTTGCGTGTCATCATGAACTGAGCCACCAGGCTGAGGGCCGTGATCAGCGAGTCCAGGACGGGCACGGTACTGTTGGTGTACCGGCGCAGGATGAAGGTCAGAACCGCGGTGGTGCATGCCACGGTGCCCGCCAGCAGAAGGGCCGTGCCGGGCTTCACCCGGCTCACACCCAGGGCCCCGTGGTCCCGACCGCCATGCAGCCAGTGCCACCAGCCATAGAGGGAGATGGCGACGTAGAAGACCTGCAGCCCCACGTCGGCGTAGAGCCCCGTGCGGTAGAACAGCACCATGAAGGTCACGTTGTTGGCGATGCCCAGGGGCCAGTTCCAGATGTTCTGGCGCACCAGCAGGGCCACGCAGGCCGCTCCGGTGATAAAGCCGAAGACCTCCATCCAACCCGGCATCAGTCCTCGTGCTTCAGGTTGGGGCTGCGTTCCAGGATGGTGTGGATCAGGCGCTCCAGTTCGTCCACCAGGAGGAACTTCAGCACCGGATCCGGCTGGCCGCCGTGGGCGGGCTCCGCGCCACCACGCAGCACGAAGAAGGGGCCGGAGCGGGTCAGGCGGGAGACGTGCTTCCAGGGCAGGCGGCCCGCGCCGAAGCGCCGGGCCAGGGGCGCCGGCAGGACATTGTGCTCCACGGAGATACCCAGCTCATCCACCAGCACCTGGGAGCCCTCCACCAGCAGCACGCCCAGCAACGTGGCCACCAGCAGGAGGCTGCCCGCGATCACCGCGCCAATGGCGGCCGTAATGGCGATCCAGAAGGACCAGGTCGGCTCCGAAGCCGCCTCGGCCACCTTGAGGGAGGCCCGCAGGATGGGCAGGCGCTCCAGGATCTGGTGCAGGGCGTGGACACCCACCAGCCAGGAGCCCGCGAACAGCACCATGGCCATGGCCCGCTGGGCGAGGGAAGGCCGGAAGACGAGGGGGGAACCGACGGACATCAGCCCTGCATCTCGGCCACGATGGCCTCGGCGGCGGCGGCGGGATCGGCGGCATGGGTGATGGGACGGCCCACCACGAGCCAGGTGGAACCCTGCTTCAGGGCCTGGGCCGGGGTCATAACTCGGGCCTGGTCCTGAGTGGCGGCGCCGGCGGGTCGGATGCCCGGCGTCAGCCGGTGGAAGTCCTCGCCACAGGCCTCGCGGATGGCCGCGGCCTCCCAGGCGGAGCAGACCACCCCGCCGCAGCCGCACTGGTGCGCCAGCTTCGCGTAGGCCAGGGCTAGGTCCTCGGGTTGCCCCGCGTGACCCAGGGCCGCCAGAGCTTCCCGGTCCAGACTCGTGAGCACCGTGACCGCCAGCAGCTCGGTCCAGCCCCCGGCCACCCGGTGGGCGCGGAGGGCCTCCACCGCCGCCTCCAGCATGGCCGGGCCGCCCTGGGCGTGGACGTTCACCAGGCGGGGGTCCAGGCGCAGGACAGCCTCGAGCGCCCGGCGGACGGTGTTCGGGATGTCGTGCAGCTTGAGGTCGAGGAAGACTGGCACCTGCTTCTGCAGCTCCCTCACGAAAGCCGGGCCCTCAGCGCAGAAGAGCTCGAGGCCCACCTTGAGCATCCCCACTCGGCCCGCCAGCCGCTCGGCCATGGCCAGGGCCTCCCGCGCGCTGGGCACGTCCAGGGCCACCACGAGGCGCTCGCGGGGCGTGAGAATCAGAGGGGCTGGGGACAAGGGATCTCCCGTATGATGCGGATGATCATTCTAAGCGAGTTTTTGTGCCCCCTCTCCCCCAGCCCTTGCCCCCCGCCCTCGTGGCCCCCGCGCCCCCCCGCTACGCCGACGCAGAGACCGCCCTGCTGGAGGCGCTGGACTGGGGCTGGGCGCCGCCTGCTCCCCCGAACCTGAAGGGACCGGCTGCGCTGGACTACCGGTGGCTGCAGGCCGCGGCCAGCTTCGAGCCGGACCACGGCCTGCCGGCCAGCCCCTACGCCGGCGGCGCCGCGGCCCGGGAAGCCCAGGCGCTGCGGAACCTCCTGCGGGCCCCGCTCGAGCAGGTGCCGGGTCGACTCCAGGCCCTGACGCTGCGCCAGGGCGGCACCAGCTTGGCGCTCTGGCGCTGGGGCCAGCGCCGGGTGCGCGACGGCGCGTTTCCGCCGCCCCTGCGCCGGGCCTGGGAGGACCGCCTGCTGGCCGCCGTCCCGGGGCTCCTCCGCGGCAACGCTCTGCGACACGCCCTCTGCTGGGCCCTGGCGGAGCAGGATGAGGCGCGGCTTGTGGCCATCAAATCCCGGGCGGGCCAGGACGCCGCCGAGACGGTCCGGGGCTTCCAGCGGCTCTTCGGATTGCTCGGTGGCCCCTCGCCGGACCTGCGCCTCTGGTCCCTGCCCGAGCTCGACTACCGCGATGTTCGACTGGACCAGCTGGGCGGCTCCTGCATCTGGGTGGTGCCTGCAGAAGCGGGTCCCCTGCCGGTCCTCCCGGCCGGAACCGTCTGGATCGTTCCCAGCCCCTCGGGCAATCAGGACGAGCGGGACGCCAGCCTCACCGGCACCGCCCTGGCCGAGGGTCAGGCCCTGGCCGAGCGTTTCCGAGCCGCCGGGCGCACCGCCCACTTCGCCCCGAGCAGCAGGGCCTTCGAGCACCTGGGGCTGGCGTGGTTCCCCATCCTCATCGAGCTGGACAGCCAGGGCTATCTGAAGTCCATCCGCATGGGCGACGCCGGGCCCCGACAACCTTGAATCCGGGTTCCCTGGCAGACCGTCAGGGTAGCCGACGCAGAAGAGGCTTTTAAAACACCGATGAACACCGATTAAACGATGATAATTAATGTTATAAAAACACTTTTTTCATTTTTTATCATGATAATATTAGTGTTCATCGGTGGTTACGCAGTTGCTCTTTAGCCGATGCCGCCGCCCTGGAGGAAGCCCGCCACGGCGCCCCAGACCAGTTGGGCCCAGTAGTGGAAGCCGCGCCGCACGGGCTTCTGGGTGTAGCTGGCGTGCAGGCGGTCCTTGAGGATCGGGTAGTTCCCGTCGGGATCCAGCACCGCCGCAGCCACCGGCGAGTCGAACTCGTAGGTGATCCAGCGGTCCTGGCCGTCCCAGGTGAGGCGCTGTTCCTCCCTGTTCTCGAGGCGCACCCAGAGGGTGATGGGCAGCTTCAGGCCACCCTTCCGCTCGAGGGTGATGGAACCCACCCGGCCCGGCGCCGCGGGCTGCGGTGCCGCAAATACCGGCGCCTTGTCCGAGAAGAGCCAGCCGCCCTCGGTGACCTCCCGGCTTTTCACGCCGCTGATGACGTAGTCGAGTATTTCGGTGCCTTCGATGAAGTCCCGCCAGAAGGCGCCCAGGTCGCGGCCCGAGACCCGCTCGGCGATGCGACGGAAGTCAGCGCGGGTCGGGTGCCGGAAGGCCATCTCCTGGGTGTAGGCACGCATGACCTGCTCCATCACGGGCCTCCCCAGCAGGGCCTCCAGCTGGTTGAGCACTAGCGTGGGTTTGTCGTAGGCGGCAGTCCAGTAGGTGGACGTATTCAGGGTTTTGAACCCGAAGCGGGTGAGGGGGTCCGACGAAGGCCGCAGCCAGTAGCCCGCCCACTCTCCGAAGTCCGTGGGCCACTGGAACCGGCGGCTGCTCAGCAGCGCCTGGTAGCTGCGCGCCATGGCCTTGTGCGTGAACCAGCTGGTCATGCCCTCGTCCAGCCAGGGTTCCTCGAACTCATTGCTGGCCAGCATCCCGTAGAAGAACTGGTGGCCATACTCGTGGACTGTCAGCAGCTCGGGTTCGACGCGCTGCTTGAGCGGGTCGAAGCGCACCGAGCTGGCCGTGATCAACGTCGGATACTCCATGCCGTCGGCCCCGGAGGCCTCCTTGGGTGTGTCGATCACCGTCAGGGTCGGGTAGGGATACTTGAAGTACCACTCCTCGCTCCAGCGCAGGGCATTCTCCACGGCCCGGCGGTGCCGCGGGAAGTTCCCGCGGTTCTGGTCGTTGATGTAGTAGAAGACCTGCACGCCGCGGTACTCGTACATCGCCGGGCGGCGCCAGCTCTCCCGGGGCATCACCGCCCAGGCAAAGTCGTGCACATCCTCCGCATGCAAGCGCCAGATCACATTCAGCGGCCGCTTCGGGTCCAGCTCGACCTCGGTCAGGAAGTTGGTCTGGGTGCCCGTGTGGGCCAGGCCCAGTGCGTTTGGCAGCGAGAGCGCCACATCATAGACACCGAAGTCAGCGAAGAACTCCGTGTTCGCGTGATAGGCGTGGCAGTTCCAGCGGTCGCCCTGGTAGACGCCGACCTTGGGAAACCACTGCCCCGACATGAGGAAGTCATCGGCCCAGCCACTGCGGGCGAACACCTTCGGGTAGCGGTTCTCCCAGGCGATCTCCACCTGTATGGTCTCCCCGGGCGCCACCGCCCGGGGCAGCTTCAGCCAGCGGACCGTCTCATCCTCGCCATCGTGCCCCTCGAGGTCCCGGCCTTCCATGCGGACACTGGTCAGGCGGCAGTAGCCCCAGGAGTCCTGCTCCGCAGGCCGGTCCTGCCGATCCGTGCGCAGCTGCCCGCCGCTCTCTTTCACAAAGAGGCTCTGGGGCCCCTTGAAGGCATTGAGATACAGGTGCAGCGGCAGCTCCTGCGTCGGGGCCGTGCCCGTGTTCCGCCAGGTGAGCGTCTCCCGGCCCTCCAGCCCCTTGTGCTCGAAGTCCAGCGTTGCCTCGATGCGGTAGTTGGCGATTCGCGGCGACTTGGCCTTCTCGAACCACTTCTCCGTCGTCCAGGTCCGCGGACCCGCCGCCATGCCCGCCGTGGCGCACATCACCAGCACAGCCACCCAGCGCAGTCTCATCGAACCTCCGAACCTGGCCTCGAGCATATCAACTCCCTTGCCAATGCCCCCACCCCTGCTACACTCGAGTCCCTACCGCGGGGTGGAGCAGTCCGGTAGCTCGTTGGGCTCATAACCCAAAGGTCGCAGGTTCAAATCCTGCCCCCGCTACCAATGAAAGACCCGAAGAGGCCCGCCAACACTACGTTTGCGGGCCTCTTGCTTTGTGCCTGATGACTTTGCCTTTGGACACAAGCGGACACCCCAGGACACCGGAAACACCCATGTGGACACCCCTAGGTGGCACAAAGGTGGCACAAGAGTTTCTACGCCATGACACTGCAGACCGCCTTGCCTTGGGTACACACATTCCGGAAGAGAGTCCAATCAGGATGATGTGCTACTCCTCCAAATTGAAAAGGGTTCAGCTACTACCAGGAGCCGAAAGAAAGCATGTGATTTCCGGATGTGCGGGCCGGTAGGTAATAGGCTCATGAGTTTATGGAGCGCATCAGCCCCAATCTGGATTTGTGGATTGCACAGCCTGGTTCTTGCTCTTGTCGCACATGGGGATTTGCGATACCCGCACGTTTGAAAGAGTCAAGCAACTGGAAGGCCTCCCCACGGGAAGGCAGGTGGCCATGGTCAGTCGCATGGCCCTTTCATGATGCGCCCTGCACTCACGCTTACGGCCCTCGTGGTGGTAGTCCCGCCAATGCCATTGCTTTCAGCAGTGACCGCCGTGGTATTCGACCCTCGGACCGGGTTTTCGCTTCGGTTTGGCCTCTTCCGTTGGCTTGGGCTTGGCAAACATTGAAAGATGAGTACGTATTGCCCAGGCAAAGCGGGCGGGAAGGCTAGCCTTGCGCCTGTGCGCCCTTCTTCGTTGGAGTGGGAGCACAAAGTCCCTGTGCCTCCGTTCCTGTCTCCGTCTATTGACCCTGTAGAGCGAATAGATAGCAAACACGATGAATGAGGCTGAGATCAGGAAGATGAAGAGGTCAACGTTCAATGGGAAATCCATGGAGAACGGGGGAACCAGACTAGCAGGCACTGAGACCGCCTTGTAATAAGGTGACATCAGATACGGAGGTTTGACGGGATTTGTCTACCCCACGGGCCTATACTTGACCTGCATGAAGAGTCCCTATGGCAGGGACGGCAATCGAGCAAGCTGCCACGGCGCCCTGGATCGAGAGGTTCCATGCGCGAGGACACTGGCAAACCGAAGGGCCGCTCCCAGGCCGACCTCCTGGAAGAGCGGATCGCTCGCCTGGAGAAGCGGAACCCCCAGGCCCTCATCCTGTTCCTTCATAGGACCCAGTTGGACAGTCTTAGGCGCCAGGAGAGGCAGCGGGCGGGGTTGGAGGGGCCCTGGCCGGACCTGTGCGAGTAGGCACCGCGGCCAGATTCTGCCAGCGGGAGGGCCGGTTGTAGGTGATGCCCATGTCTTGAAGGGTGGTGGGGTGTCCTTCAGTGCTTGGAGGGCACTTGTCCCGATGCCCTTTGCTCCCTTGATCTTCGGCGTCTCCCGAAGGATCTCGCAGGCACGGTGCTCTGCACGGATGCGGATCTTGCCTGCCTTGAAAACGAGGCAGCCGAGGAAGCCCATATCCTCCCGCGAGGTTGGCACCTC
>CAIMQW010000256.1 GCA_903843705.1 uncultured Holophagaceae bacterium | reverse complement strand
GCCTCGGCGGCCGTGAGGCGGTCCACCCAGCGCTGGGTGGGCTTGCCGAAGTCCAGGGCCACCTTGGCGACGCCCGTGAGGATGATGAACAGGTCCGCGCCCAGCTCCGCCGCCAGCAGGGCGCTGAGCCGGTCCTTGTCGATCACGGCCTCGACGCCCACCAGGAAGCCGCTGGCGTCCCGGATGACCGGGATGCCTCCGCCGCCGCCGGCGATGACCGAGTGCCCGGCCTGGAGCAGCAGCTTGATGGCCTCCAGCTGGACGATCTCCAGGGGGCGCGGCGAAGGCACCACCTTCCGCCAGCCGCGGCCGGCATCCTCCTTCATCTTCCACTTCTTGGTCCGCATCAGCTCCCTGGCCCGGGTCGGGGCGTAGAAGGGCCCCACGGGCTTGGCGGGATCCTGGAAGCCTGGGTCCTCCTTGTCCACCACCACCTCGGTGAGCACCGAAGTGACGGGCGCCGCGTGGCCCATGAAGCGCAGGCGGTTGATGAGCATGCGCTCCAGCATGTAGCCCATGGAGCCCTGGGTCATGGCCCCGCAGATGTCCAGGGTGTAGGGGGGGATCTGGCCGGAGGCGGCTTCCTGCTGGATCAGCAGGTTCCCCACCTGGGGGCCGTTGCCGTGGACCACGCAGAGCGCGTAGCCCTCGGCCACCACCCGGGCCAGCATCTCCGCGGTCTCCCGGGCGTTGGCCAGCTGATCCTCCTGGTGGCCCCACTCCCCCTCCCGGAGCAGGGCATTGCCGCCCACCGCCAGCAGTGCGATCTTCCGCTTCATAGGCTCGCCAGCTCCCTGAGCATCTGGCCCAGCAGGTTCCGGGTGACGACGCTGCGGTAGTGGGCGGTGGCACGGATGTCGTCGATGGGGCTCATGTCGGCCAGCAGGGCTTCGCGGGCAGCCGCCACGGGCAGGCTGGCCAGGGGCTGCCCGAGCAGCGCGGCTTCGGCATTCCGGGCCCGCACGGGGGCCGGGGCCACGGACCCGAGGCCGATGCGCAGCTCGGCCACGCAGCCCTCCTCGATCCGGGCGTAGGCGGCCAGGCAGGTCTTGGAGATGGCCTGGGCCTGGCGGGTGCCCACCTTGCGGAAGTAGTGGAAGCCCCGGCCCGCGGGCTTGGGCACGAGGATGCGCGTAAGCAGCTCGTCGGCGGCGAGGTCCATGCTTTTGTAGCCGCGGTGGAACTGGTCATAGGCCACGCGCCGGAGCCCGCGGGGTGAGACCAGCTCCAGCTCCGCACCGTAGGCCAGCAGGCTGGGCGGGGTGTCCGCCGCCGGACTGGCATTGGCAATGTTGCCCGCCAGCGTGCCGCGATTCTGGATGGCCAGGGCCCCCGTGGCCCGGGCGCTCTTCACCAGGTTGGGGAAGTGCTGGTGGACCGCCCGGCATTCACGGAGCTCCGTGAAGGTCGTCAGGGCCCCAAAGCACAGGCTGGTGGCGTCCTCCTCGATGCCGCGCAGCTCGGCCAGGCGGGAGAGGTCCAGGAAGCAGGTGGGTTTCAGGCGGCCCGCGTTGTAGACCACCATGAGGTCCGTGCCACCAGCCAGGGGCGTGAAGATCCCGGGCCTCTGAGCCATCAGGTCCAGGGCCTCCCCGAGGCTGGCGGGCACGTGGACGTCGAAGTCGGGCAGGTAGCCTCTCATCGGGGGGCCCCCGTGTCGGCGGCTGCGGTGTGCACCGCGTCCAGGATCTTGGCGTAGCCGGTGCACCGGCAGAGGTTCCCGGCCAGACCGTCGCGGATCTGGTCATCGCTGGGGTTGGGGCAGCGGTTGATGAGGTCCGTGGCCGAGAGCAGCATGCCCGGCGTGCAGAAGCCGCACTGGGCGCCATTGTGGGCGAGGAAGGCAGCCTGGAGGCTGGACAGGCGCTCACCGTCGGCAAGGCCCTCCACGGTGACCACCACGGCCCCCTGGGCCTGCACCGCGGGCACCAGGCAGCTGTTCACCACCTGCCCGTTGAGCAGCACCGTGCAGGCGCCGCACTCACCCTCGCCGCAGCCCTCCTTGGTGCCCGTCAGGCGCAGGTCCTCGCGCAGCACGTCCAGGAGCCGCGCGAAGGGAGGCACGCTCACGCGGTGGTCCGCGCCATTGACCGTCAGCGTCAGGTCGATGCGGTCAGCCATGGGTCACCTCCTCGCAGCGCTCCAGCAGCCGGTCCGGAGTCATGGGTACCTCGTCCAGGCGCAGGGTGCCTAGGGCGTTCTCCAGGGCGTTCACCACCGCGGGCGCCGGTCCGTCCATGGGCAGCTCGCCGATGCCCTTGGCCCCGCCTGGGCCGCCCGCATGGGCGTTCTCCAGGAAGATCACCTGGATGCGCGGCAGGTCCACACTGGTGGGGATGATGTAGTTGGTCATCTGGTTGTTGATCATGCGGCCGCGCTGCATGGTCACCTCTTCCCAGAGGCCCCAGCCGATGCCCTGGGCCACACCGCCTTCGATCTGGCCGGCGGCGAGCGTGGGATTGACCACCCGACCCACCTCCTGCACGGCGACAAAATCGGCGACCTTCACCTCGCAGGTATCCAGGTCCACGGCCACCTCGGCGGCGTAGCAGGCCCAGGAGTAGGTGGGATAGGCGTCGCCCTGGTAGGTGACGTCGTTCCACTGGAGGCCGGGAGGACGGTGGTACTGCCCGTAGCACCTCAGGGAGCCCAGGGTGGCCACGGCCTTGGCCACGGCGGCCTGGAAGGTCTCAGGCGTGTAGGGCTCCGCCAGGAAGTCCTGCTGGACCAGAGCCTGCTTGAAGCCGATGGCGGCGTCCTCCAGGATCCGGCCCACCATCATGGTGCTGCGCGAGGCCACGGTAGGGCCGCTGTTGGGCACGCGGTCCGTGTCCACTGGGGCGGTGTCCACCAGATCCACGGGCAGTTGCAGCGCCTCGGCCACGATCTGGGCGAAGACGGTGTTCTTGCCCTGCCCCATCTCGGTGGAAGCCGCCAGCACCGCAACCGTTCCATCCGCCAGGCCTTCGACCCCGGCCACGGAGGCCACGTGGGACTCGCCGTTGCCCGTGAAGCCGCAGCCGTGCATGAAGACTGAGAAGCCGACGCCCCGCTTGATGGGGCCGTCCTCCGGGTTGGTGAGGGCGAAGGCCGCGCGCTTGTCCCGGTAGCCGATGGCCGTGAGGGCGCGGTCCATGAGGCCGGCTAGGTCCAGGTCCTCACGGATCACCTGGCCCGTGGCCATGGTGTCGCCCATGCGGAGGAAGTTCTTGCGGCGCAGCTCTACGGCGTCCAGGCCCAGCTTCCGGGCGCAGATGTCCATGTGGCGCTCCATGGCGAAGAGGCTCTGGGGCGCGCCGAAGCCGCGGAAGGCCCCGGGGGGCGGCGTGTTGGTGGCCACGGCCCGGGCGTGGATCCGCACGTGGGGGCAGCGGTAGACACTGGCCGCGTGCACCGCCCCACGGCTGAGCACCACCGGTGACAGCGTGGCGTAGGCGCCGCCGTCCAGGATGAAGTCCGCCTCCAGGGCCAGCAGGGTCCCGTCCTCAGCGAAGGCCGTGCGGAGCCGCGTGCGGGAGGGGTGCCGCTTGGTGGTGCAGGCCAGGTCCTCCTCTCGGTCGTAGATCAGCCTCACGGGCTTGGCACTCTTCCAGGCCAGCAGCGCCGCGTGGCCGCCGTTCACCGAGGGATAGTCCTCCTTGCCGCCGAAGGCCCCGCCCATCTCCATGGCCACCACCCGCACCTGCTTCTCGGGCAGGCCGAAGAGCTGCTTGAGCGCACCGTGCACGTAGTAGGGGCACTGCAGGGAGCCCCAGACCGTCACCTGCAGGACCCCGTTCTTGGGCTCCACCACGGACAGCATGGCGTTGGGCTCGATGTACATCTGCTCCTGGGCGCCGGTGCGGTACTCGCCCTCGATCACGTGGGCCGCCTGGGCCCATACCGGGTCGGGGTCGCCCTTGGCGATGCGGATCTCCTTCAGGAGGTTGTCCGCGCCGTAGATCAGCGGCTGCAGGTCGAGGGAGCTCTGGATGTCCAACACCGCGGGCAGTTCTTCAATTTCCAGCCGCACGGCCCGGCGGGCCTTCTCGGCCAGGTGGCGGTCCGCATGGGCCAGCAGGAGGACCGCCTGCTGGGAGTGGGTGATCTCCTCGCCGATCCCGATCAGGAAGGGTTGGTCGTCCACCACCGAGGCCACGAGGTTCGTGCCGGGGATATCTGCCGCGGTGACAAGGGTGAACTCCCCCCAGGGAATGCCCTCGCCGAAGTGGATCGCCCGCAGGATGCCGCGCGGCACCTCGGAGCGCACCGTGAGCCCATGGAGGGCGCCGGGCATGAACTTGTCGTCGGTGTAGATGGCAGTGCCGAGGACTTTGGCACGGCCTTCCTTCCGGGGGGAAGAAGCGCCGATCACGGGGACTCCTAGCGGGGTGGTTCCTGGGTTAGACCGGGTGCTCGTCGGCGGAGATCTCCGCCTCGCGCAGCGCCCGTTCCGCGGCGTCCACGATCTTCTGGTAGCCGGTACAGCGACAGAGGTGGCCGGACAGCTCCCGGCGCACTTCGTCATGGGTGAAGGCCTTTCCGCTGTCCACCATGGCGGTGGTGGAGAGCACCACGCCCGGGGTGCAGAAGCCGCACTGGATGGCGCCCTCGTCCACGAAGGCTTCCTGGACCGGGGTGAGCTTCCCGTCCTGGGCCAGGCCCTCGATGGTGACCACCGTCTTGCCGTGGGCCCAGGCCGCCAGGTAGATGCACGAGTTCACGGGGATGCCATCGAGGAGGACCGTGCAGGCGCCGCACTCGCCGACGGAACAGCCCTGCTTCACGCCGGTGAACTGCAGGCGATCCCGCAGCACGTCCAGGAGGGACTCGCGGATGTCGATCTCGATCTCTACGGCCCGCCCGTTCACGGTCATGCAGAGCCGCTTCCGGGCCTTCACGCCTGCAGCGTTCTTAGTCAGCACAGCAACCTCCCCCCCGCTTCACGGCTTCGGCCACCGCGCGCTGGGCCAGCACTTCAATCAGGTGTTCCCGGTATTCCTTGGAGGCGCGCCAGGAGGAGCGGGCCTTGGCGGGCTTCAGGGCCAGCCGCGCAATCTCCTGGACACACTCCCAGGTCACCTCACGGCCCTTGGCGTAAGCCTCGGCTTCGAAGCAGCGGACCGGCACCGGCGCGGCCACACCCAGACCGATACGCAGCTCCACGAAGCGGTTCTCCCGGATCTTGCAGACCACGGCGACCCCCAGGGTGGCGATGTCCATGGCCTTCCGGGGCGCGAACTTGATGTAGTGGCCGCCCATGCCCTCGTAGCCTTCGCGGGGGATGAGGATGGCGACCAGCAGCTCGCCCGGCAGCAGGTTGACCTTGCCGGGCCCCGCGTAGAAGTCGCGCATGGGGATGATGCGCTCGCCCTCGGCAGTTTCGAGCTTCAGCAGCGCGTCCAGGGCGAACAGCGTCGAGGCGCTATCCGCGGACACGGCGCCGTTGCAGAGGTTGCCGCCGATGGTGGCCACATTGCGCACCTGGGGGCCGCCCATGGACACCGAGGCCTCGCCCAGCACGGGCACGTGCTTGCGGATGAGCTCGTGCTCGAAGATCCGGGTGAAGGGCGCCATGGCGCCGACCGAGATCGTGCCGTCCGCCAGCAGCTGGATCTCGTCCAGGTGCGGGATGTTCCGCAGGCTGAGGAGGCCCGCGCCGGCCAGGCTCCCATGCTGCATCCGGATGAGCACGTCCGTGCCCCCGGCGATGACCTTCAGCTCGGGGTTGGCCCGGAAGATCGCCTTGGCCTCCGCGAGGGTCTCGGGTTCGCAGAGTTCGCAGATGTCAAACATGCTGCACGCTCCTTTCAGCCAGGAGCCCGGCTTCCCGGAACTTCTCGAACACCACCTGCGGATAGAGGGGAATCTTGTGGAAGGCCACGCCGGTGGCGTCCAGGACGGCATTGCGCACAGCCGGGGCCGGGGAGATGGTCGGGCACTCACCCAGGGACTTGGAGCCGAAGGTCCCGGCCGCGTCGAAGGTCTCCACAAAGGCCGCGTTGATCTTGGGCGTGTCCAGGACCGTGGGCAGCTTGTAGTCCAGCAGGTTGGGGTTCAGGGGCTTGCCGGTCAGGGGGTCGAAGAGCATCTGCTCCAGCAGCGCGGCCCCCAGGGACATGCTGACGCCGCCGTGGACCTGGCCCTCGGCCAGCTTGGGGTTGATGATGGTGCCCGAGTCGTGGACGTTCCAGAGCTCCGTGACCTCCACCCGACCCGTCTTGATGTCCACCTCCACTTCCACGAAGGTGGCCCCGTAGGACATGGCGTTGATGCGCACGTTGGCGGAGGTGTCGCTGGTGATGGGGGCGGCCAGAAGCCGGTCGTAGTAGGAGTCCATGGCCACGTCTTCCAGGCTGCAGACGGTGCGGCCCAGGCTGGTCTCGACGATCATCCGGTCCCGGATGTCCATCTCGGCGACCGCCAGGCCCGTGCGGCGGGTGGCCACCTCCAGCACCTTCTGCCGCACCTCCAGGGCCGCCTTGCGCACGGCGATGCCCGTGACAAAGGTCTGCCGCGAGGCGTAGGCGCCGGAGTCGAAGGGGGTGATGTCCGTGTCCTGGGTGGTGACCACATGGACCATGTCCACGGGCAGTCCCAGGGTCTCGGCCGTGATCTGCGCGAACACCGTGTCGCTGCCCTGGCCGATCTCCGTGGCGCCCACCTGCAGGGTGACGGAGCCGTCCTGGTTCATGACGATGCGGGCCCCCGCCAGCTCCAGGGCCACAGGATGGGTGCCCGAGGCGTAGGCGAAGAGGGCCATGCCCAGCCCGCGGCGGAGATGGCCCGTCTGGCCCTGGTGCGCTTGCTTCTTCTCCTCCCAGTGGATGAGCTCCTTGCCCTTCTCGATGCACTCGGGAATGCCAAAAGAGCGGACCACGTTCTTGGTGAGGGGGTCCTGGTGGCCCAGCTTGATGAGGTTCTTCCGGCGCAGCTCGATGGGATCCAGCTCCAGCTTCCGGGCGATGTCGTCGAGGTGGCTCTCGAGGGCGAAGAAGATCTGGGGCGTGCCGTAGCCCCGCATGGCGCCCGCCACCGGCAGGTTGGTGTAGACCGTCTTGGGCTCGTACTTGATGGCCCGGAAGTCATACAGTGGCCTGAACTTCCCGCCGGCGGACATGGCGATGGAGTGGCCGTGGGAGGCATAGGCGCCGGTGTTGCTCAGCACCTGGACGTGGATGCCCTGGAGCTTCCCCTCCAGGCTGAGAGCGGTCTTGAGGTGGAGCTTCATACCGTGCCGGGTGCGGGTGTCGATGAAGACCTCCTCGCGGGTCATGCAGTAGCGCACGGGCCGCCCGCCCGCCGCCAGGCTCATGGCGGCCGTCAGGGGCTCCACCACCACGTCCTGTTTGTTGCCGAAGCCGCCGCCGATGTAGGGCTTGATGACCTTCACCCGGCCCCAGGACAGGCCCAGGGCCTTGGCCACGATGCGCCGGACGATGTGGGGGATCTGCGTGGAGGAGTTCACCACCACCCGCCCATCGGAGTCCACGTAGGCGTAGGCGCTCATGGACTCGATGTGGCAGTGCTGGACGATGCTGGTCTCGTAGTCGCCCTCGATGACCAGGTCCGCGTTCTGGAACTCGGCTTCGACGTCCCCGAACTGGACCCCGAAGGAGCTCACGATGTTGCCCGGCCGGTTCTCGTGGAGCAGCGGGGCGCCCTCCTGCATGGCGTCCTCGGCGGTGAGCGCGTGGGGCAGCACCTCGTATTCGACCTCGATCAGGTGCAGGGCCTTCTCCGCCGTGAGCAGGTCCTCGGCGACTACCGCCGCGATGGCGTCGCCCACAAAGCGGGCCTTGTCGGTGAGGATCAGCCGGTCCTCGACGTCCCGGTGCCCGGGATCCAGGGACCAGGGGTGCCCCGCCGTGGCGAACTTGATCTTCGGCAGGTCCGCCGGGGTCAGGACCGCCACCACGCCGGGCAGGGCCTTGGCCTTGGCGGCGTCGATGCGGATCACCCGGGCGTGGGCATGGGGGCTGCGGAGGACTTTGCCCACCAGCATGTCCCGCTCGAAGAAGTCGTCCGTGTACTTGGCGCTGCCGGTCACCTTGGCGACGGCATCGAGCCTCTGGGTGTTTTTTCCCACGATCTTGTGGTCCATGTGGCACCTCAGTGGGGGAGCGGCGTCCCGGATTCACCCGCCCCGCAAGTATGGAATGGGACGTAGGGAACAGT
>CAIMQW010000255.1 GCA_903843705.1 uncultured Holophagaceae bacterium | reverse complement strand
GGGATTCGTCGGGGCCACCGTGGGCAGCCTGCTGGGCTGGTACCTCGGCGAGCTGGTGGGATTCACCACAGGGGTGGTGCTCAGCATGGTGGGCACGGGCCTCGGGCTGTGGGCGGGGCGCTGGGTCGTGCAGCGCTGGCTCGACTCCTAGCCTGCTCCGTGGTTCCATTCCCTTCATGCGCATTGAATGCATTGCCATCGGCACGGAACTGCTCACCACCCGCCGGCTCGACACCAACTCGGTGTGGCTGGGCGAGCGCCTGGCGGACCTGGGCCTGGGCTTCCACCGGAAGACCGCCGTGGGCGACAGCCGGGAGGACCTGGGGGGCCTGCTGCGGGAGGCCCTGGACCGCTCGGACCTGATCCTGACCACCGGCGGCCTCGGTCCCACCTTCGACGACTTCACCAAGGAGCTCTTCGCGGAGATCCTCGGCGTGGACCTGGTGGAGGACGCCCAGTCCCGGGCGGACATGCTGGCCTTCTACGAGGCCCGCAAGCGGGTCCCGCCCCAGGTGAACTTCAAGCAGGCCCTGATCCCCGTGGGTGCCGAGCCCCTGCGGAACCCAGTGGGCACGGCCCCTGGCGTCTGGTGGCAGGATCCTCCAGGCCACCCCGGCGCGCGCATCGTGATGATGCCCGGCGTGCCCCGGGAGATGAAGCGCATGTGGGAGGAGCACGTGGCGCCGCGCCTCGCGGTGCTGGCGGGGAAGGCTGTCCACACGCTGCGCATGGTGGTCTCGGGCGTGCCCGAGAGCAACCTGGACGAGCGCACCCGCGAGGCTCGGGAGCGGCATGCCCATCTGGAGTGGACCATCCTCGCCAGCCTCACCCAGGTGGAGCTGCTGGCCAGGGGTTCGGATCCGGCGCAGCTGGCCGCGGCCCAAGCGGACTTTGAGGCGGTGCTGGGGCCGGACCTGGCCTGCGTCGGCGCCAGCAATCTCGAGGACGCCGTGCTGGACGGGCTCCGGGCCAAGGGGCAGACCCTGGCTGCGGCCGAGAGCATGACCGGCGGCCTGCTGGCCTCGCGGCTCACGGCCATCCCCGGCGCCAGCCAGGTCTTCCTGGGCGGCGCCACGGCCTACACCCTGGGCGCGAAGGCGGCGCTGCTGGGCCTTGACTCCGCGTGGCTCGCCACCGTGGGCACCGTGTCCGAGCCCTGCGCGAAGGCCCTGGCGGAAGCGGCCCGGCAGCGCCTGGGCAGCACCTGGGGCCTGGGGATCTGCGGCAACGCCGGTCCCGATGCCGAGGGGGATGCGCCCGTGGGCGCCGTGTTCATCGCCATCGCGGGGCCCGGCGGCACCCTGGTGAAGCCGCACCGCATGGGCGGCGACCGCGTGGAGGTGCAGCTGCGTACCACGGCCCTGGCTCTGGACCTGCTGCGGCGGGCCGTGGCCGCGGGCACCGCGAGCCGCTGATACACTGCCTCCATGACTTCTGCTGATCCGAGATCCCTGGTCCTCTGGTGCCTGGCGGCCTTCCTGTGCGGCAGCATCCCCTTCGGGCTGCTGCTGGTGAAGCTGGCGGGCAAGGGCGATGTCCGCGCCCACGGCAGCGGCAACATCGGCGCCACCAATGTCAGCCGCGTGGGCGGCAAGGGCCTGGGCGTCGTCACCCTGCTGCTGGATATTCTCAAGGGCTTCCTGCCTGTCTTCCTGGCGAAAAAGGCGGGGGTCTCCCTGGACCTGCTCTCCCTGCTGGCCCTGGCGGCGGTGCTGGGCCATGTCTTCACGCCCTGGCTGAAGTTCCAGGGCGGCAAGGGCGTGGCCACGGCCCTGGGCGTGATCCTCGCCGTGGACGCGCAGCTGATGCTTGTCCCCATGGGCACCTTCATCTTTGCTCTCTGGCTCACCCGCCACGTGAGCCTGGGCAGCATCCTGGCGGCGGCCATGCTGCCAGTGCAGCTCTACCTGATCAGCAGCTTCGCCCGGGTCTTCGGTGGCTCGCTCACCAAGGACCTCAGCTTCCTGCTCCCCTGGACGGCCCTGGCTCTGCTGGTGATCTGGAAGCACCGGGACAACATCCGGCGCCTGCAGGAGGGCACCGAGTCCAAACTCTGGGGCGCCAAGAAGGAGGCCGACCATGACCAGGCCTGACATCGGCGTCTTCGGCTCCGGCGCCTGGGGCACCGCCTTGGCCATCACCTGGGCTCGGGCGGGGGCCCGGGTGGCGCTGTGGGGACCCTTCGCGGACGAGATGGCCCAGATGGCCGCCACCCGCCACCACCTGCGGCTCAAGGATGTGGAGTTCCCGGCAGGACTGCAAACCTCCGATGACCCGACTCAGGCCTTTGCGGCCCCGCTGTGGATCTCGGCCATGCCCACGCAGGTGACCCCCCAGGCCTGGCAGGGCCTGCTGGTGCGAACCGAGCGCCGACCGGAGCTGGTGGTCCACGTGAGCAAGGGCATCCTGCAGAGCACCCACCAGACCCTCTCCCAGGCCCTGGGCGGCGTGCTGGAGATGCCCGTGGGCGCGCTGTCCGGTCCCTCCTTCGCGGACGAGGTCTCCCGGGGCGTGCCCACGGCCATCGTGCTGGCCCTGCCCGCGACGGTCTCCGAGGACCGCGCCAAGGCCCTGCAGGCCCAGCTGGCCTCGGCCAGGCTGCGCATCTACCTCAGCCGCGATGTGGTGGGCACGGAGCTCTGCGGCGCGCTGAAGAACGTCCTCGCCATCGCGGCGGGCCTGGTGGATGGCCTGGGCCTGGGCTACAACGCCCGCGCTGCGCTCATCACCCGGGGTCTGGCGGAGATGGCCCGCCTGGTGGAGGTGCTGGGCGGCCAGCCGGCCACGGTCATGGGCCTGGCGGGCATGGGGGACCTGCTGCTCACGGCCACGGGGCCCCAGAGCCGCAACCGCACCTTCGGCGAGCTGGTCGGCAAGGGCCACACCGTGGACGCCGCCCGGGACGCCCTCGGCGGGCAGGTCATCGAGGGCATGTTCACCACCGAGGCCGCCCTGGACCTGGCCAAGACCCACGGCCTCGACCTGCCCATCGCCGCCGAGGTGCTGCGCCTCCTCCACGGCGAGAGCCCCGAAGAGGCCGTGCGGCGCCTGATGACGCGGTCGCTCAAGTCCGAGTGAGATAAGGGCAACCACTCTCGCGGAGAGCGCTGAGATGGCCGAGGAACGCGGAGAAAAGCAAAAGGAAGTTGATAAGCTGAGGAAGGACGGAGGAGCGGAGGAGAGCAGAGCAAGCCTGTTTTTCTCCGCTTTCCTCTACTCCTCGGCAGTCCTCTGCTTACATCTTGTTTTCTCCGCGCCCCTCTGCTCTCTCGTCTTTTCTCTGCGAGAGTTGTTGCATGTGCCCTAAGCCCTCATCCAGCCATGGAATGAGCCGAGAGGGCCGCCCGTGACCGCATCTGGCTGGGCTGGTAGAATCATCCGTTTGGCTTAAGGAGATCCCGTGAAGGTCCTCATTCTGGGCGTCAATGGCTTCATCGGTTCCCACCTGGTGGACCGCATCATGGCAGACACCGACTGGGAGGTTTACGGCCTGGACCTGGGCGCCCACAAGGTCGCCGAGCACCTGGGGAATCCGCGCTTCCACTTCGTCGAGGGGGACGTGACCATCTCCAAGGAGTGGATCGAGTACCACATCAAGAAGTGTGACGTGGTGCTGCCCCTGGTGGCCATCGCCACGCCCAAGGTCTATGTGACCGACCCCCTGCGCGTGTTCGAGCTCGACTTCGAGGAGAACCTTCGGGTCGTCCGCCAGTGCGTGAAATACAAGAAGCGGGTGGTCTTCCCCAGCACCTCCGAGGTC
>CAIMQW010000254.1 GCA_903843705.1 uncultured Holophagaceae bacterium | reverse complement strand
GGGACCAAACAGCCCCTGTGGAGCGCCCGTCGTAGTCGCCCGGATTCGGGCCTCGGGGCCTGTGGCCCCGTGTTGTCCAGGTGCGCCACCGGCCCAACCACCCAGATTGCTGGGAGCCCTCAAGGGCTAGGGCAAGCCGAAGGCTTATGCCTGGAAGCCCATCCCCTTTAGGGGATTGGGAGGATCACAGGTCAGCCCTTCCCTGAGGACGCTCAGCCCAGCTTGAACTTGAGGTCGCCCAGCTTCTCGATGGAGCTGACGATCTCGTCACCAGCCTTCAGCCAGACCTGCTTCTCCTTGGGGTAACCCAGGATCACGCCGTGGGGTGTGCCGGTGAAGATGATGTCGCCCGGCTCGAGGGTCCAGTGTTTGGAGATGTAAGCGATCATCTGCTGGGTATTGAAGACGAAGTCGTTGGTGCTCCAGGACTGGCGCACCTCGCCATTGACGCGGGTCTCGATCTTCAGGTTGTTCGGGTCACCCACCTGATCCGCCGACACGAAGTAGGGGCCAATGGGAGCGAACTTGTCGAGGGTCTTGCCGATCATCCACTGCACGCTGGGCGTCTCCAGTTGCAGGTCCCGGGCCGAGAAGTCGTTGGAGGTGCAGTAGCCCGCCACGTAGTTCAGCGCGTCGGCCTCCGAGACGTTTCGAGCCGCCTTGCCAATGACAATGAGCAGCTCAGTCTCGTAGTCGAACTTGAAGGCGACATCCTTAGGCGGCAGCGGGATGGTGCAGTTGTGCCCAGCCAGGGAGTTGTTGAACTTGTTAAAGAGGGGGGGAACCCGGGGCTCTTTCATGCCGATTTCCTTGGCGTGCCGCCGGTAGTTCAAGCCAACGCAGACAATCTTGCCCGGGTTGATGAACAGCCGACCGTGCTGGATCTTCGCCTCGTCCAGGTAGGCCGCCTTGGCCTTGGCAGATTTGCCGGCCGCAGCGACGAGCTTGTTCAGGCTTCCGGCACTCCCATGCTTCAGGAGCTCATCGAGGGTCAGGGGGGCGGCCATGCCCAGCAGCCGTGCGGCCTTCTTGACATCGAGGACACCCGTGGCCGTCTTTACGCCGAGGGTCTCCGATCCATCTCCATTGTCGATGGAAAGGAGAGTGAGGTTCTTGGGGAGCTCATGGGAGCCTCCAGCCTTCTTCACGGGCGGCTTCTCCTCGGCGGCTTCGAGCCGGGAAGCTCCGCTCAGGAGTCCCGCGGTGACGAGGCCGGTGGTCGCGAGAAAACTACGGCGGGTGGTCATGCCATGTCCTCCTAAGTTGGGCTGGGTTTGGCAACCATGCTACATCTGCGCCTCACCATATTTTACTAACACTCGAAATATCAATATTTTTCATACCACACCCTTGTCCATGAAGGTAGTTGTCGAGACTTGTTCGAGGAGCACTTTCCCCAATTTCCAGGCGGCCCGATGGCCGAGGGTAGACGTCGCCCAGTCCGGGCAGCTGTCCAGGGTTCCACCCCATGAGATCCATTGCATTCCGGCTGAGGTCGCGCTATCTTTCCGGACGGCCCTGAGGGGTCGCTTTTCATCCAGATCCTTGTCAGTTCCATAGCGAGTTATCCAGAAAGGTGGAGGGACGGGCCCTGTGAAACCTTGGCAACCTGCGAAAGCAAGGTGCCAATTCCTGCCGCGAAGTGCGGAGAGATGTCGAGCTGTGTCGAGCTGACGCGAACATCGAAGGGGCCCGAGTGATCGGGCCCCTTCCGTTTTTTATTACCTGGACTTGCATGGACGGACATGGCCTCGGCCTTCCCAACTCTCATTTCCCCAGGAGCCGCCATGAGCGCAGCCAATCCTCGTTTCGAGACCCTCGCCCTCCATGCGGGCCATAGCCCGGACTCAGACACCAAGAGCCGGGCCGTGCCCATCTACCAGACCACGAGCTATGTCTTCGACAACGCCCAGCACGGTGCTCAGCTGTTCAGCCTGGAGGTGCCGGGCAACATCTACACCCGGATCATGAACCCCACCACCGGCGTGCTGGAAGAGCGTGTGGCCAAGCTGGAGGGCGGCATCGCCGGCCTAGCCGTGGCCTCGGGCCAGGCAGCCATCACGCTGACCCTCACCACCCTGCTGCGCGGCGGCGACCACATCGTCGCCGGGAACAACCTCTATGGCGGCACCTACAACCTGCTGCACCACACCCTGCCCCGCACAGGCATCACCACCACTTTCGTGGACTCGAAGAATCCTGAGGCCTTCCGCGCCGCGATCACCCCCGCCACTCGCGCCATCTACCTGGAGGCACTGGGCAATCCCAAGCTGGATGTGCCTGAGTTCCAGGTCATCGCCGACATCGCCCACGCGGCTGGCATCCCGCTCATCGTGGACAACACCCTCCCCAGCCCCTACCTGCTGAACCCCATCGCCCACGGCGCCGACATCGTGGTGCACAGCGCCACCAAGTTCCTGGGCGGCCACGGTACTTCCGTGGCGGGCGTCATCGTGGACAGCGGGAAGTTCGACTGGAAGAGCGGCAAGTTCCCGGAGTTCACCGAGCCCTTTGCGGCCTACCACGGTGCCATCCTGGCGGACCTGGCCGGACCCGCCGCCTTCATCACCAAGGCCCGCATCGAGGGCCTGCGTGACACCGGCGCGGCCCTCAGCCCCTTCAACGCCTTCCTCATCCTCCAGGGCATCGAGACCCTGCACTTGCGCCTGGAGCGCCATGGCGCCAACGCCCTGGCCCTGGCCCAGTGGCTGCAGCAGCACCCCAAGGTGGCCTGGGTGAACTATCCCGGCCTGCCCGACAGCGAGAACCACGCCACCGCTGCGCGGCACTTCCGCAAGGGTGCCGGCTTCGGCGGCATCCTGACCTTCGGCGTCAAGGGCGGCCTGGACGCCGGCAAGGCCGTCATCGACGGCGTGAACATTTTCTCGCGCCTCGCCAACGTGGGCGACGCCAAGAGCCTCATCATCCACCCCGCCAGCACCACCCACGCCCAGCTCTCCGCCGAAGAGCGCGTGACCACGGGCGTCACCGACGACCTGATCCGCCTGTCTGTGGGCCTCGAGCACATCGAAGACCTGATCGAAGACCTGACCCTGGCGCTCGAGAAGGCCTGATCCCATGCCCGTCAAAGTCCCCGCCTCCCTTCCCGCCCGCAGCGTCCTGGACGCGGAGAACGTCTTCCTCATGGACGAGCTCCGCGCCCTGCACCAGGACATCCGTCCCCTCCGGATCGCGATCCTCAACCTGATGCCCACCAAGGTGGCCACGGAGACCCAGCTCCTGCGGCTGCTGGGCAACACGCCGCTGCAGGTGGAGGTGACGCTGCTGCACATGGCCTCCCACGACTCCAAGAACACTTCGGCAGAGCACCTGCTGGAGCACTACGTCTCCTTTTCCGAAGTCCGCGACCAGTCCTTTGATGGGCTCATCGTCACCGGCGCCCCCGTGGAGCAGATGCCCTTCGAGGCGGTGGACTACTGGGGCGAGCTGACCGAACTGCTCGACTGGGCACGTACCAACGTGTTCTCCAGCCTCTTCATCTGCTGGGGCGCCCAGGCGGCCCTCTTCCGCTACTACGGTGTCCCCAAGTACGCGCTCTCCGAGAAGATGTTCGGCATCTTCCCGCACCGGGTGAACGCCCGCCTCGAGCGCATCGTGCAGGGCTTCGATGATGTCTTCTACGCGCCGCACTCCCGCCACACCGAGACCCGCCGGGAGGACATCCTGGCGGTGCCAGAGCTGGTCCTGGTCGCCGAATCCGACGAGTCCGGCGTCTACCTTGTCCAGTCCAAGGACCGTCGGCAGGTCTTTGTCACGGGCCACTCGGAGTACGATCCCTGCACCCTACAGGGCGAATACGCCCGGGACCTGGGCAAGGGCCTGCCCATCGGCGTGCCCCGCAACTATTTCCCGGGTGACGATCCTTCACTGCCCCCCCTGGTGCGCTGGCGGGGCCACGCGAACCTGCTCTTCGCGAATTGGCTGAACTACTTTGTGTACCAGGAGACTCCCTACACCTTCGGTCCGGAGTCCCCCGAGGGAGGACCGTCATGAGCCTGAAGGTCCTCAAGTTCGGTGGCAGTTCCGTCGGCACTGCCGAGGCCCTGCGCCGCGCCGCCGCCATCGTGCACGACGAGCTGCCGACGGGCGGACTGGTCGTGGTTTCTGCCCTCCGGGGCACCACGGACCGGATCCTCGATGCCTGTGCCGCCGCCACGCGCGGCGACCTGCCCACGGCCCTCGCCCTTCGGCAGGCTATGGAGGAGCGCCACCACCAGGTCGCCTCAGAGCTGGGCTTCCTGGAGGCCGTCCTGCCAGCCTGGAACCCGCTCTTTGACCGCCTGGACCAATTGCTCACGGGCATGGCCATGCTGGGTGAGGGCACGCCCCGGGGGCGCGATGCGGCTCTGGCCGTGGGCGAGACGCTCTCCGCCAACCTGGCGGCCCACTGCTTCCAGGCCAGCTTCCGTGATGTGCGTGAGGTCATGAAGACCGACGCCCGCTTCGGCAAGGCCCGGCCCCTCCTCGATGCCCTGCGGACCGAAGCCGCGCCCTGGCGTGAGGCCCTGGCCGGGGGGGCGCTCTGGGTGACTCAGGGCTTCCTCGGCGCCTCACCCGAGGGCATCACTACCACCCTGGGCCGCGGCGGCTCGGACACCAGCGCCACCCTGCTGGGCGAGGCCCTGGGCGCCGAGGAAGTGCAAATCTGGACTGACGTGGATGGGGTGCTCACCGCAGATCCCAGCCTGGTGCGCGAGGCTCGCCCCATTCCCCAGATGAGCCTGGGCGAGGCCGAGGCCCTCAGCGCCTTCGGCGCCAAGGTGCTCCACGCGGACTCCCTGGCCCCGGGCGGCCGCGCCGGCTTCCGGCTGGTGGTGGCCAACACCTTGCGCCCCGGCGCCTCCCGCACCGAGATCCTCCCCCATCCACCCGTCCGCCCCGCTGGCACCATCACCTCCGTGGCCTACAAGGAGGGCATCCACCTGCTGCGCTTCCCTGCCTCGGCGGGCCTGGAGCCGCCCCTGGAGGCCGCCCGCAGCCTGGAGGAGGCCGGTGCCCTGCGCTTCGGGCTCATCTCCAGTCCGGCCGGCACCCTGCTGGCGGTGCGGCCAGAGACCCACGCAGCGGCCGAAGTGCTGGGGACCCTGGCGGCCTCGGGCCTGGCCTGTGAGTCCGGCTGGGCCGTGGTGGCCCTGGTGGGCGAGGGACTTCGGACCGATCCGCTGGCGGCACTGCGCTACCTGGCGACCCTGGGCCAGGAGCCCGTGGGTGGCCTGCTCACCGGCAGCAGCACGGTCTCCATCGCCTTCCTGGTGCCTGAGGCACGGCTGGCAGAGATCATTCCCCGCCTCCATGAACACTGCGTCCGGGCTCTTTGAGGCGGTTGCTGAAGCCTGAAGCGGGTTAGCCCTGCTTCAACAGCCAAGCCTTCAGCCGCGTGTGGAAGTCCTCGGGATGCTCGAGGTCCGCTGGCATAAGGCGGGCGGGGTGCTCGGGGTCGCCCACGACCAAGTGGGTGCTCTCGATCCCGTTGGGCAGACGGCTACCATCCGGCAGAGACCAGACAGCCCCCCGACGCTCCGTGGGGATGGGCGAGGCCACCTGCCGCCGCTCCTTCTGCTCCCCTAGGTTCATTGCACTCTCCTGTAGGATCTTAAGGATAAGTCGTTCCCTGCCAGATGCCAGTCAGCTGCAGGTGGCATGAGAATAGATGCCGGAATTACACTCTTTAATGCTATTCCAGGCCAGCTCTTCAAGCCGTCATGAAAAATACCTGAGGTCCTGCCGTGCACCCATCCTGGTCCCCCCTGATCGTCTGTCTTGCCACCTCCCTGCTGGTGGCGGCTCCACCCCGCAAGGATCGGCAGGTCACCCTCCAGGGCCTGGACCTGCCGGGCATGGATCTGTCAGTGGCCCCGGGGAATGCCTTTTATGTCTATGCCAATGGCGCCTGGGAGAAGCGCACCGAGATCCCCGCCGACCGGGCGGCTTACGGTGTCGACGCCGAGGTCACCGACCTCACGGACCGACGGACCGCGGCACTGATCAAGGCCGCCGCGGCCGCCAAGGCCCAGACGGGCTCGGAGCTCCGCAAGATCGGTGACTGCTACACCAGCTTCATGGATGAGGCCGCCATCGAGGCGCAGGGACTGCGGCCCCTGGCCCCCACCTTCAAGGCCATCGCCGGGCTGCGGGACCGCAAGGAGCTCGCCCACTTCCTCGGCACCACCCTGCGAGCCGACGTGGATGTGCTGAACGCCACCCGTGTCGAGACCCCCAACCTGTTCGGGCTCTGGGTGGCCCAGGATCTTGACGACCCGAGCCGCTACGCGCCGTTCCTCCTGCAGGGCGGACTGGGCCTCCCGGAGCGCAGCTACTACCTGGACCCGTCAAAGGGCATGGCCGAGATCCGAGCCCAGTACCTGACCCACGTGACCGCGATGCTCAAGCTGGCGGGGGAGTCCGATGCCTCCGGCAAGGCCGCAGCTGTGGTGGACCTGGAAACCCGCATGGCTAAGGCTCACGTGAGCCGGGAAGCCACCGGCGACGTGCTCAAGGGAAACAACCACTGGACCCGGGCCGAGTTCAGCTCCAAGGCCCCAGGGCTGGACTGGGAGGCGTTCTTCAGCGCCGCCGAGCTCAGCCGGCCCAAGGTGTTCGTGGTCTGGCAGCCCACGGCTGTCACCGGCCTCTCGGCCCTGGTGGCAGAGGCGCCCCTAGCCACCTGGAAGGCCTACCTCACCTTCCACGCCATCCAGAACCGTGCCCGGGTGCTGCCCAAGGCAGTGGAGGAGCAGTCCTTCTCCTTCTACGGCAAGGTGCTGAGCGGGGCCACTAAGCCCCGTGAACGATGGGTCTACGGTGTGGCCGCCACCAACCGCACCCTCGGCGAGGCCGTGGGCAAGGCCTACGTGGCCCTCCACTTCCCCCCCGGGGAGAAGATCCGGGCCCAGCGGATGGTGGCGAACCTCGTCGCAGCCTTCCGCACTCGCATCCAACAGCTGGACTGGATGACCCCGGAGACCAAGGCCAAGGCCGTGGCCAAGCTGGCCACCCTCAAGGTGGGTGTGGGCTACCCTGACCGCTGGAGGGACTACCGCCGGCTCAAAATCGTGGCCGGGGACGCCTTCGGCAACACCGAGCGCGCCGAACGCTTCGAATACCAGCGGAACCTGCGGAAGCTGGGCCGCGCCATCGACCGCACGGAGTGGGTGATGACCCCGCAGACCGTGAACGCCGTGAACCTCCCGGTCATGAACGCCCTCAACTTCCCCGCAGCCATCCTGCAGCCCCCCTACTTCGATCCCCAGCGTCCGGTGGTCATGGACTACGGCGCCATCGGCGCGGTCATCGGCCACGAGATCAGCCACAGCTTCGACGACTCCGGCTCCCTCTTCGACGCCACCGGTAGGCTCCGGAACTGGTGGACCCCCGAGGACATGAAGCACTTCCAGGCCTCTGCGGACCAGCTGGTCAGGCAGTACGACGCCTACCGGCCCTTCCCGGATCTGGCGATCAACG
Source organism: uncultured Holophagaceae bacterium (assembly GCA_903843705.1). Lineage (GTDB taxonomy): Bacteria > Acidobacteriota > Holophagae > Holophagales > Holophagaceae > Geothrix. The sequence continues at coordinate 6,852 of CAIMQW010000254.1, read as the reverse complement.
GCAAGCAGACCCTGGGCGAGAACATCGCGGATGTGGCTGGCCTCGCCGCCGCCTACGATGCCTACCGCCTGACCCTCGGCGGCAAGCCCGCGCCCGTCGTGCAAGGTTTCACCGGGGACCAGCAGTTCTTCATCAGCTACGCCCAGAGCTGGCGGGAGAAGCTCCGCGAGCCCATGCTACGCCAGCAGATTCTGACGGATGGGCACGCCCCCGCCTCCTACCGCCCGGCCACCGTGCGGAATCTCGATGCCTGGTACGAAGCTTTCCAGGTCAAGCCCGGCCAGACCCTCTACCTCGCCCCGGCAGACCGCGTGAAGATCTGGTAGGAGAAGCCCATGTCCCTGCTCGACGCCCAGCGCAGCATCCTCGTCATGATCGACTTCCAGGGCAAGCTGGTGCACCTAGTGCACCGCCCGGCCCTGGTGGTGGAGACCGCCCACCGCCTCCTGCGGCTGGCGGACCTCTTCGCGGTGCCCGTTGTGCTCACGGAGCAGTATCCCAAGGGCATCGGTCCCACCGAGGCAGGCCTTCGGGCGGCCTTCGACGGGCTGAGCGTGCCCACCTTCTTCCTGGAAAAGACAGCCTTTGGCTGCTGCGGGGATGCGGGCTTTGAGGCAGCTCTTCAGCAGGCCCGGCCCGGCCTGGCCCCCGCGCAGCGGCAGATCGTGGTGGCGGGCATCGAGGCCCATGTCTGCGTGATGCAGACCGTGCTTGAGCTGCTGGCCTCGGGTCACGAGGTCCACCTCTGCTGGGAGGCGGTCAGCGGACGCGGCGAGGAATACCGGCGCCACGCCCTGGACCGCATGGCCGCGGCGGGCGCCACCCTCACCAACCACGAGTCCGTCGCCTTCGAGTGGGCTCGCGACAAGAACCACCCCCAGTTCAAGGCCCTGTCGGCGCTCCTAAAGGAAGGGCAGCCCCAGGGCTAGGAACCAACCATGCCCCGCATCCACGGCCAGCCCGTCCCCGCCCTGTTCCCGGCCACCGGCCCTGTGTCCGTGATGCTGTTTGGCGAGGCTCCCGGCCCCCGAGGCGCGGACCAATCCGGCCTGCCCTTCTGGGGGGACGGCGCCGGCATCACCGTCTTCCGAGCCCTAGCCGCGGCGGGCCGGGCCGACGTCCCGGAGGCCGCCTGGGAGGACTGGGACGGCGCCCGGTTCAAGCGCTTGGCCCTACGGCCCTGCCTGCACGGCACCGCCCTCAGCAACGCCTATCCCGCCTGTCCCACCAAAGACGGTGAGCACTTCCACGCCCCCTCCAACCGGGACCTGCTGGCCCCGGAGAACCAAGCCCGGCTGCTGCGAGAGTTGCACCAGGCTGCGGGCGGGGGCCCAACCCCCCTGCGGGTCATCACCTTCGGCAAGCGCGCGGAGTGGGTCCTGGAGCGCCTGCCCGGCGTCCCGGCCCTGGACCTCCACGCCCTCCCCCATCCCAGTGCCCAGGGCCTCCTGCAGGCGGCTCCGGGCAAGGGCCGGGGCCTCCGCCTGGCGGATCTCCGCGCCGCCTGGGAGGAGGCTCTCCTGGCCCTTCTCCAGCGCTGAGAGTCCCAGGGCCTTGCGCGCTGATGGGGAATCCCTTGCCCGAAGGGGGCTCCTCAGGCAGAGTCCGTGGAAAGCCCCTCGGCATCCAACGCCCGCAGAGTAAGGTGGGACCCATGAAACTGCCTGCGAAGCTCCTGATTGGCTTCCTTCTGGGCGTGGCACTCGGCTTGGCGGGCCATTACGCGTTCCCCCAGCAGGCCCATCCCTCCATGCGCTGGGTGACGGACGCCATGACCCTGGTGGGCTCCGTCTGGCTGAGGATCATCTTCATGGTGGTGGTGCCCCTCATCGGGGCGGGCCTCATGGTGGGGGTCTTCGAGCTGAGCAAGGGCCGCAACCTGGGCAAGGTGGCCGTGAGCTCTATCTCCTACACCCTTCTGTTCAGCTTTCTGGCTGTGCTCATCGCCGTGGGCCTCACCGCCCTCATCAAGCCCGGAGCCGGCCTTGCCTTCGACAGGGCGGCCCTGGCCCAGAACCAGTCTCTCAATGTCTCGGGAGATCTGGTCATTGGCAAGCTGGTGAGCCTGGGCCACGAGGGGACCCCGGCACAGAATGCCTGAGGCCGGTGCCCGGGAGCCAGGTCGAGATTTTCCTTTGCCGACCCCCGGGTCCCCGGGGCTATCCTGGGGCCTTGCTCTTCTGAGGGTATCTTTCCCAGCCTGGAGGCTCCATGTCCCCTTTCCGTCATCTGCTGCTGCCCCTGTGCGGAGCCCTGACCCTGGCCTTGGTGGCCGGGGACCCTCCCAAGGCCGGCACCCCCCCAACCAAAGCCGCCGCCAAGGGCAAGAGCGCCAAGCCCGCCGCGCCAGCGGCCCTGCCCGCTCCCGTCAAGGTGACAACGGTGGAGGGCATCACCGAATACCGCCTGGGCAACGGCCTCCGGGTGCTGCTCTTCCCCGATCCAAGCAAGGCCACCATCACCGTGAACACCACATTCCTGGTGGGCTCGCGCCACGAGAGCTATGGCGAGACCGGCATGGCGCACCTGCTGGAGCACCTGGTCTTCAAGCCCAGCAAGAACTACAGCGGCAAGAATGGCCAGCCTAACCCTGTGGAGGTCCTGAACAGCGTGGGCGCCCGCTTCAATGGCAGCACCTACTATGACCGCACCAACTACTTCGTGACCTTCCCCGCCACGGACGAGAACTTCCGCAAGATCCTGGACCTGGAAACCGACCGGATGGTCAACGCCAACATCGCCCAGCAGGACCTCTGGGACAAGGAGGCCGGCAAGGGTGAGATGACCGTGGTGCGCAATGAGTTCGAGATCGGGGAGAACAACCCGATCGGTGTGACCATGCAGCGCACCCTGGCAGCAGCCTTCAGCTGGCACAACTACGGGAAGTCCACCATCGGCGCCAAGAGTGATGTCGAGAACGTGAACATCGACCGCCTGCGGGCGTTCTATCACACCTTCTACCAGCCCGACAATGCCGTGCTCCTGGTGGCAGGCAAGGTGGACGAAGCCAAGGCGCTCGGACTAATCAACGAACGCTACGGGCGGATTCCCAGGCCCACCCGGGTGATCCAGCCCACCTACACCCTGGACCCCACCCAGGATGGCGAGCGGGAGGTCACGGTCCGCCGGGTAGGGGACTCCCAGGTGGCCATGGCACTCTACAAGATCCCCGCGGGCTCGGATGCGGACTTCCCCGCCCTGGAGGTCCTGGGGCAGGTCATGGCCGACACCCCTGGCGGGCGCCTTCATAAACAGCTGGTAGACACCAAGAAGGCGGCAGGGGTCGGCGTGGATGTGATGGGCTGCCAGGAGCCCGGCTTCGCCCTCTTTCTCACCATGCTGCCCAAGGACGGAAACCTGGTCGAGGCCAAGCAGATCCTCTTGAGCACCCTCGAGGAGACCAGCACCTCGCCCATCACCCAGGAAGAGGTGGACCGGGCCAAACAGTCGCTCCTGAAGGGCATCGAGCTCACCCTGAACCAGAGCGACCGGCTTGGCGTCGGGCTCTCCGAGTTCATCGCCGAGGGCGACTGGCGGCTCTTCTTCCTCCAGCGCGACCGAATCAAGAAGATCACGCCCATCGCCGTGCGGAACGTCGCAGCCAAGTATTTCAAGCGGGAGAACCGCACCCTCGGCACCTTCATCCCCACCAGCAGCCCAGACCGGGCCGAGATCCCCGCCCTGGTGGACGTGGCGGCCCTCGTGAAGGACTACAAGGGCCAGGCGACCATCGCCCAGGGCGAGGCCTTCGACGCCTCCCCCGCCAACGTCGAGGCCCGCACACGCAAGGTGCTCCTCGCGCCTGGCTTCAAGGCGGCCTTCCTGCCCAAGAAGACCCGGGGCGAGCAGGTGAGTGCCACCCTGACCCTCCACCTCGGCACCGAGGCGTCGCTGATGGACAAGGACCTGGCGGGCGAGATTGCCGGGCAGCTGCTCATGCGCGGCACCGCCAAGCACACGCGCCAGCAGATCTCGGACGAGTTCGACCGCCTGAAGGCCCAGGTGAGCGTCGGCGGCAACGCCGAGAGCCTCAACGCCCGCATCACCACCACCCGGCCCAACCTGGCCGCGGTGTTGACGCTGGTCGCCGAGATCCTGCGGGAGCCGAGCTTCCCCAAGGACGAGTTCGAGCGCCTAGTAAGCGAGACCCTGACTGGCATCGAGAGCCAGAAGAGCGAACCCACCATGGTGGCTCAGATGGCCCTGCGCCAGTACACGGATCCCTACCCCAAGGGCCATGTGCGCCATACCAGCAGCCTGGATGAAGCTATCGCGGCCTACAAGACTGCCAAGGTGGAGGAGGCCCAGGCCTTCCACAAGGCCTATGCTGGAGCCTCGGCGGCGGAGCTCGCCGTGGTAGGCGACTTCGACGACAAGGCTGTGGAAGCCCAGGCGAAGGCCCTCTTCGGCGGCTGGAAGGCCGCCCAGCCCTTTGAGCGCATCCCCCGCCGGATCAAGGACGTCCAGCCCATCAACCGGAAGCTGGAGACCCCCGACAAGGCCAATGCCTTCTTCCTGGCGGCCCTGGTCCTGCCCCTGAGGGACAGCGACTCGGATTACCCGGCCCTGCTGATGGGCAACTGGATGCTCGGGGGCGGCGCCATGAAGAGCCGGCTTGCCGACCGCATCCGCCAGAAGGAGGGCCTCTCCTACGGCGTGGGCAGTCAGCTGGCCGTCCATCCCCTGGACCCTGCGGGCAACTGGGTCGCCTACGCCATGTACAACCCGGCCAACCTAGTCAAGCTTGAGCAGGCTTTCCAAGAGGAGCTTGCCCTGGCCCTGAAGGACGGCTTCACGCTTGATGAGCTGAATGCCGCCCGGACCAGCTGGCTCCAGGGCCAGGAGACCAGCCGCACCCAAGATGGAGCCCTGGCCGGTCGACTCACGGCCAACCTCTTCCTTGACCGCAGCATGACCTGGCAGGCCGAGCTCGAAACCAAAGTTAAGACCCTCACCCCTGAACAGATCGTCGTGGCCCTGAGGAAGTACCTAGATCCCAGCAAGCTCAGCATCGTCAAGGCCGGCGACTTCGCCAAGGTCGAGAAGAAGTAAGCCGTTTCGACCAATTGAAAGGAAAAGGGAGCGGTCCTACCGCTCCCTTTTCCTTTGGAACAAACCGATCCCCGTGTTCTGCTGGAAGTCCGCTTGGCGTTTGCAAGGACGCGGGGCGATGACGGAGGGCGGCGCCATGGCACGCATCGAACGGGAATGGCAGGCGGAACATGACGGCACCGCGCTGGCCTCGGAGCTGCACCGGATCATGGTGATCAGCCATCGGCAAGCCAAGGGCTTTGTCGACGGCAGCTGCGTCACCGTGAACGGCGAGGTGGCCACCAAGCACGGCCAGCGCCTGAAGACCGGCGATGCCATCAAGGTCGTCTTCGACCCCGAGCGCACCTACGAGGTGATCCCGCCCGCGAGCAAGCTGCAGGCTGGCCCCTTCGAGACCCTGTGGGAAGACAACCACCTGCTCTTCGTCTACAAGCCCGCGGGCCTGCTCACAGTCCCCTCGGAGCTGGGGAAGGAACCCAACCTGGCCGAGGCCATCACCGAGTCCTACCGGCGCCGCGGCTTCAAGCGCTTTAACCTCTACATCGTCCACCGACTGGACCGCTTCACCAGCGGCGTGCTGGTCTTCGCGAAGACACCCGAGGCCCTGCACGGCCTGAAAAAGTACTTTGAGCTGCACCGCCTCCAGCGGGTCTACTTCGCCATCCTGGTGGGTGAGCTGCCGGAGAACAGCGGCACCCTGGCTGGCCACCTCATCGAGCACGCCAAGTCCCTGAAGATGTCCGTGGCCACGGCGCGCAAGGGCCCCGGCGGCGGCAAGCGGATGCCCCCCGGCGCCAAGGAAGCGGTCACCCACTACCGTGTGGTGGAGCGCCTGCCCGGCCACACCATCGTGGAAGTGAAGCTGGAGACGGGCCGCCGCAACCAGATCCGCGTCCAGTTCGCAGACCGGGGCTTCCCCCTGCTGGGTGACCAGGTCTACGGCACGGAGAGCCCCCTCCTCGACCGGCAGGCCCTCCACGCCGAGCTGCTGGGCTTCAAGCACCCCATCACCGAGGAGGCCATCACGGTCACTGCGCCCCTGCCGGCGGACATGGAGGCGGCCCTAAAGGTCCTCCGGAACGCGGCCCGGCTCACCCGCGCCAGCACTGGAGCCACCGGCGAAGAAGGCATCTTCAAGCCCGCCGAGAGCCACGAGCACAAGGTCAAGCGCGTGGCCCGCACCAAACGCTTCGAAGAGCAGCGCGAGGGGCCCCCGGCCCGAAACCCCCGCCCCAACCGCATCCCGGTGGCCGGCGACCGTCAGGCCCGCCCCCGCCACGACGAAGGCGAAGAGCGACCCCGCCGCACCTTCGGCTCCGCCGAGCGCCCTGCCCGACCCCGTCGGGAAGACGGCGACACCCGCCCCCGCACTGGACCCAGCGATCGTCCCGCCCGCCCCCGCCACGACGAAGGTGAAGAGCGGCCCCGCCGCACCTTCGGCGCCGCCGAGCGCCCTGCCCGGCCCCGCCGGGAAGACGGCGACACCCGTCCCCGCACTGGACCCAGCGATCGTCCCGCCCGCCCCCGCCACGACGAAGGTGAAGAGCGGCCCCGCCGCACCTTCGGCGCCGCCGAGCGCCCCACCCGGCCCCGCCGGGAAGACGGCGACACCCGCCCCCGCACTGGCCCCAGCGACCGTCCCGCCCGCCCGCGCCACGAAGAAGGCGAAGAGCGGCCCCGCCGCACCTTCGGCGCCGCCGAGCGCCCCGCCCGGCCACGCCGGGAAGACGGCGACACCCGTCCCCGCACGGGTCCCAGCGACCGTCCCGCCCGCCCGCGCCGCGATGAAGGCGAGGAGCG
>CAIMQW010000253.1 GCA_903843705.1 uncultured Holophagaceae bacterium | reverse complement strand
GTGGTGCCTGGCCCACCACCAGGAGAACTTCCTCTACACGCACTTCGAGGATATCTGCGAAATCATGAAGGCCTATGATGTGGCCTTCTCACTGGGCGATGGCCTGCGTCCCGGAAGCACCGCCGATGCCAATGACGAGGCCCAGTTCGGCGAACTGGAGACCCTTGGCGAGCTGACCAAGATCGCCTGGAAGCACGATGTACAGGTGATGATCGAGGGCCCGGGTCACGTGCCCATGCACCTCATCCAGGAAAACATGACCAAGCAACTGGCAGTCTGCGATGAGGCCCCCTTCTACACCCTGGGCCCCCTCACCACCGACATCGCCCCGGGCTACGACCACATCACCTCCGCCATCGGCGCCGCCATGATCGGCTGGTTCGGCTGCGCCATGCTCTGCTACGTGACCCCCAAGGAGCACCTGGGCCTGCCCAACAAAAAGGACGTGAAGGACGGCGTCATCGCCTACCGCATCGCCGCCCACGCCGCCGACCTGGCCAAGGGCCATCCCGGCGCCCGCCTCTGGGATGACGCCATGAGCAAGGCCCGCTTCGAGTTTCGCTGGGAGGACCAGTTCAACCTGGCCCTGGACCCGGACACGGCCCGGGAGTTCCACGACGAGACCCTCCCCGCCGAAGGCGCCAAGAGCGCCCACTTCTGCTCCATGTGCGGCCCCCACTTCTGCTCCATGAAGATCACCGAGGACGTCCGGCAGTACGCCGCCGCCCAGGGCCTCAGCGACGAGGAAGCTCTGCGCAAAGGCATGGAAGAGAAGAGCCAGGAGTTCACGGAGAAGGGCGCCGAGGTCTACCTCCAGGCCTGAAGATAGAAAAAGCTTTCCCGATTATCGGCCAGCTTCAGCCTGAAAAGCGGTCCACAGATGACGCAGATGCCGCGTCTCCACCCTTGGCCTTGCCGCCCTGGGCACCCGGTCCCTGCCGGTGATCAAGGCGATTGCACAGATGGGTGCCGACACCACCCGCAGGGGCCCGCCGGAGGCGGCTTCCGGCGGCGCCGGAAGTCATCCAGGGGCGCCCCGGCCGCGCTCTCAAGGGCGCGGCAGCGGCGCCCCTGGATGGAGCCCCATGCTGACGCTGCGGCCCTCTCCCTGCAGTCAGGGACCTCACTTGCAATGGCTCTGGTTTCGCGGCACTGCCCCGAAGCGTTCCCCGGCACCGGGCAGGTGGGTCGGCGCCCATCTGCGGAATCTGCGTCATCGGTGGCTGATTTTCTTTTTCCTTGAAGAGCATTTCAGCCGGTGGCTTCTGTGATTCCGGCGATGGGTCGCAGCTCGCCATCTGCGGTTTCCTCTCTTTGTGCCCCCGGGGGATTCCCGAATGCCCCAAATAGACTCCCCGCAGGTCGTGTAAATTTTCGGCCAAGTCATCACCCATTCCTTCATTTATCAATGCCTCCACCAGGCGTCGGGGGCATAATCAGGCCCCACGCTCACCGGAGGCAGTCATGGCCGCGAAAAACATCCTCATGCTCGTCGGAGACTTCGGCGAGGACTACGAGATCATGGTGCCCTTCCAGGCGCTGCTGGCTGTGGGCCACAAGGTGCAGGCCGTGTGCCCGGGCAAGGTCGCCGGGGACTGGATCGCCACCGCCATCCACGACTTCGAAGGCCACCAGACCTACTCCGAGAAGCCCGGCCACCGCTTCACCCTCAACGCCACCTTCGACGACATCGATCTGGGCCAGTGCGACGCCCTGCTCATCCCCGGTGGGCGCGCCCCCGAGTACCTGCGTCTCAACCTGGAGGTGCTGGAGCTGGTGCGGCACTTCTTCACCGCCGGGAAGCCCGTGGCCGCCATCTGCCATGGCGCCCAGCTGCTGGCTGCAGCCGGGGTGCTGGAGGGCCGCACCTGCTCGGCCTATCCCGCCTGCCGCGCTGAGGTGGAGATCGCCCGCGGGAAGTATGCGGAGATCGCCATCGATGGCGCCGTCACCGACGGCAACCTGGTCACCGCCCCCGCCTGGCCCGCCCATCCCGCCTGGCTCGCCCAGTTCCTGCAGGTGCTGGGGACCCGCATCTCGCTGTGAGCCCTGCCGGCCCGGAGGCACTCCCGACCAGGCGGGAGGGCCTCCGGGTTGCCGCCTGTGGGCTCGAATGCTAGTCTGCTCGGGCTTCGGGAAGGATCCGCAGGTCCGATCCCGCCTGGAGCGTCAGAAGCCATTCGGGGCAAGCCTTGGCCCGGAGGGTGGTCTCCTACCAGGACAACCGCATGCCCCACGATTTCCCCATTTCCAAATTCCATGTGCTCGGGAACGACTACCTCGTGGTGGATCCGACGCGGGCATCCTTCGAGCCGGATCCCAAGCTCATCCAGGCCCTCTGCGACCGGCGCCTCGGCATCGGTTCCGACGGGCTCCTGCTGGGCCCCATGGCTGTCCCCGGGCACCCCGAGGCCTTCGGGTTGCGGATCTTCAACCCCGACGGCAGCGAGGCGGAGACCAGCGGCGATGGCATCCGGATCTTCGGCCGCTACCTGCTGGAGGCTGGCCACGCCAAGTCCCTGGCCTGCTGCATCCATACCCCGGGCGGACGCTTCGACGTGCGCTTCCTGGCGGCGGACGGCAGCCTGGCCCAGGTGGACATGGGCTTGCCCAGCTTTCGGGCCGGGGACATCCCCTTCACGGGCATCGCAGCCCACCTGGAGGTTCTGGAGACTCCCTTGTTCCTGCCCACGGGGCCCATCACCATCACCGCCCTGAACCTCGGCAACCCCCACTGCATCATCTTCCCCGGCGAAGTCTCCCCCGCCAACGCCCGCCGGCTCGGTCCCAAGATCGAGCGCCACCCCGAGTTTCCCGAGCGCGTGAACGTCCTGCTGGTGGAAGTCACCAGCCGGGAGCGCCTCCGCATCGAAATCTGGGAGCGGGGAGCTGGCTACACCCCCGCCTCAGGCAGCAGCGCCGCCGCTGCCGCCGCCTGCCGCCGCCTGAACCTCATCGATCCCCATGTCACCGTCAACATGCCCGGCGGCTCCCTGGACATCGACTTCAGCCCCGAGGGCCGTGTCCTCATGACCGGCCCCGTGCAGCCCATCTTCCAGGGCCACCTGCACCCCGAGTGGAAGTTCTGAACGCTACTGGACGCTGACCAGTTCCACGTCGAAGATCAGCTCGGCGTTGGGGGGGATGTCGGCGCCGGCGCCGCGGGCGCCATAGCCCAGGTGCGCGGGGATGACGAGGGTGCGCTTGCCGCCGACCTTCATGGATAGGAGACCCTCGTCCCAGCCCTTGATGACGCGGCCCACGCCGATGGGGATGGCCAGAGGCTGGCCCCGGTCCACGGAGCTGTCGAACTTCTTGCCGTGCTTGCCCGCGTCGGACAACCAGCCGGTGTAGTGGACGTTGCAGATCTGGCCGCGGACCGGCGCAGCGCCGGTGCCGACCACGGTGTCCACATATTTCAGACCAGATTCGGTGGTGATCATCTCAGGCTCCTTGGGCTTGGGCGCGGCCTTCTGCTTGGCCTTGGCGGCTTTCTTGGGGGCGGCTTTCGGGGCGGGGTCGCTGGTCTGGGCCGCGAGCGGGAAGGCCAACGCCAGCAGCAGCGCGGCACCACGGAAGGACAGCAAAGTCATGGGACCTCCAAGGCCATCATTCTAGCCCAGCGAACGGGATTCAGCGCCGGTCTGTGCGCCAGCCCAGGAGGACCTGGATGGCGAAGCGCAGGGAAACCGCGGCCAGCAACGGCAGCACCACCACAACCAAGGGATTGGCCCGCCAGGCCCCGGCGAAGTCGAAGTGCGCGGCGGCCACCAGGGCGCGGGTGATGCCGCAGCCCCAACAGGCCCGGCCTGTGGCCAGGGTGATCAGGCAGGGCGGTGCCAGCCGCAGCAGCAGCGCGGGCCAAAGCAAGGCGAGCATCCCCGCCAGGACAAGTCCCAGCAGGATCACCCGATCGAGGCAGCTACTTCTTGAGCGGGAGGCCAGCGGAGTCCTTGAAGCTGCCCGTGGCGATCATGATGATGTCGATCAGGGTCCAGATACCGCAGCCGCCCAGGGTCAGGAGCTGCACCACGCCGATGCCCGTGTGACCCGTATAGAACCGGTGAAGGCCCAGGCCACCGAGAAAGAGGGCGAGGAGCAGGGTCGTGAGCCACTCCTTATCGGAGACCGGGCCGACCTGGGTGGAGCCCGCCGGGGTGAGGCCCACGCCGCACTTCACGCAGACGATGGCCTGGGGCAGGACTTCCGCGCCGCAGGATTGGCAGAAAGACATGGGGGCACTCCGGAGGATGGACACGGCACCCGGCGGGAATGCCGGGTGCGGCAAGGCGGTTGAACGAAGCCTGCTGAAGACCAACGTAGCAATGGGAGAAGCCTTCCCGCAAGGGCTTCCTGCCGGGGCCGCGGGTCAGATCGTTTCGGGGTAGAGTCTCCCGCGGCAGTCGGGGCAGATCCCGTGGGTGAAGTCCGCCTCGGAGTGGTTCCGGACATAGTCCTCAATCTGGATCCAGTAGCCCTTGTCATCGCGGATGTTCTTGCAGCTCGAGCAGATGGGCAGCAGCCCCGAGAGGGTCCGCACCTGCGCCAGCGCGGCCTGCAGCTCCTGGATCACCTGCTCCCGCTCGAGCTCGATCCGCTTGCGGTCCGTGATGTCCTTGGAGATGCACACCACGGAGACCACGCGGCCCCCGGCATCCTGGATGGGTTTCACCGAGGTGAGGTAGAAGTGGTCCCCCCCCCGGGCCATGGGCACCCGGACCTCGAAGACGATGGTCTCGGCGCTGGCAAAGGCTCGCTTCACCACGGTCATGCGCTTCTCGGCTTCCTCCAGGGAAAAGAGGTCGTAGATCCGGCACCCGATGACGTCCTCCGGCTCCCGCGCGAAGGGGGTTGTGAAGGCGTGGTTCACGTAGCGGTAGGTGCCGTCCTCCAGGATGCAGAAGATGGGATCCGTGGACTCATCCAGCAGGGTCTCCAGCACGTGGAGCCGGTCGAAGTCCGCCGAGCCGCCAACCTGTGCTGCGCTGTCCTTGAAGTCCCTGGTCGTCACCCACGCCATCCTTTGGAAGGAACCCCTGTCGTCAGAAAGTCGAGGCAGGGGGCTGCGTTGAGACTATGCCCGGGCACTGGCGGTCCTGCAACGAGGGGCGCTGGCGCTGCGCTGGGAACCGAACCCTCGCCCCTGGGCAGCGCAAGCTGAGCCCTTATCCAATGGAGGGAGAGCGGTAAAATTCAGAAAAATATATTCTGAATCATCCCTTTTCACAGAAGGTGCCGGGCTGGTTCGGTCCCGCGCCTGATCTAATTGATGTAGGTACAAGCTACCAATTAATGCTGTTAAATAAATGAAAATTAAATTTAATTAATAAATGCTTATTGCTGTATTGAAGTCAATTAAAGAAAATCAGTTGAATTGAATCATGCCTATAAATAAACTGAAGCGATGTCGTAAATTACGCCATCGCTTCAGTTGGGAGTGCTGTATTGCCGAAGAGGTCCCGGCAGGCTTTACTTCTTCAGGGGCAAGCCCGCGGAATCCTTTAAGCCGCCCGTCAGGATCATGATGAAGTCGATCAGCGTCCAGATGCCGCAGCCGCCGAGGGTGAGCAGCTGGACCACGCCGATGACCGTGTGTCCGGTGTAGAAGCGGTGGATTCCCAGGCCGCCCAGGAAGATGCAGAGCAGCAGCGTTGTCAGCCAGCTCTTCTCTGAGACAGCCGCGCTCGGGGTGGCAGCAGCGCCCGGTGCGCTGGCAGCGATGCCCACACCGCACTTGACGCAGACGACAGCCTGGGGTTGAACTTCAGCGCCGCAGGAAGGACAGAAAGCCATGGCACGTGCTCCGTTCGTTGGGGTGGGTGGGAGAGGCACAGGTCGTGTCCCTGGTTGGAAATGACTCCCTACCACTATGTCAAATTACAAGACGATCTCCAAACTACAATTCCAATTTTCTTTATTACGTAGAATTGCTTATGAGGTGTCATATTCTTTTGTATTTATTTTCAAATATTGAAAATAAATAATTTAAACAATAAAAATTATAGTTTATTTTCATAATCAACTAAGCCTGGAGCCTCCCGGGAAGCCCTCCTTCCCCGGGACGCAGCCAACGCTGGACTGTCAGTGGGTGGTGGCATCCATCCGGCTCAGGCGCCGAGGCAGACCCGCAGCGCGGTCTGGTAGGCCGTCACGGCGGCGGTGAGCTGATCCAGGGCGACCCACTCGTCGATGATGTGGGCCTGCTCGATGGCGCCCGGCCCCAGCAGGAAGGTGGGGATGCCCCGCGCCGCGGCGGCGGAGGCGTTGGTGGTGTAGGGGGCCGCGAAGGCCGGGGTGCCCAGGGCTGCCAGCAGCCGGCCCCGCAGCTCGGGATGCTGGCAGCGCCAGCCGGGGATGCAGTCCGGCTGGATCAACTCCGCGCCGGTGTGGCAGGTCTGCCGGACTTCGGGGATGCGCAGGGTGAGGCCCTCCAGCCCCGCGAGGGCCTGGGTGGTGCGGTTCAGCACCGACTCGGCGGTCTCGCCCGGCAGCAGCCGCAGGGCCAGGCGTGCCGTGGCGAGGTGCGGCACCATCCCCCGGGAGGGCATGGGCTCGGAGCTGATCTCGATGAGCTCGCACACCCCGCGACCCAGCTCGGGGTCCGTGGGCAGGGGCAGGGCCCGCAGCCGCGTGATGGCCTCTATGAGCTTGTAAACGGCGTTGTCACCCAACTCGGGCCGCGACGTGTGCGCGCTGCGCCCGGCGGCCTCCACCAGCAGCCCGGCCCGCCCCTTCTGGGCCACGCCCAGGCAGAGGGAGGTGGGCTCGCCCACCAGCACCACGTCCGCCGGGTGGCGGTCCAGCACATGGCTCAGCGCCGCCGCCGTGAGGTCCTCCTCACAGACGCTGGCCGACACCCGCACCGTGCCCGGGAAGTCCGTCAGAGACGCCGCCGCGCAGATCATGGCCGCGATAGAGCCCTTGGTGTCTGCCGCGCCGCGGCCCCAGAGGCGGCCCTCATGAATGGCCGCGCCGTGGGGTTCCTGCGTCCAGGCCTCGGGCCGCGTCACCGGCACCGTGTCCAGGTGCGCGTCCAGCAGCACCGTCGGCCCCGGGCGGCTCCCCCGCCGCGTGCCCAGCACGCTGCCGTAGCGGTCTGTCTCCACCGCGAAGCCCAGCCCCGCCATCCGCGCCGCCACCGCCGCCGCCAGCGCACCCTCCCCGCCTGAGGGGCTCGGTATCCGCACGAACTCCCGACAGAGCTCAACGACAAGGCTGGAGGCAGAAGCGTTCGACAAGGTGGACATCCCGGGAACCATCATCGCGGGAATTCGGGAGTTCCGTCTGGGGGCGGCGGGAAAAGCTTGAAAACTCGGAGCGGAACTCCGAGTTTTCAAGGTATTGGGCTCAGGGCTTCAGGACCCGAACTCGGCGGGGCTCAGGGACTGGAGGTAGCGGGTGAGGGCTTTCTGCTTTTCCTGGGGGGCCTTGACCTTCTTCTGGTAGATGGAGAAGCGGTCTTCGGCGGGGCGGATGCTGGGGAAGAGGGCCACGAGGTCGCGGCGCTGGAGCTCTTCCAGGACGCTGTAGCGGGGCACCAGGAGGGCGCCTAGGCCCGCCACGGCGGCGTGGATCATGGCGCGGATGTGGTCCACGGCGATGATGCGGTCCAGGGTCGGCTGCTCGCGGCCGGGGGTGGCCAGGAGGAAGCGGTGCCACCAGGTGCCGGCCTTGTCGAGGGAGAGCACGGGCACGCGGCCCAGGTCCGCGGGGACGCGCAGGCGGTGGGCCT
>CAIMQW010000252.1 GCA_903843705.1 uncultured Holophagaceae bacterium | reverse complement strand
TCCCCGCGGAAGTCCGAGGCCATCTTGTCGATCTCGTCCAGCAGCATGAGCGGATTGCGGACCTTGGCCTTCTTCATCAGGGCGATGATCCGGCCAGGCATGGAGCCGATGTAGGTGCGGCGGTGCCCGCGGATCTCCGCCTCGTCGCGCACGCCGCCCAGGGACAGCCGCACGAAGGGCCGGTTCAGGGCGCGGGCGATGCTGCGGGCCAGCGAGGTCTTGCCCACGCCAGGAGGTCCCACCAGGCAGAGGATGGGGCCGCGCAGGGGCGCTGCGGCCGGGACAGCCCCGTCGGCGTCACCGGGGGCGGCCGCATCGCCCAGGCTGCGGAGCCGCGCCATGACGGCCAGGTGCTCCAGGATGCGGGCCTTGATCTTGTCCAGGCCCGAGTGGTCATCGTCCAGCACCTGCTCGGCCTCCAGCAGGTCCAGCCGCTCCTCCGCCATGGCCTTCCAGGGCAGGGCCAGCAGCCAGTCCAGGTAGGTCCGACTCACGGTGGCCTCGGCGCTCTGGGGCGGCATGGCTTCCAGGCGCTCGACCTCCTCCAGGGCCTTGGCCTTGGCCTCGACGCTCATGCCCGCGGCCTCGATCTGGCCCCGCAGGCGGGCGGTCTCGTCCTTCTCGTCCTTCTTGCCCAGTTCCTGCTGGATGACCCGCATCTTCTCGTTCAAGACGTATTGCTTGTGGTCCTGGTCGAGGCGCTGGCGCGTCTTCTCGTCCAGGGTGCGGTCCACTTCGCTGCGGGCGGCATCCAGCTCCAGCAGCTTCAGCAGGGCCTCCAGGCGGGGCTGGACCTCCAGCCACTCGAGGATGATCTGCTTCTGCCTCACGTCGGCGGGCACCAGGCCGGCGACCGTATCGATGGCCTTGCCCAGGGGCAGCTCCCGGATCTGGTCCAGGCTCAGGAGGCGCGAGGCGTCCGGGTTGCGGCCCAGGAAGGCCTCCACCGCCTGGTAGAAGGGGGCCAGGGACTCGGTGGGCACGAAGGCGGGCTCCGGCAGGAGGCAGGCCTCGGCCTGGATGACCTCGCCGCTGTCGTCGTAGCGCTGCAGGCTCACCCGAGCCACGCCCTTGACGCCCACCTTGTAGAAGTCCTTGGGCAGGGCGATGACAGATTCGACCAGGGCCAGGGTCCCCACGGGAAAGAGGTCGGCCTGGCCTGGCACCTCCACCTTGGGATCCTTCTGCGTGAGCATCAGCAGGTGGTCACCGGCCTTTATGGCCAGCTCGAGCGTCTTCACGGAGGCGGCGCGCCCCACCACGAACGGCACCCGCGCACCCGGGAAGAGCACCATGTCCCGGATGGGAATGGCCGGGAGCGTGAGGGTCTTGGGAACGGCCATGGGCCGCCTAGCCTGCGGCGGAGATGGGGTGGGAGGGCAGGCCCATCACCTCTTCGACCTTCTGGCGGGTGATGCGCAGGGTCTCGCGGGTGGTGCGCTTGTCGCTGGGCAGCTCATACATGGGCTCCAGCAGGATCTGCTCCACCAGGCTGCGGAGGCCGCGGGCGCCCAGCTTGCGGGTGAGGGCCTGCTCGGCGATGGCGGCGATGGCACCCTCGTCGAAGCTCAGGTCCACGTCGTCCATGTCGAACAGCTTCACGAACTGCTTGGTGATGGCGTTCTTGGGCTGGGTGAGGATGGCCACCAGGGCCTCCCGGTCCAGGGGCGTGAGGCCCGCCACCACCGGCAGCCGACCGACCAGCTCGGGGATCAGTCCGAACTTGATGATGTCCTCAGGCTCCACCAGGGCCAGCATGCCCTCCTTGTCCTCCTTGGAGGAGGGGGTGGAGCCGAAGCCCACCGCCTTGGCCCGGATGCGCTGCTTGATGATGTCCTCGATGCCCACGAAGGCGCCGCCGCAGATGAACAGGATGTTGCTCGTGTCCAGCTGGATGAACTCCTGGTGGGGGTGCTTCCGGCCGCCCTGGGGGGGCACATTGGCCACGGTGCCCTCGACGAGCTTCAGGAGGGCCTGCTGGACCCCCTCGCCGCTCACGTCGCGGGTGATACTAGGGTTCTCGCTCTTGCGGCCGACCTTGTCAATCTCATCGATGAAGACGATGCCGCGCTGGGCCCGCTCCACATCGTAGTTCGCGGCCTGCAGCAGCTTGGTGAGGATGTTCTCCACGTCCTCGCCCACGTAGCCGGCCTCAGTGAGGGTGGTGGCGTCGGCCATGGCCAAGGGCACGTCCAGGAACCGCGCCAGGGTCTGGGCCAGTAGGGTCTTGCCGGTGCCCGTGGGGCCCAGCAGCAGGATGTTGCTCTTGGACAGCTCGACCTCGGTGGCACCCAGGGCCTTCCGGGGGGTCAGGATGCGCTTGTAGTGGTTGTAGACCGCCACGCTCAGGCGCTTCTTGGCGGCCTCCTGGCCGATGACATAGTCGTCGAGGAAGCCCTTGATCTCCTTGGGGCGGCTGAGGCGGGCCTCATGCTTGCCCAGGGGCTTGCCCTGGCGGCTCATGCGCAGCTGCAGCTGCCCAGCCTCCAGGCACTCATTGCAGATGAAGGCTTCCGGCCCCGCAAGGAGCTGTTCCACCTCATGGGGCTCCTTGCCGCAGAAGGAGCATTTCTGTTCGCGCTTGTACTTATTCATTCGAGCTCCCCTCCTGGGGACGTGACTAGGCTACATCGTGAATGGTCTTGAGGGCCAGGATCTCGAAGCGGCGCACCCCCGCGGGAATCAGGACCCGCACTTCACTGCCCTCTTCCTGACCCACCAGCGCCATGCCGATGGGGGAACTGATGCTGAGATGCTGGGCGTGGCCATCCAGTTCCTCCGGAAGGACCAGGGTGTACGTAAATTCCTCTTCGGAGTCCAGGTCCAGGATCGTGACTTTGGAACCGTAGGCCGCACGGGACTTGGGCAGCCGGCTGATGTCCAGGCTGGCCACCTCGGCGATGCGCTTCTCGAGGGTCACCAGCTTGTTCTGGAACATGTCCCGCTTGGCCAGGGCCTGTTCGTATTCGGCGTTCTCGGACAGGTCGCCCTGACCGGCGGCCCGGGCGATC
>CAIMQW010000251.1 GCA_903843705.1 uncultured Holophagaceae bacterium | reverse complement strand
TGGGTTAGAGAAAAAAATATTTAAGAACAAACTATATTTTTCATTATCATTTCCGGAAGACCCGAATAAGATTAAAATAAGAATTCTAATATATGATCCAAAACAATCTACATGGGATTTTCAGACATTTGGACCGATTGGCAAAATGTTTAGTAAACCGAATTGGGAGTAGAAATGAAAAAATTAATTCTTATTCCTATCGCTTTTATCGTGATGTCGTTTTCTTGTGATAATATATTAAAAGATAAAAAAGCAATAATTGGAACCTGGGGAGACTATCCCTCTGAGCAGGCCAGTTTATCTTCTATTACGTTGGCATTTGAGGAAAACGGGAAATTAACATATAATGACCGTGGTACCATTTTGCCTGGACTTGATCGAAACAATAAGATTAATTTGAAAAATCAAACATTTGATGGTAAATACGAAATATTAAGTGATAATATTGTATTGATTTCCATAAAAGAAGTTGCAAACGGTTGGACAAAAGAATTGGCATATAATTATAACAATTACGTAGTGCCCGGCTCTAACAAAAAATCTACAGAGGATGCCGACTATATTACAATTAGAGCAAAATATCAATTTACTAATGAATATGGTGGGAAAAAAATCAATATTGATTTTAATTCAAGCGATTTGAAAAAATTAGGTATTAATGAAAATATTTGGTTATACAAAGAAATTCAGAAATAGGAAACTAATGTGATGAACATTAAATCATTTACACTAATTGTAATCATAGCCTGTAACGCGATGGGTGGGATTTACACATCATTTTCTTATGAAAGTGAACAAATAATTAAAATATGTTCAGTTAAGAATTTTGATACGCATGATAAACTATTAATCAAAAATGCTAAAAATACAAAAAATATAGCAATTTTAAAAAGTAATTTAGTAAGAATAACTCTTAAGCGTGCAATTTTGGTAAATAAAATTAAAAAATTAATCAATGATGCTACAGTTAATAATAATTTAACCATTAAATACGATATTTACCTAAAATCCGTAAAAGCTATTTCTGTGTTCAACGGCCAAAATCCATATTCTAGGCCAGAATTTGACAAAATATATGATCAAGCCCAAACTGATATAGAAAAATTAACAAATCTTAATCTAGACCAATTAGTTGCACTAGCATTGGATAATAATCATTAGAACGTAAAATTATGCAATTCATGCATCTATAAAGTTGTAATATCATAATATTTGCGATTTTATATATGCGAATCCAACCTCTCCTATATCTCAAAGCAACGAGAATCTTGGGGGAATCCCAACCGGCAGCCAGTCTGGCCTGAAGCTCCGTTCACGATTAAGCCCTTTTCACCTTCTTGCTAGGGTGTTGTGGCTCTGATCCCACCTTCAAGCAGTATTCCGCCCAGGCATCCATAAGCTTTCTCCGTTTCTCCGGCATGGTGGATCGGGAGTATGCAGCCTCTGCTTTGTCCTTCAGCTGATGCGCCAATGCATGTTCGATTATTTCTCGTGGGAAATGAGTCTGTTCACCAGCCCAATCCCTAAAAGTTGATCGAAAACCATGAACGGTGATCTCAGGGCGGCCCATTCTCTTGAGTAGCGCGTACATTGCCATGTTGGACAGTGGAGAATCAGCACCCTCGGTAGGGAACACATATTGGCTCGTCTTCGCCTTGCTCAATGTCTTTAGCATCTGAACTGCCCGTAGGGAAAGTGGCACGGTGTGTTCTTTCCCTGCTTTCATTCGTTCAGCTGGGACGGTCCATAGCTTCTTCTCCAGGTCAATTTCATCCCAGCGGGCAGCTATCACTTCACCAGTACGAGCAGCCGTCAGGATTGTGAACTCCAGGGCCAGACAGGCCATCCCGTTTCGTTTATGAAGCTCAGACATGAACTCCGGGAGCTTTGGATAGGCCAACGCTGCATGGTGTTCCGTTTTCTGAACCTTCGATGGCTTCGCAAGAAGATGGTCTAAATGTCCACGCCATCGAGCAGGGTTGTCACCAGATCGATATCCACTCACAGTTGCCCACGCCAACACAGATTCGATTCTCTGTCGAACGCGGGAGGCGGTTTCATTTTTTGTCGTCCATATTGGATCCAGCACCTTTCGGATCAGCGGTAGATCGATGGCAGAGACAGGCAACGCCCCAATCACGGGAGAGGCGTAAGTGGCGAGTGTATTGGTCCATTGATCCGCATGTTTTTCATTCTTCCAACCTGAACGCATTCCTGCGATGCAAGCCGCAGTCGCTTCATCGAATGTCATGCCTTTCACGGCTTCAATCTTTAGGCTGGCTCGCTTTTCATCCCTCACTTCCTTGGGGTCTTTGCCTTGTCGAAGAATGTCCCGTAGCTCTGCGGCAATCTTCCGTGCTTCCTCCAGTGATACATCTGGATACGGCCCCAATCCCAGCTCACGCAACCTTCCCGTGGATCGATCTCTGTATCGAAAGCACCAGGATTTCGTCACGCTGCTGGCCGCTGTGGTTTTTCCCTTGCTGGGCTTCAACGATGAGCGCAGGGTCACTTGCAAATACAGACCAAGGCCATCGAGCAGGTAACCCGCAGTACCGTGTTTGGCGACCTTTGCTGCGCTCAGCTTGTTTCCACCACCAGCCATTTTCCTTCGCCCTCATCGAACATTATTTCACGTGTCTACCCATACTTCTACCCATACTTTTTCGCCGAATCCCAGCGTTTGTCGGCGGGATTCAGCGAAGGAAGGGTTGAATGGAAAAACTACAAAGAGGATATATAACTGCTGGTTGAGGTTATGAAGGCGAAGAATTGCGAAGGTCGGCGAAAGGAACAGCGGCGGACCCTCTCTCCGCCAGTGAAGCCGCCTTTTGGCGGCTTCTTTATGGGCGGATAGAGGGTGATTCGAAATCACAAAATCGCTGGCAGGTAGGGCCCGCTGGAGGCAGTCCTGTGGACTGCTGGAAGCGAGCGGGCCCGTGCCAGCGAGTTGTGCGGCCGGAGGGGACGCCGCGCAGCGGTGGCCCCGAAGGGAATCCCCCTCTCTCCGCCAGTGAAGCCGCCTTTTGGCGGCTTCTTCGTAGGCCTCCCTGAGGATCGTCTGCCTTGGCCTCGATCTCTTGCGCGCTGTCGTGGAGGTCAACGGCAAGAGGTGGGTCGACTTCCTGAATGGCAAGCTGGACTTGGCCAAGGCTTTGAGGTGACCAAAGGCAACGCGATCGTGATATCACTTGGGAAAAAAATGGATAACGGGCTTGACACTGGACCGATGAGTGGCGTGAGATGGAGGCCGGCATCCCACCAAAACCCAACCAACAAAGAGTCCAAGCGACTCAAGATCCAAGGAGGTTCCCATGAAACACCTCGCCCTCACCGCCGCCCTTTTATCGGTCAGCTGGTGCAGTGTCCTCACTGCAGGAAGTCCCTTCGACGGGACCTGGAAGTTCAATCCGGCCAAGAGCCAGCTCACGGGCGATACCTTCACCTACTCGGCCGCGCCAGACGGCAAAATCCACTTCTCGGATGGAGGCGCCTGGGAGTTTGACTTCGCCCTCGACGGGAAGCCCTACAAAACGCCGGGCGGAAGCACCACCACCTGGAGGCAGGCCGGGGACAATGCCTGGGACAGGGAGTCGTCCTTCGAGGGGAAGGTGACCGGGAAGGGGCACAGCGCCCTCTCCGCCGATGGGAAGCAGTTGGTCAGTAGCTGGACTGAATTCCGGCCCAACGGCACCACGGCGAAATCCTCCGATGTCTACGAGCGCGTTTCCGGTGGCCCTGGCCTGCTGGGCAAGTGGAAGAACATCAAGGTGGAGGCCACCAGCGAAACGATCATCCTTTCAGTGCCTGCCCCGGGGCAGATCAGCTACGAAGTGCCTGATTACAAATTGAAAGTTTCCGGTCCCACCAATGGAAGCCCCATCAAGCCTATCGGTCCAACGGTTTCCAAGAATTTCTTCGTCTCTTTCAGGGTCGTGAATCCCCGAACCTTCAGCTACGAGAGCCTACTGAATGATCGGGTCACCGGGGCGGGTACCTTGGAGGTGTCAGCAGACGGCAAGACGCTAGCTGCAGTCTCTTGGACTCCCGGCAAAGAGGACGAGAAGACGAAGGCTGTCTACGAAAAGAAATAGGCACTCCGGGCAGTTAGGAGTGACTGAATTTGAGTCCCGGCAGTCAGTGACCCGATCTCCGCTCTAGCTTCATTCAGAACTAGAGGGTAGGCCCCAGGTGGATCGTCCGCCTGGGGCATTTCGTTGGTCGCCTGTCCTCCCCTGCCACCGAGACCGTGTCGACCCTCCCAGAGATCGCCCCGGAAGGGGGCCAGAAGTCCCCTAGGGGAGAAGATTTAGGGGGTAGGATGAGGCATGGGACATTTGGAGTGGGATGACGCTTACGAGGTCGGAGTTCCCGTCGTTGATGAACAGCACCGGGACTTGTTGTGCTCTATCAGGATGGCCATCACGCAAATGAGTGAGGGGGACAACTCACAAGAGTTGTCTCCCCTGCTCGACCGCATTGCCCAGTACACAGGGGTCCACTTCAAGTTCGAGGAGGATCTGATGGAAGCCTATGCGGATCCGAGGCTCCAGGCGCACCGCGATGAACACGCATCACTGCTGCCCCAACTCTGCCGATTCAAAGCGCGAAACCTGGCGGGTGTCTCCTCCCACAAGTTGGAACGTGTCTCAGCCTTCCTCTCTGTGTGGCTTAGCACTCATATCAATACCCAGGACAGGTCGCTGGCCGCACACCTGAAGCTGGTCGGTGCAAAGGAGGCACAGGCCTAGACCACCGAGGCGCCGACCCGCGATCCTCCCCGGACTGCAAGCCGCTGACCGCGTCGACCCGCACCGGTATCGATCATGCGGGGCGGCAGTTCTCTCAGGTGGTTCCGGCCAAATCGCTCGGAGGATTCCAGGAACAGGCGGATCCCCTTAGCTTCCCTCATTGGGCAACGACCACTCGAAAGACAAAACAACCATGTTCATCCACCTAGCTCCGCCAAACCTAGTTGCCCCGGAACCCTTGCCGGAATTACCTCTCTTGCCAGGGTCAGATCCCCAGATCCTGGGAACCTATAAGTGGACAGTCGCCCATTCGCCAAGCTTGCAGGTAGTCGTTAGGGAACTGGTTCGAGCCGAACGAAAGGCTCGTTACCGGCTGTGTGTGGGGTTGGATGCCAGCTATGGACGGCTCTTGGTCCGGCCAACGAAGGAGGAGTATCACATTGATATCCAAGTCCCCATCCTCGCTTGGGCCCGATGCGAAGATGCGCTCGAACCCTGGATCGCCATGTCACTCTATCTGGCCCGAACCATTGCAACCGAAGGAGCCTTATCCAAAGGCTCAGACCCCTACTCGCTCGGTTTCCCCAAAAAAACAAAATCCGCAGCGTTTGAGTTTCAGAAAATCATTCGAAATGAAATTGTTATTTCCGATCCGGTACGGTTGAAAGATTTACCAGATGGATTGGCACTATTTGAATCGGGTTTTATTCTCCCCCCCCCCTTTCCCACCGCTTTAGATCGCGTCCTCCTGGCCGACGGCCCCTTCCCAATTCACAACCGTAAGGGCACAACCACGCAGGGGCCGCTAGGTTGCCCCCTTTCACGGAATCGCCAGCTTTCATCCTGGCGCGGAAGGGTACCCCAGCGGCGCACCCTTTCCCAACCGACCCCACACGAGTGCTCCAGGAGCCATCCATGAAAATGACGAACATCCCCTTCGGAACCACGGACTGGTCCTCCGTCGAACCTACGCTCCACAGCGGCGAGACAGGGGTGGCCACCTGGCGCACCTGCCACTTCGATACGATCCGGGTCCGGATGGTTGACTACAGCCCTGGCTACGTTGCGGACCACTGGTGCACCAAGGGGCACATCCTTCTCTGCCTGGAGGGTGAACTGCACACGGAACTCGAGGACGGCCGCACCTTCCTGCTTAGGCCAGGCATGAACTACCAGGTGGCGGACAACGCCGAATCCCACCGCTCCTCCACCCCTGTGGGCGCCAAGCTGTTCATCATCGATTGAAAAGGCTTTGGGAACCCGCGATGAACGGTGAGAAGGGCCCTTGGCCAGGGCAGATCCTTCGGTCTCGCGGCATGCGGAGGCAAAGTTTAAACCCTGGCGCCCGACCCGCCATCCAGGCAGCCTGGAGACATGACGGAACAGCTGCTGCTCACGGGTGCCACGGGATTCATGGGCAACCGGGTCTTCCGCAGCTTGCGCGAGGACGGCTGGGGGGTGCGGTGTCTGACGCGACGCCCCGAGGTGGCGCGGCAGGCTTGGCCGGACAGGGATTGGGTGGCCGGGGATGCGGAGGACGGCGAAGCCCTGGCCCGAGCCATGGACGGCTGCCGGGTGGCCTTCTACCTGATCCACGGCATGGGGGAGCTGCACCCGGACTGGGTCGCGCGGGAGATTGCCACGGCGGAGCGCTTCTCCAGGGCCGCGGCCCGCGCCGGGGTGGAGCGCATCGTCTACCTGGGCGGAGTCGCGCCCGCTGGTCCGCCCTCGGCGCACCTCCGGGCCCGCCTGGAGACGGGCCAGGCCCTGCGGGCCGGGCAGGTGCCCTGCCTGGAGCTACGGGCCGGCATGATCGTGGGCGCCGGGAGCGCCTCCTGGACCATCGTGCGGGACCTGGCCGCGCGGCTCCCGGCCATGGTGCTGCCCGCCTGGCTGGACCACCGCAGTGAGCCCGTGGCTGTGGACGATGTTGTGGCCGCCCTGGTCCGCGCGGCCCGCCTGCCCCTGGCGGGCAGCGACCTCTGGGACCTGCCGGGCCCCGAGGCCCTGTCGGGTGTGGAGATCCTGCAGCGTAGCGCCGCGCTCATGGGCCGGAAGCCCATCCTGCTACGCGTGCCCTTCGTGACGCCGAAGCTGTCGTCTCACTGGATCCGCCTGGTGACTCGCACGGACTACCGCCTTGCCGCGGAGCTCGTGGAAGGTCTGACCAGCGAGCTTCTGGCCAGCCGCTATGGCTTCTGGGCCATGGCCGGGCTGCCGGAGCCCCTGCGTCTGGAGGAGGCCGCCGCCCGGGCCCTGGCGGCGGAGGCCGGCCGCCTGTCCCGTGGCGCTCGGTTCATGGAGGCCCTGGCGGGGGCCCTGATGCGGCGTGCCTAGGGCCGAGTCGGCCCCGCTGAGGCAAACAACTCGGGATGGCGGCCCAGGGTTTGCTGAACGATAACCTGCCCCAGCGCGCGGTAGGCCTCCCACTGGGTCTCGTCGAAGAATTGATCCATGGTGGTCTGCTGGGGGAAATCCTTATTCGACTCCGCGTAGGCCAAGAGATCCAGCGGCAGGCCCGATCCCAGGGTGGGTTTCAGGATCACGAGCAGGCCGGGCTTCACTTGGCCTGGGTAGTGGAGCTCTGCCAGGGCTGCCAGGGCCGGCGCCTTCGGGTCCACAAGCTCGTCGGTGGAGCCGAAGGCTGAGCTGTGCTTCACCCCCAGGACCCGAGCCAATCCCTCAGAGTCGAGGTAGGTGATCTCCACCCCAAGGTCCACCCGGGCTTTGGCCACCAGGTTGGATAGGTCGAGGAGTTTGCGCTCCGGGTCCTGACCGTTGTCGCAGCCGATGATCAGAGGCAGCTGCCTGCGGATCAGCTCCAGGAGGCCGGTGTTCTCGTAGTGCCCCCCGTCTGACAGGTACCAGTGCCGGCTTGCGGTTCCCGGAAACCGTGCGAACCATTCCCCCAGCAGATGGGCATGTACGGGGACGGCGGCTTCGAAGCCCAGACGGATTCGATCCAGCGTGGAAACCGCAGGGGTCTTCTTCCCCTGCTTGGTGACCATGCGATGGGAAGGGGCCAGCCCCGTCCACCACCAGTAACCCAGTCTGACGTTCAGGAAACCCAGCAGGATACTCAAGGAGAGGTTGGTGCGTGAGCCCAGCCCCGTGGTGAAGGCCGCGCCGCTCACGCCCACCCACTGTCCGACCGTCAGGGCTTCAGGCCTGAAGATCGGCTTGTCCCGCTCCATCGATCCCGAGAAGGCATGGAAGCCGTTGAGAGGAGCCAGTCTCGGGTGGGCGGGCTCCTGGGCTTCCTGGAGGGCATGGTGCTGAATCCCGAGGCTGAGGCCAGCCGGTCCTACCGCGAGTCCCAACCCCTTCCGGTCCTTCTGGGTCACCTGGCTGCGCCCTCCGGTGGTTTCGTTCAGGGTGACGTTGATGAGGTGGAGGGGACCGCCGCGCAGCCAGGGCTTGTAATCAGCCCAGGGGATGTCATCCGCTTCCCGCCGATCCGGAGACACGTCCCCTTCGCGTCGTTCCTTGTTGCTCGCTCCCAGGTAGGCCCGGGTGATTGCGGCGGTATAGAAAGGTCCGAGGGTACTGAGGTTCAGAAAACCGATCACCCGCCCCAGCAGGATGTTCAGGAGGATGAGTCCAGAAAAGGCCAGCAGCCATTCCTGGGCGGCCGGCAGGGTGATCCCTTGGCAGTCCGCAGAGGGGACGGGGCCAAACGTCAAGCGATGAGCCAAGGCTGAGAATACGCCCAGCCACAGCACGGCGACTCCCATCGCCAGCAGGCCCACCAGCGCCTTGCCAAGGACCTTGCCAAGGGTTTGGAGAACACCATCACTCCCCTTGGCGCCCAGGAGCTTGGTGAGTTTCTCCTGGAATGAGACCGCAAAGGAGAGGACCAACACCGGGATCCCCTTTGGGCTGATGAGGGTCTGGAGCGTCTGCTCAAGCCAGCGCCAGATGCCGTTAAGGAGGCCACCGGTGGCAGCGCTCGGGTCACTGGCCTTGAACCAGGCCTTCCAGACCGCCCAGCCAACGCTGTCCACCAGGGCCACGACGGCCAGGGCCAGCGAGGTGAGGATGACCATTCGGAGGCCGCGTGACAGCAACCGTCGAGCCTCGGCGGAGCCCTTGTGCGAGGCCACCCAGGAGAGCAGCAGCGCCAGCCCTCCCACATTCAGGAGGAGCTTGAGGGCGGTGCTCCAGGCCTTCGGATTCAGGGTCTGGTAGGGGACACCCGTGCTGAGCACGACCGCCGCGCCCAGCAAGGTAAGGATGAGGACCCATTTGGGGCGAGCAATCATCCCCTTGCGTCCCTGGACGGGACTCTGGTCCACCAGCCAGTGGGCCCAGCCGATCACAAGACCACCCGAGACCAGCACCCCAAGAGCCAGGGTGAACCACTGGCTGAGATAGAGACCTCCCTGGCCGAGCGTCTTGGGCAACCCTCCCGTCAGGGCTCGGAAGAGACCATCGAGCGCCATGCATCCCGTCAGGAACACGAGCCCGAGCACCACCTGGACGGCCACCCAGTTCCGCAGGATCGTGCTCACCATCAGCAGGCTGTCGCCACTGCCACCGGGGGTCAGATAGCGCCCATTGTCGCGCAGCCAGGCAAAGGCGCTTGCGACGGGACCCACCGACCGGTCGGCGGCGCCAAGTTGGGACTCCACCTCGGCAGCACTCGGCTCCGAAGGTCCCTTGCGGCAGAACAACCCGCCCAGGAAGGAGCCCGTGTAGCCTCCTCCGCTGACTGTGCTGAGGTAGTCAACGTTTTTCAGCAGCTTCAGCTGAGCCAGCCCCTGGAGGACACCCAAGGAAAACGTCGCGCTGCGAATCCCGCCCCCGGACAGCGCCAAGCCCACCCTTGGCTGATCAGCCGAAACACCTGCTTCAGCACGGCGGATCTTGAGCATGTCTGATTCGCTTTGTTCAAGCTCTCCGGGCATCCGGTCGGGTGGGAGTGGGCGGTATCTCATGTGCGACCCCTGGGGAAAAGGTGGAATCGAATCCTGGAGGAGGAGGGCCTGCGAGAGGGTTTAGTGAGGCTTGGCCCACCTTGCGTGGGCTCCACCTCAGGGCTGGGGGAGCTTCAGGTACTTGGCCAGATTGAGGGTCGTGAACAGGTAGTTCTGCTTGGGCCCCGCTGGCGTGCCATGGCGACTGAAACCCAGAGAGATGGCCCGGTAGTGGAACTCGAGGGTGGGGCCCCACCTGGGGTGGCTGGCCTCACTGGGCCCGGTCATGATGCCGAAGGTGATCCCCCAATACCGGGTGTAGGCATCGGTGTAGCTCCCCTCCGCCGACTTTTCCAGGGGATAGCGGATGAAGCCGAAGAGGGACACATTCAGGGTGGGTTGGATGGAGGTGCTGGCGGCCTCGCGGAGCTGTCGGAAGGTCTTCCCTTCCACCGGACCCAACGTGAACGCCAGACTGGGATGCACCAGAACCAGGTAGCTCTGCTGGTCACCGCCGCGATTGAGGGCCACTTCCCAGGGGTACTGGAGGTAGCCCTTTTCGAGAATGAAGGTCAGCCGAGCGTTGAAGACCTCCTGACTGCTGCGCAGGGTCTGGACCCGGCTGTTCGTCAGGGCACAGAGGACGCCCTGAGTCGCCTGCCAGCGGAGGAGGAAGGCTGCCTGGCTTTCCGTGGGCAGCGAGGGATCCGCGATGATCACCTCGTTCGGTGTCCCCGCGAAATAGTGGTCGCTGGGTGTGCCGGTCTCATCGGGTCGGGAGAGGGGCGGCCGAAGAAACCCCCTAAAGAAGTCTGGCCAATCCCGATGGCTCACGAAAAAGGCGGCCCCCTCCCGGAGACCCTCGGCCTGGCTCAGGGCCGGACCCAGCTCCAGGAGCAGTTTTTGAAGGGGCTCGTTCTTGCGGTGGCTCTCCAGGCGGCATTCGGTGGTGATGAGCCGGAGGGCGAGCAGCCCCACTTCCGGATTCGACAGATCCCCCTGGATGCCAAGGAGCCGGTAATACCCTGCCACCTCTTTGGGCTCGGGACACGGGTCCGCAAGCACCGCTCTGGGGCCAGGAGCCTCGGCGTGCAGGGCTGATGGGCCCATGAACACCCATGGGAGTAGCAGGACCAGGATGCTGGTTCGGAGGTGGTGGCCCCTCATGGCTTCACCCCGCAGGCCCCGAGGAACGACTTCATGAGGTCAAGGATGTCCTTGAGCTCGCCCTGGTCGAGGCCCGAGGCCATTTTTAGGGAGGGCTCCAACTGGCCTCGGATGAGGTCGTTCAGCTGGTGGCCTTGTTCATAGGTGGCGATGGCCGCTTCAAGGTCAGGTGCTGGCATCCTCAAACCGGCGACCCGAGCCAGCAGGGGAAGGTGAATCCTCGGGTTCTTGAGGTAGTTCAGAAGATCGTGAACATTGGGATCATTCTCATAGTGCTTCACCTCCGTATCCCTATAGGTGGCCGGGTCCACCGCCCAGCCTGCGGGGGGAGGATGGAAGGGCCAGGGCATGGTGATGACATCCAACGCGTGGTGGATGGACCAGTAGTTCGCGCAGTAGGAACCAACGCTTGGCCGCACCAGCGTTTCAAAGAGCGAGTTGTGATGAGGCAGGGTGAGGACCCGACTAACGTTGGCCACCATGATGAGGTTGGCGAAGCTGAGCAGGCTCGGCGGGTAGCTGCCTCCCAGGGCCTCGTCATTCAAGGTCGCCACCGTTCGCTGGGCCACGGAAGTGCCCAGGCTGTGGGCCAGGACCGAGAACTGCGCGGTGCGATTCCCGGCGAAGGCGTTGAACATCTGGGTGCGAACCGAGGTGACCACTTCCCTGCTGATCTGGGGGAAGAGGGTGAGCAAGACCACATCGGCAAGATGGGTATACAGAGGATCATCCTGGTTCAATTTGCGGAGGAAGCCTGCCACCGAGGCCACCTCAGGGAAGGCGGCAAGGTCGTCTCCCGCCTTGGCCCAGCGGCTCAGCCAGCCCGTGAAAACGTCGTCATAGGTGATCTCCACGAACTGGGCGACATCCTCCTTGAGGGGTTTGCCGGTGGCGGTCGCGTAACGCTCCTTGAGGAAGGTCGTGATCGGTTCACTCCAGCCGGTCGGGTGCTTGCCCATGCCGTGGACGAGGAAGACGACATGCATCGAGTCCCTCCTTGGAAAGGGTCACCTTGAGTAGAGGTGACGGTTTGCGGGCGAGGAGTTGGGCTGGATGCCCGACACCAAGCAATCCCTTGCCTGAGGCCGGATCAGCAAGTCGGAAAAGGGTTCAAAAGGAGCCGATGAGTTCGCAGGACGATTCTTCTCGCGGGAAAGAATAAAATCAAGCAATCAATGCTCGCTATTATGAAAAAATACCTATTCATTCAATTGACAGCAAGAATTGTCTTGCCGCTCCATCGCCCTTCCAGCCGAGCGCCGGGGCCCCTGGACCTTCGGCCGGTGTTGGTCACCTTCCTCCCTTAGGCGCCCCGCGCAGGTCTAGAAGCCCAGGGCTCGGGGCAGCCGCGGGCTGGAGATGAGTTCGAGGAAGATCGCCCAGCGCCGGGTCGGCTGGTCGGCGGTGCCGCCCTGACGGTTCACCCAGTCTCTGACCCGCTGCTCGCCTAGGTTGTAGTTGATGACGTAGCTGCGGTAGGTCTCGATGAAGCGCAGGCGCTGGGCGGCCTGGGCTGCCGTTCGCAGGGAATACCGCATCAGGAATGTCTCGGCCTGAATCCGGTCGAGCTGGCCATCCAGGTAGCCGCGAGCGGCCTCGTTGTCGGCGAAGGCCAGCAGCTTCAGTTCCGCCTGCACCCGCGCCCAGAAGACCGCGTCCTGCGGGTCGAGGCCCGCCAGGGGGAAGAGCACCTCGCGCTCGAAGGTCAGCCGCTCCGCGCCGGGAAACGCCACCTCGATGCCGAAGTTGGCGGTGCCCTCGGCGATCAGGGACTGGGGTGAGAACAGGGGATAGACCGTGAACTCCACCCACCCGCGCCCCACGGGCGGTGCCTGCGCGAAGCGCTGCTCCAGCAGGGCGTTGTAGACATGGTGGCCCGGGTAGCCTTCGTGGGCGGCCAGGTCCAGGGCCCGGTCGATGGTGATGGGCAGGTCCAGGTTCACCTGGATCACCGAGCTGCCGCCCCCCTGGTACCAGTTGTAGCCGGACCAGGCCTTGTCCCGGACGTACTCCACGCGGAAGTGGTCGGAGGCGGGCAGCGTAGCGTGCTGGCGGGTGCGCTCCCGGGCCTCGTGGATCGCAGCCTGGAACACAGCGTCCACGCGCTCGGTGGGCACGATGACCCGCTCCCGGACCCGCTGGTAGCGGGCCTGCACGGTGCCCGTCCCCTCGAGCAGCTGGTCCAGGCGGGTCAGGGCCGCCTCAAAGTCGGCCTCCGGCGTCACGGGTGGTCGCATCTGGTAGAGGGCTTCGGCCTCGTCGTCGAAGAAAAGGACTTGGCCCGCCAGCCGAGCCAGGTGGGCCGCCACGGCGCCGAGCTGGCCCTGGAGGTAGTCACGGCGCACGGCCTGGTCAGGCCCTGCCTGGGCTGCCTGGACGCCTGCCAGGAGGCGTTCCGCCTCCGCCCGCAGGGCGGTCAGGGACTTCGGCTCACCGGTCTCGGCGGTGGCTTTCCAGGCGGGCGGTCCGTAGTAGGCGTCCACGAAGTTAGGATCATGGCGCCCGGTGGCGAGCACCAGGTGCACGTAGTCGGTGGCCCAGGTTGACAGTGGCATCAGGGTCGGCTCCTCGCCCGTTGACTCTACCTGGATTTCCGCTCAGCCCTTCACGTCCCAGACCTCGGCGGCGCGGAAGCTATGGTAGCGGCTCTGGCCGAGGATGGGCTGGTCCGCGAGGGGGACGCCGAGGGACTCCCCGGCGGCCTGCAGGCGGCGTGTGAGCTGGGTGTCTTCGCGGCTGGGCGTGGGGTCGCCGCTGGGGTGGTTGTGGTAGGCCAGGGCCGTGGAGGCCCCGTAGCGCAGGGCTTCGTGGAAGAACTCTCGGGGGCTGATGA
This sequence comes from uncultured Holophagaceae bacterium, assembly GCA_903843705.1. Lineage (GTDB taxonomy): Bacteria > Acidobacteriota > Holophagae > Holophagales > Holophagaceae > Geothrix. The sequence goes on along the minus strand of CAIMQW010000251.1, from coordinate 17,308 downwards.
GCGTGGCCGTGCCCTGGCTGAGGATGCGCTCGGCGGTCTTCTGGCCGATGCGGGGCAGCTGCATCAGCTCGGTGACCGTGGCGGTGTTGAGGTTCACGGGCCGCTGGGGGGCTCGGATGGCGCGGACCGGGGCGGCGCCGAGGGGAAGGGCCAGGGCGAGTGCCAGGGTCGTGGAGGTGAAGAGGTTGGACATGGTTGCCTCCTTTCAGGCAAGTCAGTCCAATCGAGGGTTCTGCCAGGCGCTAAGCGTTGGGATTGTTCTTGATGAATTTCTTTGCAAGAAATTCATGTCATAAAAAAATGACAAAAAAGCCTAAGAATGAACCAACTCCTTTGTTTGTGGCCTTTTATCTGTTGTCATTTTTTCGATAGAAAAAATGTAGAGGTGACAACTCGAGGGAACCCTGAAAAACCCTCCAGACATCCGAGTCCGGCCCGCTTATTCTGAGAGGGTCCGAGGAGCGCTGCAGGACCTGGCAGATTGGCTGCGCGGGATCTCAGGCTCGGATACTTCCCTCATGGAACGGCGCTCACCTCAACCCTGAACCGGGACGAAGAGGTGGATTCACCTTGCCGTACCGGCTTTTCGAGGAGGTCCTCATGACCGTCACCGCTGCCGACTTCACCGTCGCCGATCTCTCCCTCGCCCCCTGGGGCCGCAAGGAAATGGCCATCGCCGAAGGCGAGATGCCCGCGCTCATGGCCATCCGCCAGCAGTACGCTGCCCAGCAGCCCCTGAAGGGCGCGCGCATCGCCGGTTCGCTGCACATGACCATCCAGACCGCGGTGCTCATCGAGACCCTCAATGCCCTGGGTGCCGACGTCCGCTGGGCCAGCTGCAACATCTACAGCACCCAGGACCACGCCGCCGCCGCCATCGCCGCGGGGGGCACGCCGGTCTTCGCCATCAAGGGCGAGACTCTGCCTGAGTACTGGGACTACACGCACCGCATCTTCGACTTCGCGGACGGCGCCAACATGATCCTCGACGACGGCGGCGACGCCACCCTGCTGCTGCACCTGGGCGCTCGGGCCGAGCAGGACCTCGGCGTGCTGGATCACCCGGACAGCGAGGAGGCCACGGTGCTCTTCGCCGCCATCCGCCAGCGCCTGGCCGAAAAGCCGGGGTGGTATTCCACCCAGCTGGGCAAGGTGCTGGGCGTGACGGAAGAGACCACCACCGGCGTCCACCGTCTCTACGAGATGGCCAAGAAGGGCGAGCTGAAGTTCCCCGCCATCAACGTCAATGACAGCGTCACCAAGAGCAAGTTCGACAACCTCTACGGCTGCCGGGAGTCCCTGGTGGATGCCATCAAGCGCGCCACGGATGTCATGGTCGCCGGCAAGATCGCGGTGGTCTGCGGCTACGGCGATGTGGGCAAGGGCAGCGCCCAAGCTCTGCGGGCCCTCAGCGCCCAGGTCTGGGTGACCGAGATCGATCCCATCTGCGCCCTGCAGGCGGCCATGGAGGGCTACCGCGTGGTGACCATGGACGAGGTGGCTGACCAGGGCGACATCTTCGTCACCTGCACCGGCAACCTCCGCGTCATTACCCACGACCACATGGCCCGCATGAAGCACAACGCCATCGTCTGCAATATTGGCCACTTCGACAGCGAGATCGATGTGGCGAGCCTCGAAAAGTACCAGTGGGAGCAGATTAAGCCCCAGGTGGATCATGTGATCTTCCCGGACGGTCACCGCATTCTCCTCCTGGCCAAGGGTCGGCTGGTGAACCTGGGCTGCGGCACCGGCCACCCCAGCTACGTCATGTCCTCCTCCTTCGCCAACCAGACCCTGGCCCAGATCGAGCTGTGGACCAAGCAGGGTCAGTACGCTGTGGGTGTCTACACCCTGCCCAAGCACCTGGACGAGCAGGTGGCGCGGCTGCAACTGCAGACGCTCAACGCCCGGCTGACCACGCTACGCCCCGAGCAGGCCAGCTACATCAGCGTGCCCGTGGAAGGGCCCTACAAGGCTGATCAGTACCGCTACTAGGTTTCAGCCTCTGCTGAAACGCGACGCATTTCAGATAGCACGGCGCCCTGAGGCGCCGTGCTTGTTTACTGGCAACGAATTCTGCCAGGATCCGTTCCAGCTCCTCAGCTGGGCATCTCCGTGGGCAACGGCAGGACATTCTGCGGCACTTCAATGGCTTTGAGCACCGCGTGGCGCGTGACGGCCCCGCAGTCCAGCTGCGGGGTCTGGGTGAAGTGGCCGGCGCCGAGGTCCGAGCGGACCTTGGCCAGCACCTTGGCGCGGGACAGGTGGTTGCCGCTGGCCCGGGCCTCCCGGCAGAACTGCCAGGTGAAGGCGCCATGCCAGTCGCCCCGGATGAAGGCGTCCGCGGCGGTCTGGCTCTCCTTGCATGCGGTCCAGAGGATGTGGTGGAACAGGCCCTTTTCCATCAGCTTCTGGTGGGCTGGCCGGGCGCGACGGAACTCGATGTCGCGGAAGGCGTCCACCGAGGGCGGGGGCAGGTAGCGGGGCCTGCGGTCCATGAGCAGGTCTGCGGCCTTCAGGCCGGCGCCGCTGTGGCAGGTGTCCAGGAAGACCTCCAGCAGAACACTGGACGGCAGTCGCACCAGCAGGTCGTGCAGCTCGTCGTCCACGATCAGGTGATCGCGGTCCCACTGGCTGCCGAGGGGGGCCAGATCGTAGGGGCAGAAGGCCTCGTCGGCCCGGTCGAACTCATCGAGGTTGAGGTCAGGCACCTGGGTGCCATGGCCGGAGAAGCTGAAGACCAGGTGGTTGAACCGACCAGCCAGGGCGCCATCCACCATGCGCTTCAGCTCGCGTAGGATGTTGACTTTGGTGGCGGCCTGATCCGTCAGCAGGGTGATTTCGGAATCTTCGAAGCCCAGGACTTCCTTCAGCAGCGAAACCATGTTCAGCGCGTCATTGACGCAGCCGTTGAGCTTCGCGGCCGGGAAGTGCTGATACTGGTTGATCCCGACGCAAAGCGCATTTCGATGGAGCATGGGAATCCTCCCAGGACCCCGCCACGCGATCCAGGCGGAGCGCGCAGAAGGCCCCTTGCGCGGGGTATCAGGGGAACGGACAGCGCCTGCCCGTCAGAAATGACAGGACATCCGACGCATCGGCGGAGGACTGCGGCAGACAACGCACATCCCGGCGGACTCCACCCCCAACCATAGGCCAGCAGTGAAGCGGGTCAAGCAGCGGCGGGCTTGCACGTGGTAAATTAAGTCCCAGGAGAGACCATTCCCATGGCCGAAGAAAAGAAGGAAGGCTGGCTGAACCTGCTGGCCCTGACAACGGTAATCCTCGCGGTTTGTGCCACTCTGGCCACGTTCAAGGGCGGAGGGCACTCCACCAAGGCCGTGCTCAGTCAGAGCCAGGCCTCAGACCAGTGGGCCTACTACCAGGCCAAGGGCATCAAGGGAAACCTCTACGAAGTGGAGGCGATGCGCCTCAAACGGGAGCTGGAATTGGCGCCCCGGGCCGCCGTGCCGCTGCTGGAAAAGAGCCTGGCCGACGTCGAGAAGAAGGTGATCAAGTACGACACCGAGAAGGCCGAAATCCAGAAAGTGGCCCGGGGCTTCGAGGACACCAAGGCCTCGGCCCAGAAACACGGGGCGGCTTTCGGGCTGGCGGTGATCTTCCTCCAGATCGCCATCCTGCTCTCCTCCATCGCCGCCCTGCTGAAGAAGAAGCCTGTTTACTACCTGGGCCTCCTGGTGGGCCTCGTGGGCCTCGTCTACTTCGCCAACGGATTCCTGCTCTTCCTGCCCGCCTGATGTGGGCCCTGACGGTTGCCGCCATCATCGAGCGGGAAGGCCGCTTCCTGGTTGTGGAGGAGACGGACGGGGTATCCCCCTACCGTGTCTTCAACCAGCCCGCGGGCCACGTGGAACCGGGCGAGTCCGTGCTGGCGGCGGTGGTGCGCGAGACCCGCGAGGAGACCGGCCTGGACTTCACGCCTGAGGCTCTGGTGGGGATCTACCCGCTGCGGGCCGCCAACGGACGGGACTATTTCCGCATGTGCTTCACGGGCACCGTGCCGGCGGGGGCCGTGGCGGTCCCGGAGGATCCTGCCATCTTCGCCTGTCACTGGCTCACCCGGGCGGAGCTGACTGCGGTGCCCCTGCGGTCGGGGCTGGTGCTGCGGTGCATGGACGAAGCCCTGGCGGGCCGACGCTTCCCCCTGGGTCTGCTGGCCGAAGTGCACGCCGAGCGCTAAGGTGGCGCATCAGGCTGTTCTGGATGGCGATCAGGGCCCCTCGGGCTCCAACAGGTTCGGTAGATCCTGGAAGCCCTGGCTGAGGGCCTTGGCCCAGCTGTCGGAGATGGCGGAGAAGCGGGCGTCGGTGCGCTCAATGCGCCGGTGGATCCGGAAGGTGAGGGCGTCCTTCTCGATCACGGCCAGGTCCAGGGGCATCCCCACGGAGAGGTTGCTGCGGATGGTCGAGTCCATGGAGACGCAGACCGCCTTCATGGACTCTTCGAGCGAGCTGATGGGGGTGATGACCCGATCCAGGATGGGCTTGCCGTACTTGTGCTCGCCCAGCTGGAAGTAGGGGGTGTCATCTGTGGCCTGGATGAAGTTCCCGGCGGTGTAGACCAGGAAGAGACGGTGCTTGCCGCCCTTGCGCTGGCCTGCAACCAGGAGGGTGGCGTCGGCGTCAGCACCCTGCTCGATGATGGCCTTGCGATGGACCTCCTGCATGCGCCGCATCTCGGCGCCCACGATCTCGGCCACCTCGAACATGCTCTCCACGTTCATGATGGAGCGGAAGGCGGGATCCCGGTCGCCCTTCTGGATGCCGTGCTTGATGCGGGCGATGACGCCCTGGGTGATGGAGAGGTTCCCCGAGCAGAGCAGGGCGATGACCCTCTCCCCGGTCTTTTCGAAGGTCACCATCTTGGTGAAGCGGGAGATATTGTCCATCCCGGCATTGGTCCGGGTATCGGCCAGGAGCACCAGCCCTTCGGCCACCCGCAGGCCCACGCAATACGTCATCGAACCAGCCCTTTCGTCATCCTCACTGCTGCTGTTGGACCTGCTGGGACCCGCTGGGGGCTGCCAGAGAGATCATGACATCAGCCTGGATGCCGATCTCGGTGGTGCCGTAGACCGAACCCCGGACCGGGGCGGCATCGTGAGCATCAAGTCCTGAGCAGAGACGTACATACAGCTCTGTGACGCAGAGTCCGTTGGTGGCGTCGAAGCCAATCCAGCCCAGGCCATCCACCCAGGCCTCGGCCCAGGCGTGGGTCTCCCGCAGGGCGTGGCCGGCCTCGTCAGCCAGCAGGTAGCCGCTGACGTAGCGGGCGGGGATGCCTAGGCTCCGGGCGGCGCTCACAAAGAGGTGCGTGTGGTCCTGGCAGACCCCCCGGCCCAGGACTAGGGCCTCGGCGGCGGAGGTGGCGGTGCTGGTGGCGCCGCTCTCGTAGATGATGGCCTGGCGCACCCGCGCCGACAGGGCGTGAAGTCGGGGAATGGGTTCCCGCTCAGAGAGGGAGCGGGCAAGGGCGTGAATGGCCGTATCCGGCTGGGTTAGCTTGGTCTGCCTCAGGAAGATGGGCAGGGGAGCTTCCTGGTGGAACCCCGAGACGATGCCGTGGTGCTCCTGGGTCTCCACGATGCCCGAGGCCACAATCTCCATCTCGCTGAAGGCGCCCCGGCGGTGGTAGAACCCTTCACCGTCCCCGAAGGCATTGAGCGGAAACGCTGTCACTGGGGTCCCGTTCACAGTTACTTCCCAGGACCGGGGCTGCTGGCTGTCCAGTCGGCCCGGTTGCAGGCGCAGCAGCAGGGAGACCTGGTTGGCTGGCGTCGCGTAGCGGTAGGTCGTCTGGTGGCGGACGGCGAGTTCCATGGTCTTCCTAGAAGTGGTACGAGTCGGCAATTTCACTGGCCAGGCGGTTGGTCAGCAGGAGGCAGTGTTGCACGGACTCGTGCAGCCCCCGCTCGATGAAGACCCCATTCCGGCCAGTCTTGAGCAGGGCGAAGAGCTCATCAGCGGTCTCATGGCAGGCGGCCCGGGTGCCGTGCTCCTTGGCCAGTCGCGCCAGGTGGGTCCGCATTTGGTCCACGCAGAAGGCCACGGAGCGGGGGAAGGTGCGGTTCACCATGAGGAAGTCGACGATCTGGGCCGGGGTGTGCACGCCGCCGTAGACGTGGTGGTAGGCCCGGCTGCCGGAGAGGGCGTGGAGCACCGAGGTCCACTGGTAGTGGTCGCGGCCGCCGCCCACCACATCGGTCTCCGGCAACAGGACGTAGTACTTCACATCCAGCAGACGCAGGGTCATCTGGGCCCGCTCGATGGCGCCGCCGATGCGGATGAAGTCGTGGCCCGCGTGCCGCATGAGGCCAGTCTCCATGGCGCCCTTGAAGACGGCGGTCCGGGTCTTCACCCAGTCGATGAGCACCGGCAGTTCCTGCACGGCCTCGGCCACGGTGCAGCCCTCGAAGTGCCGCCAGCTCATGTTCAGCGCTTCCCACATGTCCTGGGTGAGCTTGGTCCGTACGGACCGGCCGTTCGCCCGGGCCCGCACCAGGCAGGACTGGATCGAGGCGGCGTTATCAGGATCGAGGAGGAGGATGCTGACCACATCTGCCTCGGTGACGGGGCCGCTCCCCTTCAGGAGGGACTCGCAGCCCGTGACCCGCAGGACCGAGCGCCACTCATCGCGGTAGGCCGAGCCTGGGAGCACGGCCATGCGCTGACCCATGGTGAGCAGGCGGGCAGTGGACTCGGCCCGCTCCAGGTAGCGGGCCATCCAGAAGAGGTTGTCGGCGGTTCGGCTTAACATCAGTCCCTCAGAACCCAGGTGTCCTTGACGCCGCCGCCCTGGCTCGAGTTGACCACCAGGGAGCCCTCGGTGAGGGCCACGCGGGTCAGGCCTCCCGCGACCAGGCGCATGCGCTTGCCCACGAGGCAGTAGGGGCGGAAGTCCGCGTGTCGCCGGACCACGCCCGCTGCCCCCAGGGTGGGAACCGTGGACAGGTCCAGGGTGGGCTGCGCGATGAAGCCACCGGGGTTGGCCCGGATGCGGTCGGCGTAGGTCGCGATCTCCGCCGCGGTAGACTTGGGTCCGATGAGCATGCCGTAGCCCCCGGAGCCGTGGACCTCCTTGGCCACCAGCTCGCTGAGGTGCTCCAGGACGTAGGCCAGGCCCTCCTTGGTGCCGCACTGCCAGGTGGGGATGTTGGCCAGGATGGGCTCCTCGCCGAGGTAGAAGCGGATCATCTCCGGGACGTAGACGTAGATCGCCTTATCATCGGCGATGCCCGCACCGGGTGCCGAGCAGAGGGTGACGCCGCCGGAGCGGTAGGCATGGAAGAGCCCGGGCACGCCCAGCAGGCTGTCGGGGCGGAAGGCCAGGGGGTCGAGGTAGTCGTCATCAATGCGCCGGTAGATGACATCGATCGCCTTGGGTCCCGCCGTGGTCTTCTTCCAGACCCGGCCGTCCTCCACAAAGAGGTCCACGGGCTCGACCAGCTCGATGCCCATGAGATCCGCCAGGTAGCTGTGTTCGTAGTAGGCGGAGTTGAGGGAGCCGGGCGTCAGCAGGACCACAACCGGGTCCCCCGTGCAGGCCGGAGGCGCGACTTCCTTGAGGGTCCGCAGCAGCTGCGCGGGGTAGTTGTCCACCGGTGTTACCCGGCCCCGGTTGAAGAGCTCCGGGAACATCCGGGTCATGATCTCCCGGTTCTCCAGCATGTAGGAGACGCCGGACGGCGTACGGCAGTTGTCCTCCAGCACCTCGAAGGTGTCGGGCCCGGTGCGAACGATGTCGATGCCAACGATGTGGCTGTACACCCGGCCCGGAGGATCAAAGCCGATCATCTCCGGCCGGAAGGCCTCGTTCTGATAGACCAGATCCTGGGGAATCAGTCCAGCCCGCAGGATCTCGCCGCGGTGATAGACATCGTAGAGGAAGGCGTTGAGGGCCTGGGCCCGCTGGCGGATGCCCTGGTCCAGGCGCTGCCACTCCAGGCGGCTGAAGATGCGGGGCAGCAGGTCGAAGGGGATCAGGCGTTCGGGATCGCCGCCCTCGCCGTACACCGCGAAGGTGATGCCGATGCGCCGGAAGATGGCCTCGGCCTCCTCCAGCCGACGGTGCAACCCCGTGACGCCGGTCTCGTCAATCCAGCGCTGCACCTCCGCGTAGCAGTCGCGGACAGAGCCTGCTGGATCGTGCATCTCGAAGAACGACATGGCGCCTCGACCGGGAATCTGATCATTCTCCTGGTCACGACATAATTTGCAAGTCTAAACAAGGATGATATTTACGATTAGAGAGTGTGAAATGCCCCGGAGCTACGCTTTTTTCCGCAACCAGATCGCGGCGAGGAGCGAGGTCAGGAAGCCCGTCACCACCGTGCCGATGGCTCCGGCCATGGCGCTGGCCCGGGGGGTCTGCATGGGGGCCGCAGCCTTCACCGCCGCTTCGATCTGGGCGGCGCTGAGGCCCTGCTTTGCCATCAGGTCCCGGCCCATGGCCTCCAGGTCTGCGAAGTAGGTGGGGAACACCACGGTGGTGAAGAGCAGGCTGCCGATGACGATGATCATGGCTCCCAGGACGGTGGCGTTGAGACCGTGCATGACCTGGCGCAGGTAGCCACTGTCCCGGGCGGTTGTCCGCAGGCCCCAGACTAGGATGCCGACCTGCATGGGCACCACCAGCCAGAAGAGGCGCAGCAGGGACGGGTGTCGGTACCACCCGGTGAGCCCCATGACGAAGGTCCAGGCCGCCACGGAAAAACCCAGGACGAGGCCGGCGCGGATGGGTGGGGGCATGGGCTTCTCCGAAAGGCCCCAGTGTGGGCCCGGGGCGGTGCCGGGTCCATCCCAGGCTTCAGAAGACGTGGACACCGCCGTTGACGGGCAGGGTGGCGCCTGAGACGAAGCCCGCCTGCAGGATGCCCAGCACCGCCTCGGCCACATCTTCTGCCAGGCCGTTCCGGCGCAGGGGCGTGTGCGCCGCCGCCGCAGCCTTGTGCGTCTCCGGCAGGCGTGTGGTGGCGTCCGTCAGGGTGAGGCCTGGCGCCACGGCGTTCACGCGGATGCCCATGGGGCCCAGTTCAAAGGCCAGGGCCCGCACGAAGCCCTCCAGGCCCGCCTTGGCCGCGCTGTGAGCGCAGAAGCCCCAGCCGGGATTCCGGGCCAGGCCGCTGGTGATGGCCACGATGGAACCACCCTTCTGCTCGAGCATCTGGGGCACCACCGCCTGGCAGCCGTGGAAGGCCGCCCCCAGCTCACCGAGCAGCTTTGCCTCGAAGGCCTCCCAGGGATAGCCGGGGAAGCCCTCCATGGGGAAGCCGATGGAGGCGTTCAGCACCAGGATGCCGATGGGGCCAAGCTCCGCCTTCACGGTGGCGGCCATGGCCTCCACCTGGGCCCGGTCCCGGGCGTCGGCCTTCACGGCCAGGGCCCGGCCGCCATTCGCGCGGATCTCCGCGACCACCGCCTGGGCCGCAGCCTCGGAGCCGAAATAGTTCACGGCCACGAGGACGCCCTGGGCCCCAAGGGCCTTGGCGATGGCGGCACCGATGCCGCGGCTGGCGCCGGTGACGAGAGCGACTTCTCCTGCGAGGGACATGGAGCCTCCTGGCTGTGTGCGTTCGATTCTCCGCCCAGATTCGGGGCACCTCAAGCGTTGGTCGCCCGGGCTTGCTCGATATCGCCTGCGCCGATATCGAGATGGCAGGTCACAGCAAGGGGTTCACCAGCTCTGCGACGCCCATGCCGCCGGCGCTGGCGGGGTCGCCTGTGAGGGCGCGGCGCAGATACCCGGCCTGCCCAAGGTGGAACCCCAGGTGCACGGCCAGGTGCAGGAGGAAGTGCCCCGTGGGCGGCTGCACGCCCGCAACGGCCACGGGGAAGGGCGCCGCCAGCGCGGCAGGCTCCAGGGCCGGCAGCGTGCGTTCCACGCCCTCCAGGGCAGCCTCCAGGGCAGCAACCACCTCGGCGCGGGTGCCTTCGCGCTGGCCGAACTCCTGCTCCCGCTGGCGCAAATAGCCCGAGCCGCCCAGCACGGCGCCCACGAAGTGCTGGAGGTTGCCCGCCACATGCAGCGCCAGGTTGCCGGCGCTGTTGGCGATACCGGGCACTGTGCGCCACAGCGTCGCATCATCCGGGAACAGCGCCACCTCGCGGGCCAGGCAGCGCAGGTCGCGGCGGAGCAGGATCAGGAGGTCGGTGGCGAGAGGCGTCATGACGACCATGCTACCCCGTCTCGGCCTGTGCGATCCTGGCGGCATGGACCTTCAAGCCCTGCTCGACGAACTGGCCGCAGAAGCGGCCCCCCACGCGGCGCGGGGGCGCGTGGCGGACTACATCCCGGCGCTGGCGGCGGTGGATCCGGCCCGCTTTGGCATCGCCCTGGCGACCATGGATGGCCAGGTCTACGGTAGCGGCGACTGGCGCGTGCCCTTCTCCATCCAGAGCGTGTCGAAGGCCTTCTCCCTGGCCCTGGTGCTGGCCCGGGACGGCGAGGCGCTTTGGCAGCGCGTGGGCCGGGAGCCCTCGGGCAGCCCCTTCAACTCGCTGGTGCAGCTGGAATACGAGAAGGGCATTCCCCGCAATCCCTTCATCAATGCCGGGGCCCTCGTGCTTATCGACCGGCTGCTCACCCTGACCGGCGACTCCCTGGGCATCCTGCGGGCCTTCCTGCGCAGCGAGAGTGGCAACGCGGCCCTGGACCTGGATCCGGAAGTGGCGGCCTCGGAGGCCTCCCACGGCCACCGCAACGCGGCCCTGGCGCACTTCATGGCCAGCTGCGGCAACCTGGAGAACCCGGTGGAGCAGGTGCTGGATCACTACTTCCGCCAGTGCTCCCTGGCCATGAGCTGCGAGGACCTGGCCCGGGCGGGCCTCTTCCTGGCCAACCACGGCCTGCGGGCCGACAGCTCCCGCCTGCTGACCCGCAGCGAGGCCAAGCGCATCAACTCGGTGATGCTCACCTGCGGCACCTACGACGCCGCGGGCGACTTCGCCTACCGCGTGGGCCTGCCCGGCAAGAGCGGCGTCGGGGGCGGCATCCTGGCCGTGCTGCCCGAGCGCGGCATCCTCTGCGTCTGGAGCCCGGCACTGGACCCCCACGGCAACAGCGTCGCCGGCGTCGAGGCCCTGGACCGCTTCACCACCCGCACGGGGTGGTCGGTGTTCTAGCTCAAGGCGGCCATGCGAGCCGGCCGCTCCGTCTTGGGCGCCTCCCGGCGCCGACCGCGCCACAGCAGCCAGCCGGACCAGGCGCAGAACAGCGCCACCCCGCTGAGGATCAGCACCAGCCGCAGCCAGGGCTCGCCGAGGGTCAGCCGCACCTGGGCACGGGCGACAGCCACCAGCGCCCAGAGCAGCGCCTCGCAGCCCAGCAGCCCCGCCAGCAGGATCCGCACCGGGGCCAGGGGTACCATCAGGCTGCCCAGGAGCAGGAGGACCCCCGGGAGCACCAGGGTGAAGGGGAGGCCTTCGCGCAGGCCCAGGGCCCCCAAGAGGAGCAGACAGAGGGAGGCAGGGAGCAGGCGGAGAGGGGGCATGGAGACTCCGGCGGTCCCTAAATAATACTGATTTATCCGAAATACCCCATCAGAACCCGGGAACGGCGTTCCACCAGGCCTTCCGGGCGGCCTCCGGCTGGAAGCTCCAGGCCAGGAAGCGGCTCTGCTTTTGCCCCTGGGCCATGGGCACGACGCGGACCTCCACGGCGCCGGCCTGCTTGAGGGCCCGGCGCAGGCCTGGCAGCTCCGCGGAGCGCGAGACCAGGCTGGTGAACCAGAGCACGCGGTCGGCCAGGGTGCGGCTCTCCTCGATGATGCGGCGGATGAATCCCGCCTCGCCGCCCGCGCACCAGAGCTCGGCGCCCTGGCCGCCGAAGTTCCGGGCGCTGCTGGCGGCAGCCTGGCCCAGCTTTCGCCACTTGGTCTGGGCGGCCTCCCGGGCTTCGCGTAGCGAGGCGTGGAAAGGCGGGTTGCACAGCGTCGCCGCGAAGCGCTCCCCGGGGCCCACCACGCCCTGGAAGATAGCAGTGCGGTCCCGCTGCTGGCGCAGGGCGATGGCTGCGGGCAGGCCGGGGTTGGCCGCGAGGATGCGGGCCGCCGCCGCCAGGGCGATGCCATCCAGGTCCGAGCCCACGAAAGACCAGCCGTACTCTCGGTGGCCCAGCAGGGGGTAGATGGCGCTGGCGCCCACGCCCACATCCAGCACCCGCACCCCCGGCCCGCGAGGGATGGTGCCCCGGTTCCCCTCAGCCAGCAGGTCCGCCAGGTGATGCACATAGTCCGCCCGGCCCGGCACCGGTGGGCAGAGGTAGTCCGGGGGCACATCCCAGCCCTGGATGCTGTAGGCCTCGGCCAGCAGGGCGCGGTTCAGGGCCTTCACGGCGGCGGGATCCGTGAAGTCCACGGTGTCGCCGCCGTGGGGCGCCCGCTGGAGAAAACGCCCCAGCTCCGGGCTGGCCGCCACCAGCCGGGAGAAGCGATAGCCCGCGGCGTGCCGGTTGCGAGAGTGGAGCCCAGCCTTGGCGGTCCGGGGAGCTTCCTTGGGCTGGCGGGGGCGGGCGGGCATGGGGTGGCAGGGCTCAGCCGCGGGGCCGGGAGGGATCCCGGGGCGGGTCCTCGGCCACCTGGCTGTCCAGGCTGCTGAGACCGTGGCTGGCCACCAGCCAGAAGCCGGCGGCCATGATCACGGTGAGGCTGGCCACGGTGGTGGCCAGCTGCGGGCCCTGCCACAGGCCGTCGAACCACTGCCGGAACTGCACGGCGACAACATTGGCCTTGCCACCGACCATCTCCAGCTGGCGCAGGTAGCGCTTGGTGTCCTCGGGCTCGTAGCCCAGAGGGTTGGGCGGGCGGACGGCCGCGGTGCGCTGGATGCCCAGCGCGCTGCCCAGACCCAGGGCCAGGATCGCAGCGGTGAGGAGGTGCAGGCGGGGCCGTCGGTGCTGCCGCACCGGGCCCAGGAGCGGGAGGAGCCAGCGGCCTTCCCGGGCCAGCCGGTCGGTGTCGCGCTGCTCCAGCTCGCCCTGGATGCGGCGGCGGTCCTCGTCACTCACCGCGCAGCCGCGCTGGAGCAGTTCCGCCAGGGCCGCTTCCACGGCCTCGGCCTTGTAGGCCTGGCGGTTTTGCAGGTACCCGCGCAGCTCGGCTTCTGAGAGCGTGGGGATCCGGCTTTGGAAGGTATCGGTCATGGGACTTCCGTTGGCTCCGGTGGGGGCCTTCCTCCCAGTCTACGGGAGCGGAGCCCCAGCCAGGCCCGCGGGTTCGCCCGTCAGTTGAGGCTCACCCAGGTGCCGAGCACGCTGAAGAGCCGCCCCGCGAGGCTGCAGAGCGCCCAGCTCCCCAGCAGCAGAAGGAGTCCCAAGGTGACCTTCCAGGAGATCGGGTAGTGTCTGATCCGGTTGAACAGCTCCGGTCTCGAGGTCGGCATGGCGGCTCCTGAGAGAAAATAAGCAGGCGGAGCACGGCCGCGGGACACATTGCGATCGTGTCGAGAATTTTGCGCCGGAGGTGAGAGCCTCCCAGTTCTTCCTGGACAGGACTAGGATCGATTCATGCACCTGTCCGACCGCGCCTTCCGGCGGCTGGTGGACGAGGCCCTGACCCTTGTTCCCGCCGAGTTCTGCCCCTACCTCGAGGGTGTGCCCGTGGTCATCGAAGCCTGGGCCTCGGATGGCCTGCTGGATGAGCTGGGCGTCCCCGAGGACGAGACGCTCTACGGCCTGTTCTCGGGCCGGGCGCTCACCGAAGGTCCGGCAGAGCTCGGGGACCTGCCCCCCTGCATCACCCTCTACCGCGTGCCCCTCCTTGAGGACTGTGCGGATGAGGCCGAGCTGCGGGACGAGATCGCCACCACTGTCATCCACGAGATCGCCCACCGCTTTGGCATCAGTGATGAGCGGCTGGAGGAGTTGGGCTGGGGCTAGCTGGTCGGGCCGCCGGCCACCCAGTATCCTGGCTGGGGAACCGCCGTTTCCGGTTCCGGGGAACGACATGCTGAACCGTTTGTGGTCCACCTTGAAAGGCACCTTCGCCAGCTCGGTGCTGGTGGCCAATGCGGTCGCCGTGTGCTCGGGTATGGTCCCCTTCGCCCTGCTGAAGCTGGCCCTGCCCTCCGGGGCGGTCCGGCGGGGCACCGACCACCTCCTGAACGCCATGGCTGAAGGCTGGATTGCCGTGAACGGATGGTGGATGGCCCTGGTGCGGCGCACCCGCTGGGATGTCGAAGGCCTCGATGGCCTGCGCCGCCGCGGCTGGTACCTGGTCAGCAGCAACCACCAGAGCTGGGTGGACATCCTGGTGCTGCAGAAGGTCTTCCACCGCCGGGTGCCCTTCCTGAAGTTCTTCCTCAAGCGCCAGCTCCTCTACGTTCCGGTCATGGGCCTGGCCTGGTGGGCCCTGGACTTCCCCTTCATGCGGCGGGGCAGCGGCAGCCGGACCCGGGATCTGGCCACGGCCCGGGCGGCCTGCGCCAAGTTCCGCCAGATCCCCACCTCGGTGATGAACTTCCTGGAGGGCACCCGCTTCACCCCGACCAAGCACCAGCAGCAGAAGTCGCCCTACCGGCACCTGCTGAAGCCCAAGGTGGGCGGCCTCGCCACGGCGCTGAGCGCCATGGGCGAGCGCTTCGATGCGCTGCTGGACGTCACCATCGTCTACCCGGAGGGTGTGCCCACCTTCTGGGACCTGCTCTCGGGCAGGGTGCGGCAGGTGGTGGTGCGAGTGCGCGAGCTGGAGATTCCCCGGGACCTGCTGGGCGGCGACTACGAGGGCGACCCGCAGTTCCGGGCCCGCATCCAGGGCTGGGTGCAGGAGCTGTGGGCGGAGAAGGACCGCCGCATCGAGGAGCTGGTGGCGGGTCCGCAGACGGTGGCCAGCACCTGATCAGTTGAGCATCAGGGTGCCGAAGGGCGAGCCCAGCAGCGGCGGCAGGCCGGGGCTGCGCTCCTCGTAGAACCCGGCCATGCCGGCGTCCGGGTGATACCGGGCGGCGGCGGACGGGGTGACGCCCAGGAAGCAGACCCGGGCGCACAGGTTGGAGACCAGGGCCGCCTCGTCGCCATCCAGGGCCTGCCCGGTGCGCAGGGCCCGATTCAGTCCCTTGTGGTGGCGCAGGCGCCGGTGGACCCGCTCGACCAAGGCCGCATACCGCTCCAGGGGCAGGGGGGTGCCCAGCCGCTCCAGCCGGTCCAGGGTGGCGAAGGCATGCAGCAGAGATTGGGCGGGCAGGCGGAAGTGGTTGTGGTCCTCGTGTAGGCGGGCGTGGAGGGCGCCGAAGGCCGCCACGGGTCCCGGGAGCTTGGCCTTGGCAAAGCCCGCGGCGTGGGCGAGGTGGGCGCCAAAGAGCAGCTTGGTGCCCCGGTCGCCGAGGTCATAGGGGGCAGCGTTGGCGGCCTCCATGGCGCTCTCGAAGGCCTGGCGGACAAACCGCTCCATGAGGATGCCCGGGGTGAAATTGCGGACCCGGGCGGCATGAGTGATGGCGATGCAGAGGCGCACGAATTGGCCGTCCCCGATGCGGGTGTCGTGCAGCAGGTCGGTCTGGAGGTGGTGGACCGCCTCGAAGAGCCGGGTCCGCTGGGAGGCCAGGTCCTCGTCACCGAGCAGGCCGCCATCCGCCAGAAACAGGTCGGCCGCGTAGGGCAGGTGCCAGCCGGAGGCCGCCACTGAGGCTGGCACCAGGTCCCGCATGCGGCCCAGGAGGGCGTTCAGGCGCTCCCGGTTGCAGAGGAGGTAGGCGTGCTTCGGCTCCTCCCGGCTTGTGCGCAGCAGCCGTACCAGGAAGCCAACCTTGGCCCGGACGCTGCGCGTCTGGGAGAAGGTCGAAAGCCGTTCATAGGCCTCCAGCAGATGCTCATAGTCTGCCACCAGGGCGGAGGGGCGGCCGCCCCGGGCCACACCCTCCAGGTAGAAGGAGATGAGGCCGCCGGGGTCCTCCCGGAGGTGCCTGAGGCCGGCGCCATGGCTGGCGAGGGGCCCGGCGGCCGTCTGCAGCACCGCTTCGAAGGCCTCAAACACCGGCGCTTCGGGCAGGGCCGCCTCGCCGGCGGCCGTCAGGATGAAGGTGCCCTCGGGCTCCACCAGGGTGCCCGGCGGGGCCTGCTTCTGCAGCAGGTCGAGCTCGCGGTCGGTTTCGGCGAGGCGGTCCAGGCGCTCCCGTCCCTCCACCTGCAGGTGTTCCTGGATGCGATCGAGCCGCGCGGGCACATCCGCGGGTTCAACCACGCCCCGCACCTGGATTTTGAGCAGGCGAAGCAGCTCGTGGAGCTGGATCACCTCCGGATCCTCAGCCCCCGGACTGGGTGGGGTGCCGATGGGGAGCAGGCCCGCCAGCCGGAAGCGCGGCGCCATCCGGCGCTGGATGCGGTCGGCGCAGCCCCGGGCCTCGAGGATCAGGCGGTGGACCTCCTGCAGGGACTCATAGCGGGTCTCCAGGCTGGCCTGCTTGGGCCGCTCATCCTTCTGGATGAGGCCCTGGGCCAGCAGCTCCTCCAGCCCCTCACGGCCAAGCACCTCCAGGCGAACCGTCTCAGAGGCGGCCAGGAGCTTGAGGCAGTCGAGTCCAGTCGGGGTCGGGTCCATGAGTGTTCGCGAGGGTCTCCAGGCGGGTGGATGCCCGCTGGAGTGTCATCGGCTTGTGCCCCCTCCTGGTCAAGTAATTGGTGGATGGCACGCAGGAGCCTTGGCTCATGCAAAGTGAAAGACCACGAAGCCGAACCAGGCTTCGTGGTCTTTCACGAGTGGCTGAAGCCAGCTCAGCCGTTGGTCTTGACGAACTGCTCCATGAAGTCCACCAGGGTCTTCACGTTGTCCACGGTGACCGCGTTGTAGCAGCTGACCCGGATGCCGCCGATGTCGCGGTAGCCCTTGAGACCCACCATGCCGGCCTTCTTGGCTTCCTTCACGAAGAGGTCATCGAGCTCGGGCGTGGGCAGGAAGAAGTCCACGTTCATGAGGCTGCGGTGTGCCTTCTCGGTGACGAAGCCGCGGAAGAAACCTGGGTGCTTGTCGATGCAGCCGTAGAGCAACTCGCCCTTCTTGCGGTTGTTGGCCTCAATGGCCTGCAGGCCGCCGATGCTCTTGTTGTAGGCCAGCACGTTCCGCAGGATGTAGATGCCGAAGGTGGGCGGGGTGTTGTATAGGCTGTTCTTCTCGGCGTGGATCTTGAAGCGCAGGTAGCTGGGCAGGTCCTGGGCTTGGCACTGCTCGAGGAAGTCCTCGCGGATGATGGTGAGGGTCACGCCGCTGGGGCCGAGGTTCTTCTGCGCGCCGCCGTACATGAGGCCGAAGGGGGCCACGTCGAAGGGCCGCCACATGAAGTCGCTGCTCATGTCGCAG
>CAIMQW010000250.1 GCA_903843705.1 uncultured Holophagaceae bacterium | reverse complement strand
GATCGACTCCAGCTACTGGCAGCAGCGCTGCACCCAGGCCACCGTGGACGGCTGCTGGTACGGCTGCTCCATGGCCTGCGCCAAGGGCGCGGACGGTGTCGTGCTGAAGACCGGCCCCTACCAGGGCCACATGGTCACCGTGGACGGCCCCGAGTATGAGAATGCCGCGGGCCTGGGCTCCAACTGCGGCGTCTTCGATCCCGACGCCCTGCTCGAGCTGAACTTCTACTGCGACACCTACGGCATCTGCACCATCACCTACGGCACCCTCACCGCCTTTGTCATGGAGTGCTACCAGAGGGGCATCCTGAACCTGGAGCGCACCGGCGGCCTGGACCTCACCTGGGGCAACTTCGCCGCGGACCTGGAGATGATGCACCAGATGGCCCGGGGCGAGGGCTTCGGCAAGATCGCCGGCCTGGGCGTGAAGAAGATGAAGGAGCACTTCATCCGCAACGGCTGGGGCGACCCCCAGCTCATCAACGACATCGGCATGGAGAACAAGGGCCTCGAGTACTCCCAGTACATGTCCAAGGAGTCCCTGGCTCAGCAGGGCGGCTACGCCCTCACCAACAAGGGCCCCCAGCACGACGAGGCCTGGCTGATCTTCATGGACATGGTGAACAAGCAGCTGCCCACCTTCGAGGCCAAGGCGGAGGCGCTCTACTACTTCCCCCTGTTCCGCACCTGGTTCGGCCTCAACGGCTTCTGCAAGCTGCCCTGGAACGACGTGGTCCCCGCGGACAACTCCTCCCAGCCCGAGCCCCAGAAGGTGCCGGAGCACGTGCAGAACTACGTGGATCTCTTCACCGCCACCACGGGCATCCAGATCACCAAGGAAGACCTGATCATGCAGTCCGCGCGGGTCTACAACTTCCAGCGCGTGTTCAACATCCGCATGGGCAAGGGGCTGCGCCTCCACGACGCCGCGCCCTACCGCTCCCTGGGCCCCGTCACCCGCGAGGAGTACGAGTCCCGCGCCGAGCGCTACGACAAGCAACTCCTGGACGAGCTGGGCATCGACCCCGCCGGCAAGAGCACCGAGGAGAAGATGGCCCTGCACCGCACCTGGCGCACGGACCGCTTCTCCAAGCTCATGGACAGCGTCTACACCCGCCGGGGCTGGACCCTGGACGGCGTGCCGACCCTGGCCCGCCTGCAGGAACTGGGCCTGGATGCGTTCCCCGAAGTAGTTGCCGTCGTTAAGCAGTTCATCTGAGAAAATCGGCCGCGAATGCGGCCGATTTTCTTTGGTGAAAAGCCTGTAAGAGCAGGGAGCTCAGCATGATCGTCGTTAACGAGGAACCGCTGGACTGGCACGAGGGCATGACCGTGCGGGACGTGCTGCGGGCCAAGAACTACCGGTTCCCCATGCTGATCATCCACGTGGACGGGGTGCTGATCCCCAAGCCCGACTACGACACCGCTCCGGTGCCCGACGGAGCCGTGGTGCAGGTCATCCACCTCATCAGCGGGGGTTGACCAACTCCCCCTCCAGTCGCGGCAGCAGGATGCGGAAGGTGGAGCCCTGGCCCGGTGTGCTGGCCACTTCCAGCCCGCCCCCGTCCGCCTCCACCATGGCCTTCAGGGAGGGCAGGCCCAGGCCAGTGCCCTTGCCCTGGGGCTTGGTGGTAAAGAACGGATCGAAGATATGTTCCTGAATCTCGGCGGTCATGCCGGTGCCGGAGTCCGCGACCTCGATGACCACCTGTCCCACGCTGGGGGAGCCCGGGCGCAGGCGGATCTGCAGGCGCCCACCCTCGGGCATGGCATCCCGGGCGTTGGCCACGAGGTTCACCAGCATCTGCTCGAGCCGGGACTTGGTGCTCGCCGCCAGGAGCGTCTGGTCCGCGGGCACCTCGATGCTCATGACCACGGAGCGCGGCAGGATGAGGCGCAGGGTGGCCTCCATCTGCAGCAGCTCCTGCCCCAGGTCCAGGGCGTGGAGTTCCTCGGCCTCGGCGCGCACGTAGCCCATGAGCCGGCGCGTCAGATCGGCGGCCCGATCGGCGGTGCTGGCGAGGCGGGTCAAGTCCTTCGGCACCAGGGGCAGACCCTCCTCCAACTGGAAGACCGCCAGCTCCGCTGAGCCCTTCATGGCGCACAGCAGGTTGTTCAGATCGTGGGCGAGACCCGCCCCCATGAGCGCCATGGTGTTCATGCGCTCCGTGCGGAGGAGCGTGTCCTGGGCCTGTTCCAGAGCCTTGGTGCGCTGCTGCACCCGCTTCTCCAGAGACTCGCGGGCCACCTGCAGGTCCCGGATGGCCTGGAACTGGCGCAGCAGGAGGAGCACCACCATGACCAGGAAGAGGCTGAAGGTCCCGCGGGTCACAGCCACCGGTTGCCAGGCCGACTGGGCCGCGAGCACCAGAATGGCGAGGGAGACCGGCAGGTAGGGCAGCAGCGCCGCCCCGCGCCGCTCGAGGTCGAGGCCCGGCCGGGGGGCCCGCACGGGCTGGGGCGACCAGGCTGCTAGTCCCTGGAAGAGCGGGATGGCGCCAGCCAAGAGGATCCACGGCTCCGTGACCACCACCGAAGGCAGGCCTGCCAGAGTCCACGCAGAGAGGGCCGCGAGCCAGGCTAGGGCCGAGGCCCCCAGCCAGCCCAGGGGCCCCTGGATCCGGCTTGGGTGGTAGGAAGTCATGAAGACCAGGCCACCGCCCAGGAGGGCCACGTTCAGGTAGGCCACGAAGACCCGCAGACCCACGTCCCCGCCAGCCGAACGCAGGGAGCTCTGCATCCCCATCACCCACAGCAGGAAGACCAGCGAGGCCGCGAAGATCAGCCCATCCAACGCGCGGCGCAGGAAGGTGCCGCGCCCCTCTCGGCCCCGCGGAAAGCTGAGAACGCCCACGAGCACGAGGATTCCCGAAACCAGCGTAAGGACGCTGGAGATGGCCGAGGACCCGTCCGGCATGACGTGCTGCAGGCGCATGAGGGTCACCAGCAGGTTCGGCACCTCCAGCAGCGCCGAGGCGGCCAGGAGGGTCCAGGCCCGGCGCTCCTCCCCGGTGCACCGCCAGGCCCGGAAGGCGAGGCTGGCCGTGGCCAGCACCTCCAGCAGCAGGTAGCCCAGGGGCCAGGTCCAGGTCCGATTCGCGGGTGCGGTCAGCAGGTGGACCAGGGCCACCAGGCACCCGGCGCCCAGGAGCACCGCCCCGGGGAGGCGGCTCCCGACTGGGGCGCCGCCGCTGCCGGGAGGCAGGACGATCAGGGCAGCGGAATGATCCAGCCCCGGGGAGGTGTGGGTGGGCCCGGTCAAGTGGACTCGAGAAGGTTGGCCCTGAGCTTACTGCATTGCTGACCCTCTGGGGAGCTGATCAGAGCTCCAGGGTGATGCCCTGGGCCAACTCCACCCGGCCGCTGAAGTTGATGGCGCTGGTCTGGCGGCGCATGTAGGCCTTCCAGGCGTCGGAGCCGCTCTCGCGCCCGCCGCCGGTCTCCTTCTCGCCGCCGAAAGCCCCCCCGATCTCGGCACCGCTGGTGCCGGTGTTCACGTTGGCGATGCCGCAGTCGCTGCCCGCCGCCGACAGGAACAGCTCACTCTCGCGCTGGTCGTCGGTGATGATGGCGCTGGAGAGCCCCTGGGTGACCCCGTTCTGCAGGGCGATGGCCTCCTCCAGGGTGTCGTAGGGCATGACGTAGAGGATCGGGGCGAAGGTCTCCTCCCGCACGATGGGCAGGTTACCGGGCACCGAGACGAGGGCCGGCGTCACGTAGCAGCCGCCGGGCAGGGGCAGTCGCTTGCCGCCGCAGACCAGGCGTCCGCCCTCGGCCTGCACCGTGGCCATGGCCGCCAGCAGGGTGGTCACG
>CAIMQW010000249.1 GCA_903843705.1 uncultured Holophagaceae bacterium | reverse complement strand
GCTTCGACAAGAAGCTGGAAGCGAAGAACACCACCGGCGACGAGGGCCTCGAGGACTGCGTGGACCCCAGCGGCTCCCGGGACGCGGGCTACCACCTGGTGCTGCTGGCCAAGAACCCCGTGGGCTTCACCAACCTGTCCAAGCTGGTCTCCGCGGGCTTCACCGAGGGCTTCTACTACAAGCCCCGCATTGACAAGGACCTCCTCCGCCAGCACAGCGAGGGCCTCATCGCGCTATCCGCCTGCCTGGGCGGCGAGGTGCAGGCCCGCATGCTGCAGAACCGCCTGGACCAGGCCGAGCGCGTGGCCCGGGACTTCCGCGACATCTTCGGCGACGACTTCTACCTGGAGATCCAGGACCAGGGCTTCGAGAAGGAGCGGGAGATCATCCCCCACCAGGAAGCGCTGGCCGCCAAGCTGGGGATCCCCCTGGTGGCCACCAACGACGCCCACTACCTCAACCATGAGGACGCCGACCTGCACGACACCCTTCTGTGCATCGGGACCAAGACCACCAAGGCCAAAGAGAAGCGCATGCGCTTTTCCACGGACCAGTTCTTTGTAAAAACGCCCGAGGAGATGGGCTACGTCTTCCCAGACCACCCCGAGTACATGGAGCGCACCCTCGAGATCGCCGCCAAGGTAGAGCACTTCCCCATCACCCGGAAGCCCGTCACCCCCCGCTTTCCCGTGCCCCCCGGCTACGACCTGGAGACCTACTTCGTCCACATCGCCCGGGAGACCTTCGAGGCGCGCCTGGCCGAGTGCCTACCGCTCTGGCAGAAGGGGATCTTGAAGTACCCCGAAGAGAAATACCGGGAGCGCCTGGCCTTCGAGCTCGACATGATCCTCAAGATGGGATTTCCGGGCTACTTCCTGCTGGTCTGGGACTTCATCCGCCAGGCCCGGGAGATGGGCGTGCCCGTGGGCCCCGGCCGCGGCTCTGCCGCCGGCAGCATTGTGGCCTGGTCCATGCGGATCACCGACATCGACCCCATGCAGTACGACCTGCTGTTCGAGCGCTTCTTGAACCCGGAGCGCGTGTCCATGCCCGACGTGGACATCGACTTCTGCCGGGACGGCCGCCAGAAGGTCATCGACTACGTCACCGAGAAGTACGGCCAGGACAAGGTGAGCAACATCATCACCATCAACCAGCTCAAGACCAAGGCGGTGATCAAGGACGTGGCCCGGGTCTTCGAGAAGGACTTCGCCTTCGCCAACAATCTCACCAAGCTGGTGCCCCAGGAGCCCGGCAAGCCCATGTCCATCGGCGAGGCCCTGGAGAAGAGCGACCAGCTGCGCAAGCTCTACGAGACCGATCCCGAGGTACGCAACATCCTGGACATCTCGGCCCGGCTGGAGGGCCTGTCGCGCAACACCGGCGTCCACGCCGCCGGCATCATCATCGCGCCCGACGAGCTGACCCGCTTCGCCCCGCTCTGCAAGGACAAGGACGGCAAGGTGATGGTGCAATACACCATGACCGAGTCCGAGCGCGCGGGCTTGCTGAAGATGGACTTCCTGGGCCTGGAGACGCTCACCCAGATCGCGAAGACCCAGGAGGTCATCACCCGGCGGCAGGGTCAGCCCATGGACATGACCACCATCCGCACCTTCGATGACAAGAAGACCTTCGATCTGTTCGCGGCGGGCGATACCGATGGGGTGTTCCAGTTCGAGTCCGGCGGCATGAAGCAGCTGCTGCGACAGCTGGGACCCGACCGCTTCGACGACCTCATCGCCCTCAACGCCCTCTTCCGGCCCGGCCCCCTCGGCGCGGGCATGGGCAGCACCTACGTGGACCGGCGCCACGGCCGGGAACCCGTTACCTACATGTTCCCCGACCTGGAGCCCATCCTCTCCCCCACCTACGGCGTGATCCTCTACCAGGAGCAGGTCATGCAGATCGCCAGCCTGCTGGCGGGCTACAGCCTGGGCGAAGCCGACATGCTGCGCCGGGCCATGGGCAAGAAGGACAAGGAGAAGATGGCCAAGGAGAAGTCCAAGTTCATCGACGGGGGCATCGCCCGGGGCTACGACAAGGTCAAGGTCGCGGAGATGTTCGACCTCATCGAGTACTTCGCGGGCTACGGCTTCAACAAGAGCCACAGCGCCGCCTACGCCATGGTGGCCTACGAGACCGCCTACCTGAAGGCCAACTTCCCCGTGGAGTTCATGGCCGGCCTGCTCTCGACCAAGTCCGGCCGCACGGATGACGTGGCCAAGTACGTGCAGAACTGCCGCGAGCGGGACATCGAGGTCATGGGCCCGGACATCAACGAGTCTGCACTCGATTTCACGGCGACGGGAGACCGGCAAATCCGGTTCGGCTTTGCCGCAGTCAAAGGACTGGGCGACGCGGCGCTGCAGGCCATCCTGGAGGCCCGCGGGGCCGAGGGGCCCTTCAAGGACCTGTTCCATGCCCTGAAGAGCACGGACCTGCAGAAGGCCAACCGCAAGGTCTGGGAGTCCCTCATCAAGGCCGGGGCCTTCGACAGCCTGGAGCCCAACCGGGCCGCGCTCCTGCAGGGCCTGCCGGACGCCGTGGCCGCCGCTGCCCGCGGGGGCGGCGACACAGGCATGACCAGCCTCTTTGACGATGCGGAGCTGGCCAGCCTCAGCGAAGACTGGCGAGTGCCTGAGAACATCGAGCCCTGGGACCGCAAGACCCGGCTGGCCGCGGAGCGCGAGGTGCTCGGCCTCTTCGTCAGCGGGCATCCCCTGGAGGAGTTTGCCGACGCCATCCAGGTGCACACCCACGGCAACCTCGCAAAGATTCAGGAGGACGCCACCTCGGGCCGCCTCCGGGACCGGGCCGAGGTCGTCCTGGGCGCCATGGTGAGCACCGTCGCCTTCAAGACCAATCAGAAGGGGGAGCCCTGGGCCATCCTCCAGGTGGAGGACCCCACGGGCAAGATGGAAGTGCTGCTCATGGCCAGCAAGTGGGATCCCGTCACCAAGAAACCCGGCAAGCGCCCCTATGCCCAGTACCACCACCTGGCCGTGCCCGAGGCCATGCTGCGCATCACCGGCGAGCTGCGGGTGGAGGTCCTCCAGGGCAACGGCAACAGCAGCGAGTCCGAGGAGGAAGAAGAACAGACCGTGGTGAAGCTCTTCGCCACCCAAATGGAACCGCTCGAAGCCTTCCAGGGCACGGGCTTCACCGGCGCCGTGGTGCGCCTGCCCCCGGGCGAGTGCCCACCCCGCATGGCAACCCTCCTCGCCGAGCACCGGGGAGAGATCCCCGTGACCTTCGAGTACCGGTCCAAGGAAGGTCTGGTGGCCCGGGTGCGGGCCGGCGCGGACCTGCGACTGAAGCACGATCCCAATCTGGCCGAGCGGCTGGCCCGGGAGACTGGCTGCTCGCTGAGCTGGACTTACTGAATCCCTGGTTCCAGGTCCGCGCCTCCTGCGGCATCCTGAAGCCACCGGGACAAGCGCCCCCGGGAACGATGCCGGAGCATCCATGTCCGCTGAGCCTTCTTCCGACCCCAGCATCGACCTTCCCGCCATCATCGAGGCCCTGGCGCAAGCCGCCACCGAGCTCACGGAGATGCCCCTGGGCCGGCGGGAGTTCCCGTCGCGGGCGGCACTTGCCGACCTGGTCGAAGACCTACGCGCCCTGCTCTTCCCCGGCTACTTCGGCCCCTCGGAGCTGAAGGGGGAGACCCTGCGCTACCACCTGGGCGCCCGCATGGACCGGGTGCTGCACGGCCTTCGGGACCAGATCCAGCGGGGCCTCATGGCCGCAGACCCAACCTGCGAAGGCTGCGAGATCCGGGCTCTGGCCCTGGCCAGCGCCTTCCTCACCCGCCTCCCGAAGGTGCGCCACCTGCTGGCCACGGATGTGCAGGCCGGTTTCGAGGGTGATCCCGCCGCCACCAGTCCCGAAGAGGTCCTCTTCTGCTACCCGGGCCTACTGGCCGTCACCAGCCAGCGTCTGGCCCATGAGCTGCTCGACCTGGGGGTGCCCCTGCTGCCCCGCATGATCACCGAGCACGCCCACAGCATCACGGGCATCGACATCCACCCCGGCGCCAGGATCGGCGAGCGCTTCTTCATCGACCACGGCACCGGCGTCGTCATCGGCGAGACCTGCGTCATCGGCCGCAACGTCCGCATCTATCAGGGCGTCACCCTGGGCGCCAAGAGCTTCCCCTTGGACGCCGAGGGCAATCCCATCAAGGGTGTGCCCCGCCACCCAGTGGTGGAGGACGACGTCATCATCTACTCCAACGCCACCATCCTGGGCCGCATCACCCTCGGCAGGGGCTCGGCCATCGGCGGCAACGTCTGGCTCACCCGCAGCGTACCGCCCGGCAGCGTCGTCACCCAGGCCAACGAGAAGGACGGGATGCCCACATGAGCGTGCTGCTGCGTTTTCTCTTCTCCGCCATCGGCCTGCTCGTGGCCTCGGCCCTGGTTCCGGGACTGGGCCACGGGTCCTTCCTGGACCTGCTGGTCGTGGCCGTGCTCCTAGGCGCCCTCAACACCACTGTGGGCTCGCTGCTGAAAGCCCTGGCCTTCGTGCCCGTGGCCTGCTCGCTGGGCTGCTTCAGCCTCGTCATCAACGGCCTGGTCTTCTGGCTGGCGGGCACCCTCTCGGTCCGCCTAGGCCTGGGCTTCACCGTGAGCGGCTTCTGGGCGGGCGTTTTCGGCGCCCTGGTCACCAGCGTCGTGGCGTCCCTGCTCAACGCCATCTTCATCCCCAAGGACCGCCAGCGCCCCCAGGGGCCCGGCCCCTCCATCAAGGTCATCAACCCGTAGCAGGCCCCTACTGCGCTGGCAGCACCGTGGCTTCTTTGAGACGCACGGCGAACTGGGGCACGTCACCCATGCCCCGGCGCCACTCGGTCTTGACCCCGGCGATGCGGTCTACCACGTCCATGCCTGCGACCACCCGGCCGAAGGCGCAGTAGCCGTAGCCTTCTGTGGACATGTCCCGGTGGTCCAGGGCGACGTTGTCGACCAGGTTGATGTAGAACTGGGCCACGGCGCTGTGGGGCATCGCCGTGCGGGCCATGGCGATGGTGCCCCGGGTGTTCTTCAGGCCGGCCTTGAAGGTCTGCGGAGCCTCGTTGAGGACAGCCTCCCCGGCAGGTTTCTCCTCCATGTTTTCCATCATGCCCCCGCCCTGGATCATGAAACCGCCGATGACGCGGTGGAAGATAGTGCCGGCGTAGTGACCGCGCTGCACGTAGCCCAGGAAGTTCGCCACGGTCTTCGGCGCCAGCTCCTGCTCCAGTTCCACCACGATGGGACCGTAGCTGGTCATCAGCTGCACCCGGGGCTTGGCCTTGGACGCAGGCACCGGAACGGCCTGGGGGGCCGGGGTCTGGGCCAGGGCCGGGAGGGCCAGGGCCAGCATGAGGGAAGCAAGCAGGGGACGGATCATGAACGCTCCGGGGTGACCTCCTAATATTGCCGCAAACCGGGTGGAGGTCCCCGCTATCGTAGTCGCATGCCCCTTCTGGACCTGCCCCCCTGGCTGCTCTCCCTGCTGCTGGCCCCCTTCGGCCTGATCCTGGGTTCCTTCGGCAATGTGCTGATCCACCGCCTGCCCCAGGAGGAACCCGCCGACCGCGATGTGGTCCTGCGGGCCAGCCACTGCCCCTCCTGCAAGGCCCAGATCAAGCCCTGGCACAACGTGCCCCTCCTCGGCTGGCTCTGGCTGCGGGGCAAGTGCGCGGCCTGCGGCTGGCGCATCCCCGTGCGCTATCCCCTGGTGGAGCTGCTGGTGGGCCTACTCTTCGCCGTATCCCCCTGGATCTTCCCCTTCGGCACCCTCATCTGGTTCAAGGGGCTCCTCTGCGGCTACGCGCTGTTGGTGCTGTTCTTCACGGACTTCACGGAGATGATCCTGCCGGACGTCCTCCAGTTCCCCCTCATGGCTCTGGGGGTGCTGTTCACCCTGCCCCAGCTCCAGTGGCCGGAGACCCTCGTCAAGGTCTGGACCGAGAGCAACCACCTCCTCCAGGTCCTGGCCTGGCACAACGGCCTCCAGCCCGCGCCCGCCTATCCCGGCTTCGAGCCCGCCGTGACCTGGCAGCAGAGCCTCCTCGGCATGGCCGTGGGCTACGGCGTGCCCGCCCTGGTGAACCAGGCCTACAAGCTGGTCCGCAAGACCGATGGCCTGGGCATGGGCGACTTCAAGATGCTGGCCTGGCTGGGCGCCTTCTGGGGCTGGGCGCCGATGCTCGGGGTCCTCTTCCTGGGCGCGGGCCTGGGAGCAGCCGTCGGCGTGCCGCTCATGCTCATGCGGCGCTCCAATGGCCAGACCATGCTGCCCTTCGGCTGCTTCCTGGCCCTGGCCACGCCTGTGGTCGTGTTCTTCGGACGGGCGCTGTGGCTGGGGTACCTGGGTCTGACCATGTAGCCACCGTCGCCCTCAGCGCTTCGGCCGCCGCTGGGCGAAGAGCCATGAGACAAAGGCGTCGGAGGCATAGGTGACGTCCCAGCTGTTGTGGTCAAGGCCCGGATACTCGGTGTAGCGCGCGAGGGTGGACTCGGCCTTGAGAGCTTCAAAGGCCGCGCGGGAGCCCTGCACAGGCACCACGGAGTCCTGGTCGCCGTGGAAGACCCAGAGCGGCAGCATGGCCAGCCGCCGCGCGAGCGCAGGCAGGGCCGGGCCCACCTCCGGCGGCACCACCGGGACCAGGAACCCGTGGCTGGCCAGTTCCTGGGTCCAGCCGCAGATGGGTGCCGCGGCGGCGAAGCGCTCGGGGTGGCGGTAGGCGAGATACCAGGTGCCATGGCCACCCATGGAGAGGCCCGTCAGATACACCCGGTCCACATCCACCCGGTACTCGCCGAGGACCCGGTCCAAGGCGGCGAGGGCCAGGTCGGCCTGGGCTCCGG
>CAIMQW010000248.1 GCA_903843705.1 uncultured Holophagaceae bacterium | reverse complement strand
CTAGGTTGCCCTAGGCAGCGAGAGCCAGTTCGAAGTTATCGTTGGCAGTTTGGTTTGGGCGGATTGATAAGGGGGCCATCCGTCCAACCCCCGCCTGCACCGGACACCTGGATCACGACCTGTCGAAACCGGTCACCCCCAAGGGTTACGTGCTGAACCTGATCGTGGTGCGATCAGTACCGCTCGGCCTGCCCCCTCAAGGGCTCGGATCGAGCGGAGGTTGAGTATGGGCGTTGGCCCGGGGGTCCGCAAGGTCCAGGGCTACTTTCCCTGCTTGCGCCTGGCTTTGATGCTCTCGCCGCCGATGCCCCAGTTGTCCGTATCCACCTCGTCGATGACCACCACGGTGGTCTGGGGGTTCTTGCCGAGGACGTCCACCAGGAGCTGGGTGGCGCCCCGGATGAGGGCGGCCTTCTGCGCGGGGGTGGCACCCTCGCGGGTGATGCGGATGTTCACGTAGGGCATGGGGGTCCCTTTCAGGACTCCCAGGATGCCAGCATCCGGGGCTTCAGCACGGCTCCGCTGGCGGCGTCGGCGAAGCGCCAGGGACGGGCCTGGTCCTCGGGGCGGGCGAAGCCGATGCCCAGGCGCGGGCCGGCGAGGATGCGCTCGAGCGGGGCTCCGGGGCGCAACTCCAGGCCGCCGGGGGCGAGGAGATCATGGCCGTCGAAGGCGCCGTCCAGGCCCAGGGCCTGGGCCACCTTGGCGGGGCCGGCGCAGAGGAGAGGCGTGGCCTTTGAAGTCCCACGGCGGGCCAGGACGGTGTCGAGCCCGGCCATGACTTCGGTGCTCCGGATGAGCACCGCGGCGGCCTCGCCTTCGGGACCCGTCACCACGTTGAGCAGCCAGTGCATGCCGTAGCAGAAGTAGAGGTAGGCGCGGCCCGGCGACCCCCACATGGGCGCGTTGCGGGGGGTGCGGCCGTGCCGCGCGTGGCTGGCGCCGTCCTCGGGGCCGCCGTAGGCCTCCACCTCGGTGATGCGTAGCAGGACGTCCCCCCGCGCCAGCAGGGCGCCCAGCAGGCTCCGGGCGGCGCACTCGACAGGGGCCTGCAGGTTCATCCCTTCAGCAGCTTCCGCTCCCGCAGGAAGGTCTCCAGTTCGGGGGCGGTGGCCTCCAGGGCCCGCTCGGGCACGAGGATGGCCTGGGAGCGGCTGATGCGGAAGAGCCAGAAGCCGCTGTGGCGCTGGATGGCCGCGAAGGCCGACCAGGGGAGGCTGCCCTCGCTGGCCTCGGTGCGGAGGGTCAGGCCCTCGTCGTCCAGCAGCACCTCCATGGGCGGGTATGCCTGGTTGCCGCGGCGATAGCGGCCCCACCGCAGGACTGCCTCAGGGAGGACCAGGAAGAGCAGCCCGTTCGCGATCATGAAGAGTCCCTGTCCGCGCCCGCCCATCTGGTTGCTGGCATAGCCCATGAGGATCAGCAGCAGACCCGAGCCCACGGACAGGAAGTACCACAGGCGCTTGAAGGCCCGCGTCCCGCGCAGGGCTTCATCGGGGGTGAGGACGTAGTGGGTCGTGATCTGCATGGGCATCCTGGTGAAGGTTCATCATCGCCCGAGAGCAGGCCCTTCTACCACCCACGTAACTCATTGGCCTTCTTGACGCGCTCCAGGGCCAGCACGAGGGCGGCGGTGCGCCAGGTGCAGCCGTGGGCGACGACGCGCTCGCGGACCTCGGCGAAGGCCTGCAACAGGACCTTCTCCTCCTTGGCGAAGATCTCGGCCTCATCCCAGAAGAGCTGCTGGAGGTTCTGCACCCACTCGTAGTAGGACACTGTCACGCCGCCGGCATTGGCGAGGATATCGGGGATCACGGGGATGCCCCGGGCCTGGAAGATGATGTCGGCCTCGGGGGTCGTGGGGGCATCGGCGCCCTCCAGCACGAGCCGGGCCTGCACCAGGGGGGCGGTCTCCCGGGTGAGCACACCGCTCAGGGCCGCCGGAATCAGGATGTCGCAGGGCTGCTCCCAGAGGGCTGCGGGGTCGAAGGCTTCGCCGCCCGGGAAGCCAGCCACGGTGCCGCGGTTGCCATGGGCATGGGCGCGGAGGGCCGGAATATCGAGGCCCCCCGGGGCCCGCACGGCGCCGTGGAGATCCGCCACGGCGGTGACCTTGGCACCGGCCTCGTGGAGGAAGGTGGCGGCGTAGCTGCCCACGTTGCCGAAGCCCTGGAGGACCACCGTCGCCCCTTGCAGAGTGCCGCCCAGCACGCCTTCCCAGGCTTCCCGGGCGCAGATGGCCAGACCCTTGCCCGTGGCGGCCTCCCGGCCCTGGCTGCCGCCCAGCTCCAGGGGCTTGCCGGTGACGCAGGCGGGCTGGTAGCCGTTCTTGCGGCCGTACTCGTCCAGCACCCAGGCCATGGTCTGGGCGTTGGTGTTCAGGTCTGGGCCCGGCACGTCACGGGTGGGGCCCAGCACCATGGAGAGTTTGGAGATGTAGCGGCGGGTCAGCATCTCCAGCTCGTGGAGGGACAGCTTGGCGGGATCGCAGGCGATGCCGCCCCGGGCGCCGCCGAAGGGGATGTTCACCACGGCGGTCTTCCAGGTCATGAGGCTGGCCAGGGCCCGGACGTCGTCCAGGTCCAGGTCCGGGTGGTAGCGGAGGCCGCCCTTCTGGGGGCCCCGCACGCCGTTGTGCTGGACGCGGTAGCCCTTGAACACGTGCAGGGTACCGTCCTCCATGCGCAGGGGCATGGCCACCGTGATCTCGCGGTAGGGCGTCTTCAGCAGCTCCCGGAACTCGAGGGAGAGGCCGAGGAGGTCGGCCGCCGCATCGAACTGCCGGTTCACGTTCTCGAAGAGGTTCGTGTGCCTGGTCATACCCACCTCGCGGTGTCCCTGTCCCCAGCTTCATCCCCCAGTATGGTGCCGGGACCTCGGAGAGGCCCGTCCCCCCCACGCCTTGCGCGAAAAACCCCAAAGTCAGGAGGCGAGCCTCCTGACTTTGGGGTTGGGTGAAAAACGTCGGACTGGGAAGAACTCAGTCCTGCTTGAGGCCCTTGAGGCCGATCTCGTAGCGGATGTAGGTGATGCCCCAGGCGCCGCTGGGCATCTTCACGCAGCTGACGGTGAGGACCTTGGTGCCGTCGAAGCCCAGGGCCATGTCCTTGACGCCCGTCAGGCCGAACTGGGCGGCGGCGAGGTTGTCGGTGATGCCCATGTGGGTCATCTTGCCCCAGGTCTTGGGGGTGAGGCCCTTCAGGATGCGGTAGATGCCGGCGTTGTAGGCCAGCCGGGCATCCTTGACCGGGTAGTCGTCCGTGGGGCCGCCGGGCAGGCTGTCGAGCTTGGCCGCCAGGTGCTCAATGCCCAGGCCCTTGAGCTCTTCGGGGGTCAGGGTGAGGCCCATCTGCTTGGCGTTGTTGTGGAGGTTCATGGCGCCGGGGTAGACCACGTTGGGCGTGATGGGGGTGATCACGGCGGCGGTCTTGTAGTCCTTGCGCACGGACAGGTACTGCAGGTGGCCGAGAATGGCGGCGGGGTCCTTGGCGGGCTCCGGGGCGGAGGCGGGTACCGGGTCCCCTCCACAGCCGATGAAGGCAGGGACAAGCAGCAGGCTGGCGAGGGAGAACAGCAGGGATCGGCGCATGGGTGACCTCCTAAAAAATCGGGACCAAGAGGATGGTGGTACCTTCCCCGAGCGCTGCCAAGGGATATTCATCACAATGGAATCATGTATCCCATCTCCCTCCTCGCATTCGGCCGTTTGCGCCTGGAACCCTGCCGTGGTCTGCAGGGCCACTACCTGGACATGCTCCGGTCCTACGCCCGGATGAGCGTCACGGAGCTGCCCGAAGGGAAGGGCGACCCGGCCCGGCAGCTTAAGGACGAGGCGGACCGGCTGCGGTCGAAGCTGACGGGGGTGAAGTGTCCCGTGCTGCTGACGCCGGAGGGGAAGCTGCGGGACAGCGAGGCCTTCGCGCAGTGGCTGGCAGTCCGCATGGACCGCGGCGAAAGCCTGGCCTTTGTCCTCGGCAGCAGCCACGGCTTCGACCCCGGGCTGAAGCGGGAGATCCCCGAGCAGCTGAGCCTGTCGCCCATGACCTTCCCCCACGAGCTCAGCCGGGCCCTGTTCCTGGAGCAGCTCTACCGGGCCTTCACCATCCTGCGGGGCAAGGACTACCACAAGTGAGCGGGTCGGCAGGGCGGCGGGGCGTCAATCTATTCGCCCTTTTTCCGCCTCTGGCCCACACTGAATGCTCATGACCCGAACCACCCCCGAGCCCCCGGCTCATCCCATGGACCGCTTCTTCGCGCCCCCGGAGGGACGGATCTTCGCCTGCTTTCCCGGGGCCGAGGACCGCCCGGGCCAGCGGCGCATGGCGGAGCTGGTCCATGACTCGGTGCGGGAGGCGTCGGCCCTGTTCCAGCGCTGGCGTGACGAGGGCGGCAGCTCCGAGACCCGGCCCGAGGCGGTGATCCAGGCCGTAGAGGCGGGCACCGGCACCGGCAAGAGCCTGGGCTACCTGGTGCCGGCCCTGGCGGCGGGGCCCAAGCCCATCCTGGTGGCCACCCGCACCAAACACCTCCAGCGCCAGCTGCTGGAGGAGGACGTGCCCCGGGCCGCCGGCATTCTGGAGCGCCCCATCAAGGCCGTGCTGGCCAAGGGCCGTGCCAACTACCTCTGCAAGGTCGCCTGGGAGGCTGTCTCCGCGGACCCGGGCCTGGAGTTCACCCGCGCCGACCAGCAGCTGTGGCTGGCCCTGCAGCGCTGGGCCCCCACCACCCCGGACGGGGACCGCGAAGGCCTGGGTCGCTTCGGCGAGGGCGAGTCGCCGCTGTGGGACAAGGTCAACGCCCGGGCCGAGCGCTGCACCGGCCGCCAGTGCGCGAGCTACGAGAGCTGCCACCTCACAAAGCTGCGCCAGGAGGTGGCCGAGGCCGACCTCATCATTGTGAACCACGCCCTGCTCATGGCCGACCGTGTGTTGCGCGAGTCTGCCTTCGGCCAGGTGCTGCCGGACGCGCCGGTGCTCATCCTGGACGAGGCCCACGACCTGGAGGAGC
Source organism: uncultured Holophagaceae bacterium (assembly GCA_903843705.1). Classification (GTDB taxonomy): domain Bacteria; phylum Acidobacteriota; class Holophagae; order Holophagales; family Holophagaceae; genus Geothrix. Next base: position 25,868 of record CAIMQW010000248.1, on the reverse strand, counting down.
AGCTCACGGAGAGCTGTGCCGAGGCCTGGTCCAGCCGCGCCATGAACCTGCTCTTCACGGACCTGCGGGAGGCGGCCAAGGGCGCCGGCGCGGGCCTGACGGTGGCCCTTGCGCCCTGGGAGCGCTCCTGGGCGGATCTGCTGGGCTGGGTGCCCATGGACGGGGGCGTGACGGCCCTGGTGGCCCCGGGACCCGAGATGAAAGCCCTGGCCGATGCCGTGGGGGGCTGGGTGGAGGCGGGCCATCCCCTGCTGCAGGAGACCCGGCGGCTGGCCTCGGCCGATCCCGAGAACCCCATCTGGCTGCGCCTCGCCGAGCGCGTGGGCACGGCCTTCTCGCGCATGGAGCAGATCTTCGCGCAGCCCGACGGCTGGGTGTCCACCCTCAACCGCGAAGGTCCCAACCTGGTCCACTTCAAGTCCAACCCCGTGGACATCCGGCCCTTCTTCCACCAGCACGTGCGGCGCGGCTTCGAGACCGTGGTGCTCACCAGCGCCACCCTGCGGGACGGCCGCGGCTTCAACGGCCTGGGCCTGCGCTTGGGCTTCACCCGGCCCGAGGTGGAGGCCGCAGAGCACGTGGAGAGCCCCTTCGACTTCGAGGCCCAGGGCTTGCTCTTCGTGCCGCCGGGTCTGCCGGAGCGCCGCGCCGGCGGCGGTGGCGTGGGCGACCCCGCCTGGGTGGAAGCCTCCCAGTCCGCCATGGAACGCCTGCTGCGGGCCAGCCGGGGGCGGGCCCTGGTGCTGTTCACCAGCCGCAAGATGCTGGCCACGTTTCGGCCCCGCCTGGAAGAAGCGCTGGCGGAGCTGACTTTCTTCGTGCAGGGCGACGGCCTCTCGCGCACCCAGCTGCTGGACCGCTTCCGCACCACGCCCTCGGCGGTGCTGCTGGGCCTCGCCAGCTTCTGGCAGGGCGTGGACATGCCCGGCGAGGCACTCAGTCTCGTGATCGTGTCCGCGCTGCCCTTCTCCCCCCCGGACGATCCCGTGCTGCAGGCCCGCATCCGCGAGGCCGACGCCCTGCGCGAGGGCCTCGGGTTTATTGGCATCCAGGTGCCGCAGATGACCCTGAAGCTGAAGCAGGGCATCGGCCGCCTCATCCGCACCCGCACGGACCGCGGTGTGGTGGCGGTGCTGGACCCGCGCCTGATGCTGCCCAGCGAGGACCGCCTGGGCAAGCGCTACGCCGCCCAGGTCCGCGCCGCCCTGCCGCCCTTTCCCGTGACCCGCGACTGGGACCGTGTCGAGGCCTTCCTTCACGAGCTATGAGCCCGTCCTGCCGAGGGGAACGCACACCGCAGAGAAGAGCAAAAAGTGATTAACCGCAAAGAACACAAAGAACACAAAGGGCACAAAGAAGAGCAGGGGTGGAAGGGGCCGCGCCAGTTTTCGGGAAGTGCTTTTTTGGACAGGGATAAGAGGGATGGACGGGAATGAAAAGCAGCCGCTGAATCTTCTAGTGCGCGCTCTAGTCCTTATCCCCGTCAAAGGGCTTTTCTTGGTGCCCCTTTGTGGTTAGTTCCTCAGTTGTCTTTATCGGTATTTATCAGCTTTTCTCGGTGTTCATCGGTGGCTGCTTCTTGTTCCACTCGCGGCGCTCAGTGCGCAGGTGGGGGTGGCGGAGGAGGGGGCGGTACGGGGGCACCACCCTTGGTGGCTTTCGGCGTGGCGCTCAGGGCTTTCTGCAGCTGGTTGAGGCGGGCCTGCAGCAACTTCAGTTCGGCCTGGAGCGCGGCCACCTCAGCCTGGAGCACGGCCTGGTCAGGCGGCAGGTGTCCAGGAGAGTGGGGGCCGACCGGTGGCGGACCCCAGGGCAGGCCCAGGCCGGGGTGGTGGCCCCTTACCGGGTGCCCCACGGCCGGGTGTTCCATCGCAGCGTGTCCCATGGGACCACAAGCGCCGCATCCCTCGGGCCCGTCGCCCTCGGTGACGATCTTCAGGTGCTTCTCGACCTTTTCGCCGCCAGACCCTTCCCGATGGATGAACACGGTGGCGGGGCCGTCACCCTCGCCCTTCAGTACTTTCACGCGGACCTTCTTCCCCTCGGGGTCGCCCTGAGCAGGATGCCCGGCGTGCCCCGGAGCGCCCTCGAGGTGCTGACGGTGGAGCTCGATCACGCGACCCTTCCCGCCCTCGGGGTTGTTGTTCGCGACGCCCCGCACCACCTCCCGCAGCCAGGCCTCGGCCTCGGCATCGAGCGGCTGCTCCTGGCCGCCCACGGTGTAGCTGCGTTTGGCGGCGGTGGCCACATAGCGTCGGACCTTCCCGCCCTGCTCCTCCTTGACGATAAAGGTGCCGTCCCCGCTGACAGTGACGGGCTGAGGGGCCGTGGCGTCGAGCTTCACGTCGCCCTTCCGCGTCACCTCCAGCTTGCGCTCGTCCTCCGCTACGCGGGTAAGAGCGGTCTTCCCGGCCGGCTTGCCCTCTTCGGCAGGGAGGCCGGTCGCGCCCAGCAGGGACAGCGTTCCCAGGGCCAGTAGGGCGGTCCGGGCGGCGGGTGGAAGGGCGTGGGGTCGTGGGTGCATGGTCTCTCCTGCGTTCGAGGGGTCGCCGGCGGACAGGGGAGCCGTGGCCTCCCCTGGAAAGGTAGTCCAGACGCCCGGTGGACACCACCGCCATGATGGAATAGGCCGACCAGCGCCCGCCCTGGGCCATGGTTGAGCCACCGGGAATCCCGCATGCGCCTGGTCCTTGCCGCCATTCACCTCGAAGCATCTCCCCGGGCTGTGCCGCTGGGCCCGGCCATGCTGGCCTCGGCGCTGAAGCGGGCCCACCCCGAGGCCGTGCAGACCCGGGTGCTGGACCTCTTCCTGAAGCAGTCGGCCGCGGACTGCGCGGACCAGATCCTGGCCTCGAACCCCGATGGCGTTGGCTTCTCCCTCTACGTCTGGAACCGCGCCCTTGGCCGGGAGATCGCCGGGATCCTGCGCGCCCGCAAGCCGTCGCTGCTGCTCTTCGCTGGTGGCGCCGAGGCCTCGGCAGATCCTGCGGGCATGCTGGCCGAGGGGTGGCTGGACCTGGTTCTGCCGGGCGAAGGCGAGGAGATCCTCGTCGCGGTGGTGGGCGCCCTCCTGCGGGGCGATCCCCTGGAAGCCGTGCGGCGCACCATCCGGCCCGGCCTGGTGCAGGACCTGGGCAGCCTGCCCTCGCCCTATCTGGATGGCACCCTGGATCCGTCGGCCTACACCGGCATGCTCTGGGAGCTCTCCCGGGGCTGTCCCTTCCGCTGCGACTTCTGCTTCGAGTCCCGGGGTACCGCCGGCACCCGGCGCGTCCCCATGGACCGCGTGAAGGCCGAGTTGCGGCACTTCGAGGCCTGCAGCGTCAGCCAGGTCTTCGTGTTGGATCCGACGTTCAACTTCGACCAGCGTCAGGCCAAGGCCATCCTGCGGCTCATCGCCGCCGAGGCGCCGGCCATCCACTTCTTCTTCGAGCTCCGGAGTGAGTTCATCGACACGGAGCTGGCAGAGCTCTTCGCGTCGCTGCGGTGCACCCTCCAGATTGGTCTGCAGAGCGCCGATGACGCGGTGCTGCGCCGCATCAGTCGGACCATCGACCCCGAGGACTTCGAGGCGAAGGTGCTGCTGCTGCACGAGGCCGGAGCCACCTACGGCTTCGACCTCATCTACGGGCTGCCTGGCGATACGCTGACGGGCTTCTGCGCCAGCCTGGACTTTACCTTCAGCCTCGCGCCCAACCACGTGGACATATTCCCGCTGTCGGTGCTGCCCGGCACGCGGCTGCAAGACACGGCGCCCGGCTTAGGCCTCCAGCACCTGCCGGAAGTTCCCTACACCGTGCTGGCCTCGCCCACCTTCAGCGCGGCGGACATGGCGGCGGCGGCCCGCCTCGCCGCGGCCTGCGACCGGATGTACAACCAGGGGCGGGCGGTGCCCTGGTTCGCCCTGGTGCTCGAGGCGCTGCCCCTGAGCCCCTCGGAACTCTTCGAGCGCTTCGCGGCATTCCAGGCGGACCACTCGGAAGCCGACACCACGGCCCTCCAGGTCGCTTTCTTCGACCACTGCTTTCACGGCCGGGCCGAGGGTCCTGTGGCGGCGGACCTGGTCACCTACTTCGGCCGCTCCGGCGCCCTGCTGGAGGCCCCCGGGGAGGACCACCCGGCGCCGGCGCCGTCCTGCCTGGCCTCCTTCCACCACGACCCGAGGGTGCTGCTAGATCTGCTTGAGGCCGGCGTCACCGACCTGGGGCAGTTGGCCAGCCTCCTGCCGGCCAACCCATGTCAGGCCCGCTTGAACCGGGAGGGCGAGGAGGTCTGCCTGCACCTGATTGACGCCGGTTCGGCGGGGCCTGAAGACGCCACGGGGCGCTGAAGCGCGCCCTGACCCAGTGGACCTCTGGGGCGCCAGAAACAAAAGTCTGGACACGGTCTTCTTGCGCCCATGAAAGACCGGGTCTTCGTGGAGCGGGCGCAGGTCGAGTCCGCCGAGTGGTTCGCGAATGTCGGCTCTATCGGCCTGTCTCACCCGCAGATGCGCGGCCATCTGGCCCATGGCATTGCGCACGCGGGACCGTCTGTACCCACTGAACCACAGCCTCTCCTTCCTATCGGAGGCGTCGTCGGAACGCAAACAGCCCCGGCCGGAGCCGGGGCTGTTTGTATTGCGGTGCCGGTTGGCGCTACTTCTTGGCGGCCTTCTTGGCGGCGGGCTTGGCCTTCGCCTTGGCGGCGGCCTTCGAGGGCTTGAAGCCCACGCTCTTGCTGGCCGCGATCTTGATGGCGGCGCCCGTCTGGGGGTTGCGGCCGGTGCGGGCCTTGCGGCTCTTCTGGTAGAAGCTGCCGAACTGGAAGATGGCAACCTTGCCGCCCTTGCCGACGCAGGCATTGATGGTGCCGAAAGCGGCGCCCAGGGCTTCGTAGGCAGCGCTCTTGGAGACTTCGAGCTTCGCCGCAAGCTGGTCGGCGAGGTCGCGGAGGGAAATGGAATCGGCCAAGGTGGCCTCCTTGAAAGAAGCGCCAACGGGCGCTGTGAGAGGGTTGTGGCAGGAACGGAAGAACCTTGTTCGCTGCCAAATGTCTCAGACTTTGGGTCTGAAGTGTTCACTAATTTTCGAGAATTCGCTGGACCAGTGCGGTCACGAGGCCAAGTAAAGCAGCGGTTGAGGTGGCGGTCCAGTGGATTTCGAGGGGCTGAGGTGGGGGCACACCCCCCTCCGATCCCGCGCCAGGACTGGTTTGGCGGGGAAAGGGATCCCTCCGGAACCTGAAAAAAGTGAGACCCTTGGGGCCATGGCCAAGTCCTCCGCTCCCGAGTCCCTCCCGGCTCCGCACCCCCTTTCCCCCCCGCTGGTGCTGCTCATGGCCACGGCCACGGGGCTGGCGGTGGCCAGCAACTACTTCGCCCAGCCCCTGCTGCCCACCATGGCCCGGGAGTTCAACCTCTCCGTGACCGGGGCCGGGATCATTGTCACCACGGCCCAGCTGGGTTATGCCACGGGGTTGCTGCTGATCGTGCCCCTGGGGGACCTGTTCGAGCGCCGGGGGCTCATTGTGGCCATGACCCTCCTGGCGGCGACGGGGCTGCTCACCATCGCCCTGGCCCCGGCCATTCCCATGGTGCTGGTGGGCACGGCCCTCACGGGCCTCTTCTCAGTGGTGGCGCAGATCCTGGTACCCTTCGCGGCCACCCTGGCGGCGCCGGAGGAGCGGGGCAAGGTGGTGGGCACCGTCATGAGCGGCCTGCTCCTGGGCATCCTCTTCGCCCGCACCGTGGCGGGGGCCCTGACCCCCCTGGGCGGCTGGCGAACGGTCTACTGGGTGGGCGCTGCGGCCATGGTCCTCACGGCCGTGGTGCTGCGCCGGATTCTGCCTCGGCATCACCAGCCCGTGGCCCTCTCCTACTTCCGCCTGATCCACTCTATCTCCACCCTGTTCCGCGAAGAACCGGTCCTCCGGATCCGGGCCCTGCTGGGGGCCTGCGCCTTCGCGAACTTCAGCGTCTTCTGGACCTCCATGGCCTTCCTGCTGGCGGCGCCGCCCTACCGGATGGCGCCCGGCACCATTGGGCTGTTCGGGCTGGCGGGCGCCGCGGGGGCCCTGGCCGCCTCCGGCGCCGGCCGTCTGGCGGACCGTGGGCGCGGCGACCGGGTCACCGGCGCCGGCCTGGCGATCCTCCTCTTCTCCTGGCTGCCCCTGACATTCGGCCGCCACTCGCTGACGGCTTTCGTCGTCGGCGTCCTGCTCCTGGACCTGGCGGTGCAGGCGATTCACATCAGCAACCAGACGGCCATCTACCGGCTCCGGCCCGAGGTGCGAAACCGCCTCACCGCCGCCTACATGACCAGCTATTTCATCGGCGGGGCGGCGGGCTCCCTGGCCTCCGCCTCCGCCTACAGCCACTTCGGCTGGCTGGGGGTGGTGGCCGTGGGCGTGGCCTTCAGCGCCTGCGGGGGGATCATCTGGACGGTCATCCAGCTCCGCGACTGAGTCGACTCGGTCCAACGGCGGTGTCGCGGCGCCCGCTCCGGCAGTAGGATGGCCTTCAGAGACTCCGGGAGTGATGATGACCAAGGCTGATGCGCTAGGACCCGTGACGACGCTGGATCTGCACTTCCAGGCCGAGGGCACGGTCGCGGCCTTCCTGGTGCAGACCTCCGAGGGCCCGGCCCTGGTGGAGACCGGTCCCGAGTCCCTCTACGGCAACCTGGAAGCCGCGGTGAATGTCCAGGGCTTCGCCATGGAAGACATCCGCCACGTCTTCGTAACCCACATCCACCTGGACCACGCCGGATCCGCCTGGCGCCTGGCGCGGCACGGGGCAAAAGTCTATGTCCACCCGAGAGGGGCTGCCCACTTGCAGGAACCGGGCAAGCTCATGGACTCCGCCCGACGGATCTACAAGGACGACATGGACCGCCTCTGGGGCCGCATGGAGTCCATTCCCGGCGACCAGGTCGTGGCCCTGGAGGACGGCCAGTCGGTACAGCTGGGCAACGAGTCCCTCCAGGCCATCCACACGCCGGGCCACGCCAACCACCACATCACCTACCGGCTGGGGGACGGTCTCTTCACCGGGGATGTGGGCGGCATCCGCATTGGTGACGGCCCCACCATCCCACCCCTGCCGCCGCCTGACATCGACCTCGAGGCCTGGGCGGACTCCATCCGGCGCATGCGGGCCGTGAAGCCCCGGTTCATCTATGCGACCCACTTCGGCATCAAGCGCGATGGGGCGACCCACTTCGACTCCCTAGAGGACAACCTGGTACGCATCGGTGGCTGGGTTCGGGAGCGCCTGGTCGCGGGCGCCACGGAGGAGGCCATGGTGCCGCCCTTCCAGGCCTTCATGCAGGACCTGCTGGCGGGCTACGGCCTCACGGCGCGCGCCATCGAGGAGTACGAGATCGCGGACCCAGCGTTCATGAGCGTCTACGGTCTGGCCCGCTACTGGCGCAAGAAGGAACCCGGGGCCTTCCCAGGCTGAACGCACAGGGGGCGACCCTGCGTCCATGGACTGAGCGCAACTGCTCAAGGACAGAGCAGGGGGTTGCTCAGCGGTCGGGTCCCCGCGGGCGCAGGCGCGTGGGGGCCCCTTCGTAGGCACCGCCCGCCGGCAGCCGCTCCCGCTTCATGATCACGCTGTGGGGGGCCACCGTGGCGTGGGCCCCCACCACCGCGCCGTAGAGGGGTACGGTGCCGTAGCCCAGGGTGGCGCCCTCCTGGATGTCCACGTAGTCGATCTTGAGGACGCGGTCCTCGAAGGTGTGGGCCTGGAACATGGCCTGCACCGTGGCGCCGTCGCCGATGACGATCATGTCCGGATCCACCACCTGGGCGAAGCCCGGTCCCAGCACCGCACCGTGCCCCACCCGGAGGCCCATGGCGCGCAGGTACCAGGTGAGCCACAGGGTGCCCTCCAGCGTGGACAGGAGGGGCCGGGCGTACATGCTCCAGGCTACGTAGAGGAAGTCCCAGCGGCTGCACCAGCAGGACCAGAAGGGGTGCAGCCCCGGGCGGACCCGGCCCAGCAGGAACCACTTCAGGACCAGGACGGCGAGGACGAAGGGCAGGGCGCTGGCCAGGGACAGGAGCGGCAGCGCCAAGCCGAAGAAGGCCGCCGGGCCGAGGCTGGTGTGGGCCGCCGTGACGGCCGTCGCCCAGGCGAAGAAAGCCAGGCCCGGGGCCACGGGCAGGCTGAAGCGCATGACCTCCCAGAACAGCCGCGTGAGGTAGCGGAGGGTGGAGGGATCGTGGGTGAGGCTTCGGTCCATGGCCACCACCTCCCGGCGGGGCAGCTCGAAGGGCGGGTGCCCGAACCAGGAGGTGCCCGCACGGATGCGGTCAGGGTCGGCCACGGTGCAGACACCCAGAAGGACGTCGTCCGGCAGGCTCTGGCCCGGGCCGATGACGGCGTGGTTGCCCAGGAAGGTGTTCCCGCCAAGGCGCACCCGGCCGAGGGTCACCGCACCCCGGGAGACCCGGGGGCCGCCCAGGTAGATGCCGTCGGCGAAGAAGGTCTCCGGGCCGATCTCCACCAGCTCCGGCACCACGTCGAGGATGGTGCTGATCTCGCACCCGGGCCCGAGGCGCATGCCGGCCAGGCGCAGCCACAATGGCCAGAAGAGGGTGCCACTGAGCCACTCCCCGGCGGCGTCCACCAGGCCGGGCTTCAGCCAGACGCGCAGGTAGGCGGGGCTCCAGCGACTCACCACCCCCGGGCGTACGGGACCGAGGGCGCGGGCCAGCAGGGCCTGGACGACGAGGGTCAGGGGGACCGCCAGCACCAGGGCCACCAGGGCCGAAGCCACCGAGAGGCTGGAGTAGGCGTCGAGGGCGCGGTCCCGGGGCCAGCCGCGGGACCAGGCCAGGGTGACGATCAGCAGGTCCGCAGGCAGGGCCAGGGCCGCACCCAGGGCCAGACGCAGGGCCAGGAGCCGCCAGCCGAATCCGAAGGGCGTCAGCGTGGCGGTCACGGCCGGAGCCCCGGGAGCCGCGCCTGCGGGCCCGGCGGGGATGCCGTGCCAGAGCTCCCCAGCAGGAACCCGGTCGCCCGTTCGCAGGAAGGAGAGCGCCGAGAGACAGGCCCCCTCGCCCATGGCGGTGTCGGGGTCGAGGCTGGCGCGCACCTCGACGGTGGCCCCGGCGCCGAGGGTGATGGGGCCCACTAAGAGCTGCCGGGACTCCAGGTCCACCAGGCGCAGCGCCGCGTCCTGGCCCAGGGTGGCGTCGTCGCCCAGCGTCAGGAGATCCCACCCGCCCTGGAGGAGGTTCACGCCGCGGTGGATGTGCACCCGCCGCCCGATGCGCGCCCCCAGGGCTCGGAGCGCGACGCACTGCAGCTCGGTGCCCGAGAGCAGCGGCCAGGGGACCAGGCCCACCGCGCGCTGCACCATCCAATTGCGGATGTAGAAGCCGCCCCACACGGGGGCCCGCAGGGCCAGGTAGCGGCCGATGAGCAGGCGCTTCACCAGCACTGCGAAGGCCAGGGACGCCGCGGTGTAGAGGCCCAGACCCAGGGCCGAGACCAGCGGCGCCAGCATCACCAGGGGCAGGATCCCCAGGCGGTGGGCCAGGGCCGGGACGGCCTGGAAGGTGGCCGCGTAGACCAGCGGTGCGCTAAGCACCAGCACGGCCAGCAGCCAGAGGGTCTGCAGCCCCAGGGCCAGGGCCGGGTGCGGGATGAGCGGTGGCGGTTGGGCGGGGCCCCGCGCGGCTCCGCCCAGGGGGGCCGCCGCAGCGGGAATCCGCTGCGCCAGAGCGGAGATGGTGGGTGCCTCGTAGAGGTCCCGCACCGTCAGGGCGGCGGTGCCCGAGCCTTCACGCAGCAGGGAGATGGTCAGAGCCGCGCCCAGGCTGTCGCCGCCCAGGTCGTTAAAGAAGTCCGCGTGGAGAGGCGGATCCCCGAGGAGGTTCAGGGCCTCCCGGAAGGCGCGGGTCAGGACGGTCTCCAGGGGGGTGCGCGCTCCCGCATCCTCCGAGGTGGGACCCTTGTCGGCGCGGAGGGGGGGCAGGCGTTTGCGGTCCAGCTTGCCGCCCACGGTGGTGGGGAGGGCCTCCAGCAGGCCCATCTGGGCCGGCACCATGTAGGCGGGCAGGCTGAGCCCCACCCAGGCCTGCAGGTCTGTGACCGGGGGCGCGTCCGCGGCGGAGACAGGCACCACGAAGGCCACCAGGGTCTGGCGGCTGCCCTCACCTTGCACGGTGCAGGCCGCGGCGCGCACGCCGGCGTGGGCGGCCAGCCGCGTCTCGATGGCCTCCAGCTCGATGCGGTAGCCCCGCACCTTCACCTGCGAGTCGATGCGCCCGTGGTAGTGGTGGGCGCCATCCGGCGCCCGATGCACCAGGTCCCCGGTGCGGTAGATCCGGCCGAGCTCTGGGTGCTCGAGGAACTTCTGGGCGGTCACCTCGGGCTGGTTCCGGTAGCCCCGGGCCAGTCCTGGACCCCCGAGGCACAGCTCACCTGACTCGCCTTCTGGCAGCTCCTGCAGCTGGGCGTCCAGCACCCAGGCCCGCAGGCCGGGAATGGCGCCGCCGATGGTGACGGGCTGCCCCGGGAAGACGTCGGTTCGCAGAGCTGTGACGGTGGTTTCCGTGGGGCCGTAGCCGTTCACCATCCGGCGGCCCGGGGCCCAGCGATCCACGAGATCCGGGGGTAGGGGCTCGCCGCCCATGTAGAGGAATTTCAGATCCGGCAGGGCCGCCGCCGGGTCCTGGCAGCCCATGGCCCGTAGCTGGGTGGGGGGCGGGCAGAACACCGTGAGCCGCTCCTCTCGCAACCAGGGGACGAGGTCGGGACCCAGCCGCGCGGTGTCGTCATCCATGACCACCACCGTGGCGCCCGCGGCCAGGGCCAGCCAGATCTCCTCCACAGAGGAGTCGTAGGCGGCGGCGGAGCCCTGGCCCACGCGGTCGCCGGGGCTGAGGCCATATTCCAGGAGGTCCCCGGCCACGAGGTTGACCACGCCCGCATGCTCGATCATCACGCCCTTGGGCTGGCCGGTGGTGCCGGAGGTATAGATGAGGTAGGCGAGGCTCCGGGGTGTCTGCCAGTGCGCGGGGAGCAGTGGCTCCTCCGGCGAGGGTTCGGCCAGGACGGCCGCCAGGTCGAGCACCGGGCCGGACCCGGTGTACAGGCGGCGGAGGCGCGCCACCCCCTCCGCATCGGTGAGGATGGCCACGGGCGCGGCATCGGCGAGGATGGCTCGCACCTGCTCGTCGGGGAAGGTGGGCTCGATGCAGGTGTAGGCGCCGCCTGCCTGGAGGGTGGCCAGCTGGGCCGTGTAGAGGTGCTCGGTGCTACGCGCCAGGTGGATTGCCACGATGGCGTCCTCGCCCACGCAGGGACGCAGCCGGTAGGCCAATGCCCCGCTCCTGCGCGCCAGCTCCGCGTAGGTGAGGGTGCGGCGCTCGGGCCGGGCCGGTCCGGGCGGGACATCCACGGCCAGCGCCTCGGGCCAGCGGGCCGCGGCGGCCTCGAAGAAGCCCTGCAGGAGTTGCGGCGGTTCAGGGGACAGGCGGTTCAGGGAGGGCTCCGGGAGGGAGGACAGGCGGGGCTCTCCTGGAAGGGCGCCCAGGTTTGGAGAGACTCCCCATCTTGGCACGGGAGGCGGATGGGCTCTCTGCATCGAGGCTATGCTGGTCCTTTCGAGGTATCCCTGTGCCCATCCTGCTGCCCTGCCTGCTCGCCTTCAACCTCGGTGCTCCTGCCCAGGTGCCCGCGCCGCCCAAGGCGGCGGCCCCAGCCTACAGCCTGCGCCTGCTGAAGACCTTGCCCGTGGGGGGCGAGGGCGGCTGGGACTACCTGGCCGTGGATGCCGAGACCGGGCGCCTCTTCGTGCCCCGCGGCTCGCGGGTCATGGTGCTGAGCCTGGAGGGCAAACCGCTGGGCGAGATTCCCAACACCCAGGGCGTGCACGGCGTGGCCCTGGCCCGGGACCTGGACCGGGGCTACACCAGCAACGGCCGCTCGAACAGCATGACGGTGTTCAAGCTCTCCACCCTGGAGGTGCTTGCGGAGGTGAAGACCACCGGGGAGAATCCGGACGCGATCCTCTACGATGCTGCCACCCGGCAGGTGTTCACCTTCAACGGGCGGGGTAAGAACGCGACGGTCTTCGACGCGGTCAGCCTGGCGGTCAAGGCCACCCTGCCCATGGGCGGCAAGCCCGAGTTCTCAGCCTGCGACGGCCGGGGCCGGGTCTTCGTGAATGTGGAGGACACCGCCGAACTGCTGGCCATCGACGCCAAGGCCCTCAAGATCGAAGCACGGTGGTCCCTGAAGCCCCTGGAGGATCCCACGGGGCTGGGCATCGACGCTGCCGGCCAGCGCCTCTTCGCGGTGGGCCGGAACAAGCTTATGGCGGTGGTGGATGCCCGTACCGGCAAGCTCCTGGCCCAGGTGCCCATCGGCGCCGGCTGCGACGGCGCCGCCTTTGATGCTGGCACCGGGGACGCCTACGCCTCCAACGGAGAAGGCACCCTGACCGTGGTCCACGGCGACAGCCAGGGGCGCTTCACCGTCACCGCGACAGTCCCCTCCAAGAAAGGGGCCAGGACCCTGGTTGTCAACGAAAAGAACCACTGCGTCTACCTGCCCACCGCCGAGTGGGGCCCCGTGCCCGAAGCCAAGGACGGCAAGCCAGCTCGCGCCCCCATGCTGCCCGGAAGCTTCCAGATTGTGGTTGTGGGCCCCGCCCAGTAGGTCAGACCCCTGGCTTCCCCAAGAAAACCGGGCTATCGCCTATCCCTTGTCGAAACCTTTACCCTCAAGTCCCGGGCGGCACCTTCCGATAGACCTATTGTGGAGGGACTATGCTGTCTCCCCGGGTGGCACGGAGGGTGCGATGACTTCGATCCAGGGCGTACAGACCTCTCCGGCCTACTCGGCTCCAGCCGTGAAGCCGCCGCCGCCACCGCCTGCGGTTGCACCCAAAGCCGAGATCCAGGAAACCAAGCAGGACGAGCGCCAGGAAGCCAGCGCCGGTCGCCAGGAGACGAGCGAGCTGCAGGGTGGCACCGGTCGGCTGTTCAACGCCACAGCCTGAGTCTCGCCCCTCAGCGGGGACTGCCTCCGGGGCAGGGGGCGAGCAGCTGCCGGATGCGTCCCTCGGCGGTGTCCTGGGGTCCCTCTGGCGCCCCCTTGTCCGCTGCGGGGAAGAGGCCGCTGCCGGACCAGAGCGTGCGCTGGTCGGTCCGGGCGAGCAGCTTGACGATCACTGTCGCTTCTCCGCTGGGGGAGGCCCCATAGCCTGCCTCGGGTCGGTTTCCCGCCGCCCGGGCGCTCTCGGGTCCGCGCCCCTCGCCACCCTTGCCGCCACCGGGGCCTCCACCCCGCTTGTCATGACCCTTCTTGCCGGCCCCGCCCCCCGGGCCACCCTCCCGGGAGCGCTCGGGTACCGCCACGATGACGTCCAGCCAGAGGTCGGCCTGCTCCGGCTCCACTAGGCGGAAGCCCTTGGCCTGCAGCTCCCGGATGGCCGCCGTCCGGTAGTCCGGGGCCGGAATCGTCCGCTGGCCCTCGATGATCCAGGCCAGGTCCCGCCGGGGATCCAGCGCGAAGCGGCGGAGGTGCTCGAGCTCCACTCCGGGGGCTCGCTCGTAAGCGAAGGTGGGACCCTGGGTGCAGGCCGTCTGCAGTCCGCCCAGCAGCAGCAGGCCGCCGAGGGTCAGGCCCGCTAGGACACCGCGGCGCACCGGGCAAGAGCGGCTGGGTGATTCCGGCATAGGGGTTGCTCCTTTGGGTCCCAGGACGGAGGACTGCCAGGCTGGCATCCCTGTCCCTTCTCATCAGGATGTCCGCAGCACGGCCAAGGTTCACCCCGCCTGTCATCTGGGAGTTTTCATGGACATCACCTCGCTCAGCTCCAGCACCCCCCAGGCTCTCGGCACCCTGCTGCTGCAGCAGCTGCAGGCCATGGGGACCGGTACCGAGGACAGCAGCAGTCTGGCCACCCTGTTTGGGGACAACCTGACCCTCTCGCCGGCCGCCAAGCAGCTGGCCAAGGCTCCCGCTGCGGTCACCCAGGCCATGACCGACTTGCTCTCGAGCCAGAAGGATCTCAGCGGGGACCTGGCGCAGCTGAAGACCTGGTTCCAGCAGAACCCCCAGAGCCTGGCGGGCATCGTCACCAGCCTCCAGGGGGGAGCCAGCACCTACAGCGCGTCCGCTGCCTTGGGGTCCAACAGCGCCTTGGTGGCTTCGCTGCTGAGCGGCAAGAACAGCGCCGCGACCAACAGCAACCTGCTGAACCTCCTGTTGGGCACCTCGGGCAGCCTGGACCCACTCCTGGCCTCCCTGGGCGACAGCAGCAGCAGCTCGGATGGCACTGGGAGCGGCCTCTTCGGCTGAGGTCCGGGTTCTTCCGTTCAGCCACGGGCGCCTGCAGTTCATCCGGAGCCACAGGCTGTTCCCAGTGGAAAGCGAAGGCGCGTCCGGCGACTGCCGATGGTGAGAGGGAAGCGAAATGGCTTCCCCGACTTCGACAGGAGGATCGATGCTCCCCAGCCCTGCTACCCCGTCTCCCGCGAACCGCCCCCAGACCGCCCTCATCCTGACTGTCTCAGCCGGCCTCCTCGCCCTGCTCTTCGCCTGCGGCGGCGGGAGCGCCGCTACGAACAGCACTGTCAGCGGGACGCCTCCAGCCAGCAGCATCACCGCCCCTTCGAGCGTCATGGGAGGCCAGGCGGGCTATGCGGCCTCGGTGCCCACGCAGACCGGCTGCACCTACACCTGGACCGTGACCAACGGCACCGTCATGGTGGGGGCCGCCACTGACAGCATCGCCTTCATACCCGGCGCCACCGGCACCGTCACGCTGAGCTGCAAGGTCACCAGCGGCACGGGCCTCTCCGCCACGGGGACAGCCACTACCGCCATCACCGCCGCCACCGCACCGCCATTCAACATGGACCAGTGCCTCTCCGATGGCGCTCAGAGCACCACCATCGCCTTCTCGGGCTTCGGCATGATGACCGGCAACCTCGGCGCCCAGTCCTTCTTCCCGCCGGGGAAGGTGGCGGACTACTGGGGCTTCCAGTGCCTGCGCGACAACGACGCCAGCGACATGGGGCACAACACCAGCTTCCTGACCCGGGTCAGCTCCAACGTGCTCTATGTGCTCAACGACAGCCAGGTGGCGGCCCTCAAGACCCTCGCCAGCAGCCAGGTGGCCAACATCAATCTCTACGCCTGGAAGCGCTATCCCCTGATGAAGTCCTTCCGGCTCCTGCTGGACGGAACCCTGCCTTCGGGCACGACGGGACTGAGTGTGGCCGCGGTGAAGTCGGCCTCCCGGGACCTCTACCTGTTGGACGGCCAGCTGAGCTACGAGCGGGCCGTGGTCTATGCCAACCTCTACCGGTCCTTCACGGCGGACCAGAAGCGCTACCTGGGCGCCATGGTGGGCAAGGCCTACAGCGGCTGGCCGGACAAGACCGAGGCCGATGTGGCCGCCAAGACCCAGGGCCTCAGCAACGACGAGGTGGTGGCCATGATGACCTACGCCGGGGACCTCTACTCCTGGTACGCCGGCTCCGTGACCTCGGATGTCTACTTCTGCCCAGAGCGGCACGGGACCTACTTTGGCTCCTTCTACCTCAAGGACGCCCCCGCCGTGAACCACCCCGGCTACAGCATCGACGAGACCATGACGGCCACCATCGGCAAGGCCCTCTGCGAAAGCGCGCAGGGCTACATCTCCGCCGCCGGCGCCGCCAAGATGAACGCGCTCACCACCACCCAGAAGGCCAACCTCTGCGGCAACTCCTCCGCGAACATCGTGCTGGCCCGGCAGAAGATCTCCGAGGCCCTGCGGAGCCTGATCACCTCGACGGCGCCCAGCGCCGCGGACCTGGCCTTGGTGCAGAGCACGGTGACCACCTGGTCCGGGCTCTACGGCGACCTGGACGGCGAAAACAACCACGCCTACGCGACCACCTTCGCCGAGCTCTACCGGAATGTGGGCGGCACCTACCTCACCAGCACCCAGCTCACGGGCCTGGCCGCGCTTCGCAAGTCCGCCATGACCGTGACCGAGAATGGCGCTCTCGTTGACTACTCCAACTGCACAAAGCAGTTCCTGTTTGCTGCGGAAGTCTCCCTCACCTCCGCGGACTTCCTCTCCTACACAAGCAGTGCGGCCACCGGCTCCCTGTTCAAGTAACTGGCCTCAGGCCCCGCGGCCGAAATAAAATGGACACCCATGACGCTCGCCGAGACCTGGTTCCTGACGCTTACACTGTCCAGCTTGCTGCTCGTCTACTGCAGGGGAGGCTCATCGGCCTCCCCCGCGGCCGTGACGCCCCCGGCCCCCGCGGCGGCCTTCAGCTTCGCCCCCGCCAGCCCCGTCCCGGGCCAGACCGTGAGCTTCACGGACGCCTCCACGGGCAGCCCCACGAGCTGGGCCTGGACCTTCGGCTACGGCGGCACCAGCACCGCCCAGAGCCCCACCCACTCCTTTATCACCACCGGAACCTACTCTGTCACCCTCACGGCCAGCAATTCCGGTGGGTCCAGCAGTCCTGCCACCCGTTTCGTGACCGTGAGCCTTGCCAATGCTGCGCTCACCTACCCCCTCGTGGATTCCGGCCAGACCAAGTGCTACGACGCCACCGGGGAGATCCCGGCGCCTGCAGCCTCCGCCGCGTTCTACGGACAGGATGCCCAGTCTGCCGATCACGCGCCCGCCTACACCCTCGCCGGGGATGGCAAGACCGTCCTCGATACGGTCACGGGCCTGCGGTGGATGCGGGGCCCCAACACCACACTCGCCTCGCCGACTTCTGCGGACAAGAAGATCTGGTCTGGAGCCCAGGCCTCAGTGGCAATGGCGAATGCGCTGGCCTACGGCGGCTTCAGCGACTGGCGCCTGCCCAGCATCAAGGAGCTCTATTCCCTGATGAACTTCAGGGGCACGGACCCCAGCAGCTACCCGGGCACCGACACCTCGGTGCTGACCCCCTTCATCGACCCAGCCTTCTTCAACTTCGCCTACGGCCAGACCAGCACCGGCGAGCGGCTCATCGACTCCCAGTACGCCTCCAGCAACCTCTTCATATTCAACCCCGCGGAGACAGGCTATTCGAAGCTCATTGGCCTGAACCTGGCCGACGGCCGCATCAATGGCTACGACCTGATCATGCCTGGCGGCGCCGAGAAGACCTTCTTCGTGCAGCTGGTGCGGGGCCCCGTGGGCTATGGTAGCAACGCCTTTACGGACCTGGGGGACGGCACCGTTCGGGACGCTGCCACGGGCCTCATGTGGATCAAGGCCGACAACAGCAGCGCCCTGACCTGGCAGGCGGCCCTGGCCTGGGCCCAGGCCCGGAACGCAGCCAATCACCTGGGCCACGCCGACTGGCGCCTGCCCAACGCCAAGGATTTGCACAGCCTGGTGAGCTACACCAATGCTCCGGATTGCAACGGCACGCCGGCCCTCGACACGGCCTTCTTCAGCTGCATGGGCATCACCAACGAGAATGGGGACGCCGGCTTCCCCTACTACTGGACCTCTACCACCCATTCCGGCTACAGCACCACGGGCTCGGCGGGTTCTCAGGCTGTCTGCATCTCCTTCGGCCGGGCCCTGGCCTGGCCCTCCACAGGCTGGGTGGATGTGCACGGGGCAGGCTGCCAGCGCAGCGATCCCAAGGTCGGGCCGCCCCATGCCTACGCCACGACCCACACGGTCACGAAGAGCGGTACCACCTTCACCGCCTACTCCTTCGGACCGCAGGGCGATGCCATCCGGGGGCTCAACTTTGTCCGTCTGGTCCGGGACGCGCCCTGAGCCGCCAGGCTGTCACCCTTTTCTGAACCCTTACCCCACACCATCCTCCAAGGTCCCCCATGCGCATCCAGGACTTCCCAGCCTCCACGGCCAAGCGGTTCCGGCTCCCGGCCACCTGGGTCGCCCTGCTGGTCTTCGGGCTCGCGTGGGTGGCGGTGCGCCTGCTCGCGGACCAGCCCTTCGGTCGCCTGGGCGTGGGCGAGTTCGTGGTGCCGGCCCTGGTGCTGGCGGGGCATCTGGCCCTCAGCCCCATCCCCTGGCAGTGGACCCAGGATGCGCGGCCCGTGGCACCCCTCTGGCGCGGCTGCCTCCAGGCCCTGCCCTGGAACGCGGCCTGGCTTGCTGCTCTGCTCTTGCTCATGCAGGGGGTGTTTCCCCAGGATCAGACCGCCCGCCCGCCCCGCCCGGCCCGGCCTGCGGCGACGCCGAACCCCGCCCCCCCTGCGCCCGAATCCAAGTCGGCCCTGGTCCTCCAGGAGCGCGAGGCAGCCAAGCCGCCCAATCCCCAGGACCCGCCGGCCCGGGAGCCTCGACGCGGTGACCCGCCCCGGGATCGGGAAGCGAAGCCACCCCACAACCCCGGCGAGGTGCCATGGGAGCTCCTCCCGCCCGAAGAGCGCCGGGGGCCGCGTCCCCCAAGGCGGGACGGGGATCGGCAGCAGCGCGACCAGACTCCCCGAACCCAGGATGCGGTGCCTCAGGCCCGCGAGGAGCAACCGCGCCCCCCCGTCGCGCAGCCTCAGCCCAAGCCCGCCCTGCGGCGGCAGGAGCCCCAGGAGACAGAGGCCACGGACTCCGTGGACAGCGAGCCCGCCGAAGGTCCGGGCCTCTTTGCCCGGACCTTCCCGGCCCACCGCCAGGAGTTCATGCTCTTCCTGCTGAACCTGCCCTTCGCCATGGTGCTGGGCTGGTTCCTCGCCGACAAGGAGCGGGCCGAGTCCACGGAAGCCGAGCTGCTGGAGCGGGCCCGGCAGGCCCAGGTGAGGGCCCTCCAGGCCCAGCTTCATCCCCACGCCCTCTACAACACCCTGGGTGGGCTGGCGGAGCTGGTGCACGAGGATCCGGACGCTGCGGAGGAGGCCATCATCGGGCTGGTGGAGATGCTGCGCATGCTCACCCGCCAGAGCGGGGCCACGGAGCTACCCTTGGGCCAGGAGCGGGCCCTGCTGAAGCACTACCTGGGCATCGAGGAGATCCGCCTCGGCGCCCGCCTGCAGGTGAAGTGGGACTGGCCCGAGTGGGCCGACGCCCTGACGCTGCCCCCCCTGCTCCTGCTGCCTCTGGTGGAGAACGCCATCAAGCACGGCATCGCGACGCACTCCGAGGGCGGCACGCTGCGCATCGGCGTGGCCCGCACCTCCCGGGACCTGGTCTTCCGTGTGGCGAACACCGGCCAGCTCTTCCAGTCCGGCCAGGCCGAAGGCACCGGCCTCCACCACCTGCGGGAGCGCCTGGCCCTGACGCCGCGCCTGGACGCCTCCCTGGAGCTGCGGGCTGAGGACGGCTGGACCTTGGCTGAGCTGCGGGTGCGGGATAGGCTGGGCGCATGAATCCGCTGCGGGTGGCCATCGCCGAAGACGAGCCCTTGAACCAGAAGCGCCTGACCCGCCTGCTGGAGGACTGCGGCTGCGAGGTGGTGGCCACCTTCGGCAACGGGCTGGAGATGGAGGAGTGGATGCGGACCGCACCCGCGGTGGACGGCCTCTTCCTGGACATCCAGATGCCGGGCCTGGACGGCCTCGCCCTGCGCGCCTCCCTGCCCGCCCAGGTGCCCGTCGTCTTCGTGACCGCCTTCGCCGAGCACGCGGTGGAGGCCTTCGACCTGGAGGCCGTGGACTTCCTGCTGAAGCCTGTGACCACACCGCGGCTGGTGAAGGCTCTGGCGCGCATCCGGCGGCATCTGGGCCGCGAGGAGAGCGCTGAACCGGAGAAGGGCCCCCGCCCCACGCGCTATCCCGTCACCGCCGGTGGCGGCATGCTCTTCCTGGACCTGGCGAAGACGGCCTTTTTCGAGGTGGAGGAGCAGGTGGTGTGGGCCTTCGCCGGGGACCGCTTCCGCACCAAGTGGAAGACCCTGGGCGAGGTGGAGGCCTGCTTCCCCGACGCGGGCCTGCTGCGCATCCACCGGCACCTGCTCATCCGTCCCGAGGCGGTGCTGGGCCTTCGCTCCTCAGGCGGCGGCGCCCGGGTCCTGGTGCGCATGACGGGTGGCGTCGAGCTCGAAGCCAGTCGCGGCGCCACCCCCAAGCTCCGCGAGCGGCTGGGGCTGGAGTAGCTAGCTTGAGTCCCCCCCAGAACCACGCGCAGGGCCTTTGGGAGGCCCGGCGGACTGGTTGCCTGCCAAGGCCCCGGGGGCCGGTTGAGCAGAGTTGCGGCGCAACCCTCTTCCTTTAGGTGGAGGTCAAGCCGTGCAGTTGATGGCTCTTGATATGCGCCCTTGCGCAAACAATACTGGAATCAGCGGTATCCTGTAATTGCAGCGAGTAACAAGGATTGGCGGGATGGCGTTTGGCGGAAACAAGGCCAGAAAGGGCTGGGAGATGCGAGCGTTCCCGCTCGGCATCGGCAAGCTCTCGGCCACCAAGTTGGCGTCCATCCTTGCCCTCCGCGCCCAGGTCCTGGACCTCATGCGCAATATGGCCTCAGCCTGCTTCACCCAGGAGCCGCTGGCCGGGACGCTCGCCTCGAACGACCTAAACCAGCGCCTACTGGAGGTCCAGAGGGCCAAGGCTGGCCTGAACTCCGTCTGGCGAGAGTCCGCCAGACTGCGGGTCAAGCCCGCTCTGGAGGAGGCTGATGACCGCTATTTCCGCAAGTTGGTCGGGCGGCTCCGTCACGTCGATCAGGAGATTATCTACCACGAGTCCCGTGGCGACCGGCCCTGTTTCATCAACATCCCCCAGGAGATCGAGACGGCGGTGACCGCCACAGAGATCGAGGGCCTAAAGCAACTCGCCTCCTCCGGGAAGGCTGTTGCGGCATTTAGGGCCGTGGCACTGGAGGGCAGCCGCTCCGGCCTGACCGGAAACCAGGTGGCGATCCTGCTGCATATCCACGCCTGCGTCCAGAAGGGGCACCGGCCGCCCGAGTTCGGGGCGAAGGACGAGTTCGTCCTACAACTCCACATCGACTCGCGGATGCTGCCCACTGGACAGAGCACCGAGGCCATGGCCCTGCGGACAGGGGTCTCGTTCCTTCTGGAGGATGACCAGAACAAGCGATATTGCCGATTCCTGGATATCTCTGGGGCGGAACCGCGGTCTGAACGGATTCGGATACCCCTGACGCTGACACCAGAGATCGCCAAGCGACTGGAGACGACCGAGACCGGATGGGCCTCCCTGATCCTGGAGATCTCGTCCAGGTCTGTGGGTGTCCGCCTGGTGGCCGGGAAGCCCAAGCCGGAGCAGCCGACCGTGGCGGAACGGTTCGTGGGCCGGGACTTCGGCTACACCAACACCATCTGCCTGTCGGTCCTGGAGGCACCCGCCGCGGTCAACCTGGAGGAGATCCGGTCCAGCCTGGAGGTCCTGGATACCAAGGAACAGTCCCAGAAGCACTTGGAAGGGCACCGCCTTCCCGAAGGCACCATCGTCCTGGAGCGCCACCGGTTCTCGGGCCGCCCGTTCATGGAGCGGATCAAGGTGCTCTGCGAGGGCATCGACGGCTACAAGTCCCGGATCGACCTGGACGACAACACCCTCGATGCCCTGAAGGCCGAGTTGGTCAAAGAGTTGGGGCTGGAACCCGGAGACATGATCCTGCCGGAGAATAAGAAAGCCTCGGCCAAGGTCTGCGCCTTCTTCCAACTGCTGGGGCGGATCAATGATCTGAAGGCCGCCCGGAGGGTGTGCTACCGAAAGGTCGCCAGCATCAAGAAGTGCTGGTTTGGCTATCTCTCGACCCAGGAGGTCGAGTTGGCAAAGAAACATGGCGCCGCCGTGGTCCGCGAGGACCTGACGGTGGAGGCCATCGAGAAGGACAGCCCGTCCTACAAAGGCCGGGCTTTTAACAAGATGTTGAATAATGGCTCGAAGGGCCAGTATCAGCGCCGTGCGGCAAGCAAGCTGCTCTGGAATGGTATTCCAGAGGTCGTCGCGCCGAGTTGGTATACCTCGCGGGTGTGCCTGAAGCACTCGGTCATCGTGGCGAAGCAGCACCGGAAGGGAGAGTCCATCTACCTTCCCTGCTGTGGGCACCACGACCACGCCGATGAACACGCGGCAGACACCATCGCGGGACTGGCCTTTCTGGTCCCAAAGATTAACGGGGTGCCTCCATCGGGCCCCGTCTGTGACACCAGCACTCCAGCTATTTCAGTTGGAAGCCCCGTCCTTTAGGGCGGGGAGCAGTCACCAGGCTACGCGGCCATCCTCGCCACCTGGGTGGTGATCTCGTGGACCGACCGGGATACGGCCGAGATGGCTTCGTGCACATTGCGGGTTTCACGCTCAATCATGCTGATCTGGCGATGGATGTCGAAGGTGGCTTCCCCCGCCTGCTTGGAGAGGGACTTCACTTCATTCGCTACAACTGCGAACCCCCTGCCCGCGGCGCCGGCACGCGAGGCCTCGATGGTGGCATTCAACGCCAGGAGGTTGGTCTGTTCTGCGATGTCTCGGATCTGGCCCGTAATAAACCCGATCTGACTGATTGCTTCGGTCAACAGGCCGATCGTGTCTATGGCGTCCTTCGCGTCGCTCTCCGCATCCGCAGCGAATTGGGTAGTTGTCTCGATCTGCTGGGAGACCCAGTGATTCCGGATTGAATCGGCACTCCGGGAGCCCAGTACTGAGGTTACAAATCGGCTGATCACCCGCGCCAGCGGTGTGACTTCTGCCAGAGGCCCCCCGATCCCGAAATTGACCACCCTTACGCCTCCAAGGTCAATGCCGACGCTGTAACCTTCCCGCATTCCCTCCGAGGTCGCGGCTTCTTCGGCGGTCACAGCCCGTTCGTCTATTTTCCCAGCCATGATGCTGGCGGCAACAGCGTGGATGTTGCCGACCCGGTCTCGGGCGCTGGACGCCACAATGACGCCACCCTTTCCCATGAAGGAACAAACGTAGCCAAGTCGTCCAGCGACCATGTCGCACAGCTCCTGGCCAAAGGCAGGATCGAATGCGGTCACGGTTGTTGCCCCGTTCTCAAGGGTTTCTGCCGTCGCCATGGTCGCTGCGATTTGGGCAATGGAAGACTTCAGGAAGCCGACGGACTTTGACACGGCGGAAAAGGAGCCGATGACTCCCTTGGCGGCCGCCTGAACCTGTCCGACCTGCCTCGTGATCTCCTCCGTGCTCGTGGCCGATCTGGTTGATAAGCTCTTGACTTCAGTCGCAACGACCGCAAAACCCTGGCCGGCATCACCGACACGCGCAGCCTCGATCCTGGCATACAGGGCCAGCATATTGGTCATCCGTGCAACACTCTGAATCTGCTCGATGAACAAGCTGATGAGGCTGGTTGCATCCATCAGGGCATTGACAGCCGCTTCCCCGCCCTCTGAAGCGGAAAAGGCCGTGGTGACTGCCTGATCAGCCCGATCCACCTGCGCTGCGACATGGGCTAGCCGAGCCTTGTCGGCGAACTGAACCCGCATCACCAGAATGACGAATTGGCTCATGACGTGAGCCAGTGGTTCAACCTTGTCCAACGCGCCGGCTATGGCGAAACTCGCGAGCCGGACACCGTCAAGGTCAATGGCGATATTGAGGCCTTCCCTGACGCCATTTGAGCGGGCGGCCTCCTCAGCCGTGACAGCCTTTTGGCTCATCTCACCGGCCATGATCCGGGCGGCTACGGCATGGACCTGCCCGATTCTTTCCCGCGCACTGGACGCGACAATGACGCCGCCATTCCCCATGAAACTACAGACAAAGCCAAGCTCTCTTGCGATCGAATCACACAACTGTTGGCCAAAACGAGAGTCAAACGCATATTCCATATGGTTCCCCGAAGCCGACATAAAATTTGCCTGATTATCGGCGACCCTCAGCCTGAAAGCCAGGCATCAACACCTCGAAAAGTGTAGGTGACGCCTCAACTTTCTTCGTATGAGACAGGGAATGTCCATCACTGGAACCGATGTTTTCAGTGGAGAACGCGACATGCCGAGGTACGACAT
Source organism: uncultured Holophagaceae bacterium (assembly GCA_903843705.1). Taxonomy (GTDB): domain Bacteria; phylum Acidobacteriota; class Holophagae; order Holophagales; family Holophagaceae; genus Geothrix. Next base: position 2,000 of record CAIMQW010000248.1, on the reverse strand, counting down.
CCAATTCCAGAAGGGCCTTTCCCTCCGGGAGTTCATGGCCCGCTACGGCACCGAGGAGCAGTGCGTCGAGGCCATCTGCAAGGCCCGCTGGCCCCACGGATTCGTGTGCCCCGAGTGCGGGTCCACCCGCCATTGCCGACTGTCCCGTGGCCTGTTCCAGTGCCAGGACTGCCGGAAGCAGACCAGCCCGACCGCCGGGACCATCTTCCAGGGCACGAAGCTCCTCCTCACGGTCTGGTTCCAGGCCATGCACCTACTCACCCAGGGCAAGCACTCCATCTCGGCCCTGGAATTGAAGCGCCAGCTTGGGGTCCACTACGAGACGGCCTGGGTCATGAAGCAGAAGATCATGCAGGTGATGCTGGAGCGGGAGGCCCAGACGGTTCTTTCGGGCCGGATCGAGGTGGACGACGCCTACATGGGCGGAGAGCGCCACCTTGGAAAGCGGGGCCGAGGCGCAGCGGGTAAGACTCCCTTCGTCGTAGCCGTCCAGACCGACCCGGCGAACCCCGCCTCCGTCCTGCACCTGCGGATGAAGGCTTTGAAGCATGTGGCAGCCAGGGATCTGAAACCCTGGTTTGGTCGGGGCTTCGCCAAGGGCTCCACGATCCTGACGGATGGATGGAAGGCCTACAACTTCCTGGACGAAGCCGGGTTCAAGCACGAGCCCCACAAGATGCCTGGCGGTTGGCGTTCCGCCAAGCACCCGGCCTTCCCCTGGGTGAACACCGTCCTGGGAAACCTGAAGGGCAACATCGTGGGCGTGACCCGCTGGGTCGGGAGGACCCACCTAGACCGTTACCTGGCCGAGTTCCAATACCGCTTCAACCGGCGCTTCGACCTGAAATCCATGTTGTCGCGATTATTGACTGTGGCTGTCCAGACTCCGGCGCTGCCCCAACCACTGCTGAACCTGGGATGGATGGGGCGACCGGCGTAAGGACCGGCCCGGGCCTATTTAGGCCACATCTGGGAAGAGCATCACAACCCGGATACCGAGGGCTTCCCCAATGGCCTCCACGGTGCTGAGGTACGGGTTCGCATCCCACCGCTCGTACCCCGAATAGGTCGGCTGGGAGATTTTTAGGCGCTGGGCCATCTGTTCCTGGGTGAGCCCTGACCTCAGACGGTGGTACCGAAGCAGAATCGGGAACAAGTCCTTCGAGGTGAGCACCAGGGAGTCCTTGGGTGGCACTCCACGGGAGAGGAGGGACATGGGATCCCTGGGCTCCTCGGCGATCCCTGCGAGGGACTCTTGCACAAGCCCACGGAGTTGAGCCTCCGCCTCGGCCATGGTTGGACCGGAGCCTACGGCTATCGCCTTCCCCCTGGGGCCCTTCACGACAAGCACGGGGAAACCCGTCTCGTCGTCTTGGAGACGTTGGAAGCGGATGAAGTATGTCTGCATAGAACCTCCTACCAAACGGATTCAGGCCATTCGGACTCAGAAATTTCAAGGGATTCCAGGATCAACCGGGCCTGGAGTTTGCTCTGGATTATTTCCGGGATAGTCACCGCGTCGCGCCCCCGATAGGTCAGCCTGACGAGAACTCCTGGAGGCAGGTCCTTGTGGGGCTGTCCGGCCCACCCATCGGAATGAGCCAGATCCATGAGGTTCTTAGCGGTGAGAGTCAATATCTTCTGGTTGGCTCCAAGCGAAGCCTTGGCCTCGCCCAAAGTGAGGGAATCCGGGACTTTCGCCCCGCTAGGCGGTTTACTGCCACCACTCGCACTCGCCGCTCGGAATTCTGGCGGCATCGCTCGTGGTTGGTCCTTGGGCTTAGGTTCGCCTTGCCCGGCTTTAGGTTTCCGGTCAGGGTCGTCCTGATTTTGTTTGAATGGGAATTTGGGCAATCTCCCTCCCCGGGGCATCCTGATTACAGTTTATAGGTTCTAACCTATAACACAAGGCCCAGGTGAATTATTTTCAAGGCCACCGACTTCATGCCTCGGAGGCGGCTGATGTCTGATTTTCAGGCTGAGGGTCGCCGATAATCAGG
>CAIMQW010000247.1 GCA_903843705.1 uncultured Holophagaceae bacterium | reverse complement strand
CGGTAGGGCTAGGCCCATGGCGGCCTCGGCTTCGCGGCGCTTGTCGGTCTCGCTGCGGACATCGATATTCCAGCCCGTCAGCTTGGCGGCGAGGCGCACGTTCTGGCCCCGCTTGCCGATGGCGACGCTGAGCTGCTCGTCATCCACCACGACCTCGACCCGGCGTCCCTCGGGATCCACCAGGTTCACTCGGAGGGCCTTGGCCGGGTTCAGCGCGTTGGCGATGAACTGGGCCGAGTCGTCGGAGTAGCGCACGATGTCGATCTTCTCGTTCTTAAGCTCGCGGATGATGGCCTGGACGCGGCTGCCCTTGAGGCCCACGCAGGCGCCCACGGGATCCACGTCGGGGTCCAGGCTGTGGACGGCCACCTTGGCGCGGTCCCCGGCTTCCCGGACGCAGTTGCGGATGACCACGGTGCCGTCATGGATCTCAGGCACTTCGTTCTCGAAGAGCTTGATGAGCAGCCGGGGATCGGTGCGGCTGACCTGGACCTGGGGGTCCTTGGCGCTGCGATCGACGCTGACGATGACGACCTTGATCCGCTGGCCCTTGTCGAAGCGGTCCCCACGGAGGGCCTCACTGCGCCGGAGCATGGCTTCCACCCGGTCGATCTCGAGGATGATGGCGCTCTTCTCGAAGCGCTTGACCTCGGCCACCAGGACCTCGCCGATGCGGTCGGCGAACTCGGTGAAGATGCGCTCCCGCTCCGCTTCGCGGACCTTCTGAACCAGCACCTGCTTGGCGGCCTGGGCGGCAATGCGACCAAGCTGGCTGGTGTCCTGAGGCAGCCAGAGCGTATCGCCCTCGGCGGCATCGGGGTTCAGCAGCTGGGCTTCCACCAGGCTGATCTCCAGGTCCTCTTCCTCGACCTCGGCCACAACCTGCTTCAGGGCATAGACGTGGAACTCGCCCGTTTCCCGGTCCATCTGGGCCTGGAAGTTGCCGTAGAAATCCTGAGCGTTGAAGTACTTGTCCGCGGCCTTGGCCAGGGCTTCTTCCACTGCCGCAAAGACATCCTCTTCAGGGATGCCCTTTTCCGCGGCGATCATCTTCACGCTGTCAAAAAAGGTCGTTGCTACCGTTGCCATATCAGGCCTCCTCGGCTTCGACGGCGCTTGTCTCTACGCCGCCGGGATCAGGTGCTTCAGTGAAACAGGCGGCCAGGTGCTTGGGCCGCGGGGTCTTTTCCTCATCAAAAGGTGCCAAACGCGCCTTCTGGATCGCCTCGAGGGGCACGGTCTTGATGACGCCGTCCTCCTCCAGGGTGATGCTGGTGCCTTCCAGGGGGCCGATCCACCCCTTGAAGCGCTTCTGCCCGTTGATGGGCGCGGCGGTCTGCACGCGGCAGAGCCGGCCGGCGAAGCGGCGGAAGTGGTCGGCCTTGACCAAGGGGCGCTCCATGCCGGGGCTGCTCACCTCGATACCGAGCTTCTCGCGCAGGTCCGGGAACTCGACGTCCATCCAGAGCAGCAGGCCCTCGTGGGCGGTCGTGCAGTCTTCCAGGGTGACCTTGCGGCGGCTGGTCTCGGCGTCCAGGTGGTCAATATAAAGGCGCAGCATCTCATCCTTGCCCTCGCGGACGGTCTCGAGTTGCACCAGCTCATAGCCCAGCAGGGCCAGCTGGCGCTCGAGAGGAGGCTGCACTTTCTTCAGATCCACTGACACTCCGGGATAAAAACAAAAAAGGTGGGTCGAACCCACCCAGTCTTGGCACCCGAGACGGGACACCATGGCCGAATTGAGCCTGAAGTCTACCGCCTTTTGCCACGAACCTCAAGGTGGCATAACGGCCCGGCCCCGGGCGGGAGGCAAGCTGCCGCTCGAGTGCAATTAGTTGGTGAGGGCCCGGTGCCCCTCGGATTCAATGGAAGAGAGGGGGGCGACCATGGCCACGATTCTGGACGGCAAGGCGCACGCGGACCGCATGCTCGAGGACGTTCGGCTCCAGGTCGAGGTCCGGCTGGCCAAGGGGCTGCGCCCCCCGGCGCTGGCCGTGGTGCTGGTGGGCGAGGACCCAGCCAGCCAGGTCTACGTCCGCAACAAGGGTGCCGCCTGCGGCCGGGTGGGCATCCGGTCCCTGGAATTCCGGTTGCCTGCGGAGACCCCGCAGGCCGAGGTTGACGCCTTGATCGACCAGCTGAACGCTGACCCCACGGTGGACGGCATCCTAGTGCAGCTGCCCCTGCCCAAGGGGCTCGACGCCAAGCGGGCCCTGCACCGAATCAGCCCAGCCAAGGACGTGGACGGGTTCCACCCCATGAACCAGGGCTTGCTGCTGGAGGGCTTGCCGGGGCTGCGTCCCTGCACTCCCACTGCCTGCATGTCCCTGCTGGCCCACCATGGCCTGGCCCTGAAGGGGCTGCGGGCGGTGGTGCTGGGCCGCAGCGAGATCGTTGGCAAGCCCATGGCCCTCATGCTGTTAGAACAGCATGCCACGGTGACCATTGCCCACAGCCGCACCCGGGACCTGCCGGCGGTCTGCCGGGAGGCGGACCTGCTGGTGGCCGCTGTGGGCCAGCCCGGCCTGGTGGAAGGCTCCTGGATCAAGCCCGGTGCCGTGGTGCTGGACGTGGGTATCAACCGCATCACGGACCTGGCTCTGGGCGAGCGCATCTTCGCCGCCGAGCCCCGGAAGCTGGAGTTGCTCCGGACCAAGGGCGCTGTCCTCTGCGGCGATGTCCGGTTCGGCGAGGCCATGGAAGTTGCCTCCGCCGTGACCCCGGTACCTGGCGGGGTGGGGCCCCTCACCATCGCGGGGCTGCTGGCCAACACCCTCTGGGCGGCGGGTCAGACGCTGGCCTGAGACCCCCTCAAGGACACAAGCCCCCGTCTACGTTCACGATCTGGCCGCTCATGTAGCTGGACCAGTTCGAACACAGGAAGGCCACCACGCTCGCCACTTCCTCGGGCTCACCCTGCCGCTTGAGGATGGTGGGCGCCAGCAGCTCGCGCTTGGTCTCCTCAGAGACATCCGCGGTCAGCTCGGTGTGGATAAAACCGGGGTTCACGGCGTTCACCAGTACGCCGAAGGGCGCCATCTCGCGGGCGAGGCTGCGGGTCAGAGCGATCACGGCGCCCTTGCTGGCGCCGTAGTTGGTCTGGCCGGCCATGCCGATGATGCCTGTGGGACTCACGATGTTGACGATCCGGCCCCACTTGCGCGCCATCATGCCCCGGACAAAGGCCTTGGTGGCATAGACGGTGCCACGGAGGTTCACGTTCATGACCTCGTCCCACTTCTCCTCGCTCATGAGGATGAAGGGGCCGTCCTGCCGGGTGCCGGCGTTGTTCACGAGGATGTCCACTGGCCCCAGCTCGGCCTTCACGCGGTCGGCAGCGGCCTCCATGTCGGCCTTCACCCGCACGTCCGCCAGCACCGCCAGGGAACGCCGACCCAGGGCCCGGATCTCGGCGGCGGCGGACTCAGCCAGGTCCAGGTTCTTCTGGGCGTGGACCACCACATCCGCCCCCCAGCGGCCCAGCTCCACGGCAATGGCCCGACCAATGCCCCGGGACGACCCCGTGACGAAGGCAGTGCGGCCGGACAGAGGGAGGGGGTCAAAGGGCATGGCGAGACTCGCAGGAGGCAGATGTAGGATGACTTACAGGAGTAGCGATGTCCAAGGATCTGGTCAGCCCCGACGCCCTCGAGGCCTTTATTCAGGTGCATCCGGAGTGGGTGGCGCAGGGCGACTCCCATGGCCTCACCCTCCGCCGCCGCTACGTATTCTCAGCGTATCCGCGGGGACTCGGCTTCGTGGTCGCCGCCGCCGAGTGTGCCGAGCGAATGAACCACCATCCGGACCTGACCCTAGGCTACCGCTGGGTGGTGGCCATCCTCACGACCCATGTCAGCCGCGGCGTCACCCAGCGCGACCTCGACATGGCCCTGGCCCTGGACAAGCTCTACCAGGAGCACATCTGAGGCCCCGGCTAGCGTCGGCTTGAGCCCGGCGGCCGGTTGAACCGCTCCTGCATGGACTGCACCCGGGTCAGGTTCAGCCGCTCAGGGTGCGCTGGGTCCGAGAGCATCAGCTCGCCCAGTTCGATGGCGGCGTGGCGGGAGGGCGGCTGCTCCATGGCACGGGTGAGGCTCTTCCGGAGGTCCTTGCGGTAAAGGCTGAAGGCCTCTTGGCGAGGGGTCTCTTGGTAGGCCAAGTCCCACACCTCCACCGTGGCCTGGCCGGTGCGGCGCTGGGGCGCTGGCAGGGGCGGACGCGCGGCACTGAGCCGCAGCCCTTCCCAGCACCCCGGAGTGACGAGCTGGACCCGGGTGAGGGGATCGGTATCGAACCGGGAGCGGAAGCCCGGATGGACCTCGGGCAACCCAGCCACTTCCTGGGCCGCCAGAGGCAGGCACACCAGGAGGATGGACAGGAGGCGCATGGGACCCACCAGGGGGTGAAGAGGCTCAGGACTTCCGAGGCTTGGGCTTGCCGGGACGGGGAGCGGGCTTGCGAGCGGGGCGACCCGCGGCTCCCTCAGTGTAGGTCCGCTTCGGACGGTCGCCAGCGGGCGCGCCGCTTGGGCGCGGGCGGCTCTCAGGCCGGGCGGGGCGCTCGGCGGAGCCGAAGGTGCGGCGGGGCCGCTCTTCGCCTTCGTCGCGGCGCGGACGGGCGGGACGGTCGCTGGGGCCCGTGCGGGGGCGGGCTTCACCGTCTTCCCGGCGGGGCCGGGCGGGGCGCTCGGCGGCGCCGAAGGTGCGGCGGGGCCGCTCCTCGCCTTCATCGCGGCGCGGGCGGGCGGGACGGTCGCTGGGACCCGTGCGGGGACGGGTGTCGCCGTCTTCCCGGCGTGGCCGGGCGGGGCGCTCGG
>CAIMQW010000246.1 GCA_903843705.1 uncultured Holophagaceae bacterium | reverse complement strand
TGCCGCCGACGTGAACCCGGTCACCCACTACCTAGGCAATCGCCCCCGCCCCAAGGGCGTGGTGGAGAAGTGCACCTTCTGCGTCCAGCGCACCCGCAAGGGCCTCTACCCGGCCTGCGTGGAAATCTGCCCCACGGGCTCCCGCAAGTTCGGCAACCTGCTGGATCCCAAGAGTGAGATCCGCCAGACGCTGGAGACCAAGCGTGTCTTCAAGCTGAAGGAAGACCTGAACACCCAACCCACCTTCTTCTACTTCTACGGGGTGTGAGGCCATGACCAATCTGCGGAACTTCAAGCAGTTCATCCTCGATACCGTGGGCCTCATGCTCCGGGGCAGCCGGATGTATTACATCTGGGTCGGCTTCCTCCTCCTGCTCATCACCTCCGGTGTCGTCGCCTACATGGGTCAGGTCAACAACGGCCTCCTGGTCACGAACATGCGCGACCAGGTCTCGTGGGGCTTCTACATCGGCAACTTCACCTTCCTGGTGGGCGTGGCCGCGGCCGCCATCATGCTGGTGATCCCTGCCTATATCTACGACTGGGAGCCCATCAAGGAGATCACCATCTTGGGCGAGATGCTGGCCATCAGCGCCCTGGTCATGTGCCTGGGCTTCGTCATGGTGGACATCGGACGGCCCGACCGCTTCTGGCACATCATGCCCCTGGTGGGCCGCCTCAACTGGCCCCAGTCCATGCTGGCCTGGGACGTGCTGGTGCTGAACGCCTACCTGGTCCTCAACTACTTCGTGGTGACCTACCTGCTCTACTGCGCCTACACCGAGCGCCACTACGTCAAGAAGCTGGTGACCCCCCTGGTGCTGCTGTCCATCCCCATGGCCGTGAGCATCCACACCTGCACCGCCTACCTCTACAACGGCCTGGCCTCCCGCCCCTTCTGGAATTCGGCCATCCTGGCTCCGCGCTTCCTGGCCTCGGCCTTCTGCTCGGGCCCGGCGATCCTGCTGATCCTGCTCCAGATCCTGCGGAAGACAACCAAGCTCTCCATCAAGGACGAGGCCATCTTCAAGATCGCCGAACTCATGGCCTACACCATGGGCTTCAACCTTTTCTTGACCGCCGCCGAGTCCTTCAAGGAGCTCTACTCCGGCACAGAGCACATGGTCTATTTCGAGTACCTACTGTTCGGCCTCAAGGGGCACAACACCCTGGTGCCCTACGCCTGGGCGTCGATCATCTGCGGCGCAATAGCTTTCATCCTCTTCCTGGTGCCCAAGACGCGCACCAACTGGGTGACCCTCAACATCGGCTGCGTGCTGATCTACGCCAGCGTCTACATCGAGAAGGGCATGGGCCTCATCATCCCCGGCCTCACCCCCGATGCCCTGGGCGAGATCTACGTCTACACGCCCTCCATCACCGAGATCTCTGTGGCCGCGGGCATTTTCGCCCTGGGCTTCCTGGTCTTCACCCTCATGCTGAAGGCCGCCGTGCCCATGATGCTCGGCGAGTTCACTATCAGCCGCGGCCGGAAGGGCGCCCAGGGAGCAAAGCCCGAAGGGCACGGCTGACGGTTCTCGGGCCCTCTACTTGAGTAGTCCTTACCAACATAAAAGGAGCCGCAGAAGCATCTGCAGCTCCTTTTATGTACCAGGAAACGCTGCGGTGGGATAAAAATCAGCCTTACGGCCACCCGACCGATAAGAGAGGGATCATGGCTGATGCTGGCAAGTCCCCCGCTGGTGGTTTCGACCTTTATAAACAGGCCGAAGCCTTCGTGCGAAGCACAGCCATCACATCGCCCAAAGCCCAACTGTCCAGGTCGCTCGAAGCCACTCAGCCGTTCCGTCCGATGGCGGAACCGCAGGCGGGGACAAGCGTTCCAAGATCAGCGGAGAGATTCGGATGAAAGGATATCTGACTCGGCTCGGCATTCGCACGAAGCTTGTCGCCCTGTTTGTTGCGATCAAGGTGGTCCCTATGCTGCTGCTGGCGCTGCTTGCCTGGCAGGGGGTCACCCGGCTAGGCAGGGAAGTGTCAGACCGCAGCTCGCGCATGGCCGGGAGTATGCGCGACACCGTGGGAGAGTTGAGCGATGTGATGGCCAAGGAATCGGTGCGTGCCCTCGACCTCAAGTCACGGGAACTCATCGAGCGGCTGACGACGGACACTGCGCTGGCCGTCGCAGAGTTCCTGAAGGCCCGGGACAATGATGTGCTTCTGGCAGCGGCCCTCGAACCTACCGCGGCCGATTTCGAGCGTTTCCTGAGGAACCGGACTCGTGCCCTGGTGGTGCCCGGGAAATGGGTTCTGAGTGGGGATGGGAAATCCTGGATGCAGGAGACCAAACAGACGACACGTTCAGAAACGATCGAACCAGATAACCCCGAGAACAAGCTGGATTTCAATTATCGTCCCCCGGACCTCTCCAGCTTGAGGGAAGAGCGACCTCTCTATCACGAGATGACGTTCGTGGATCTGGACGGTCTTGAGAGGGTGAAGGTTTCGGCGACAGGGTTGCTGTCCAGGGAGTTACGGAATGTGGCGCAGAAGAGGAACACCTATGCCTGTGCGGAGACCTACTTTGAGGACTTGAAACGGTTGCTGCCCGGAGAGATCTATGTTTCGGACGTGATTGGTCCCTACGTTCGATCCCACTACTACGGGCCGGTTACACCAGAAGCCGCAGAGCAGGCCAAGGTTCCCTTCGCTCCGGGAAAGGAAGCCTACTCTGGCAGAGAGAATCCCCTAGGCAAGCGCTTCCAGGGGATCATCCGGTGGGCAACCCCCGCAGTCAGGAACGGCAAGACGATCGGATATGTGACTCTGGCGCTCAATCACGATCATGTGATGAGTTTTACAGACAACCTGATGCCTACGGAGGCCCGCTATACGCCCATTCCGGATGCGTCGAATGGCAACTATGCCTTCATGTGGGACTATCGGGACCGAAACATCGCCCACCCTCGGCATCAATCGATCATCGGGTTCAATCCGAAAACAGGGGACTACGAAACCCCCTGGCTCGAGGCCTCGATTTACAAAGGGTGGAAGCAGAGTGGCAAATCACTGAGAAAGTACCTTGAAATCGTACCGGCTTTTGATCACCAGAGCCGGGAGAAGAAGCCCTCCGTGGAGCTGATCAAGGAAGGCATCCGAGGGCTGGACGGGCGCTACCTCAACTTCGCCCCGCAGTGCCAGGGCTGGTACGACCTGACCAAGCAAGGGGGGTCGGGTTCCTTCGCCATCCTCTGGTCGGGAGTCTGGAAGTTGACGACGGCGGCGACCATCCCTTACTTCACCGGGAAATATGGCAAGACGCCCCGCGGCTTCGGCTACGTGACCATTGGGGCAAATGTGGATGAGTTCCACAAGGCAGCCACCTTAACGAAAGCGCTGCTGGATACCCGAGTCAACGTCTACAGCACTCAGATGAAGCAAACCGCAAATGATACCCACGACATGATTTTTTCGAGCATGAGCAAAACGGCATGGTCCCTGGCAGGGATGACGACCCTGATGATCGTGCTCGTGATTCTGATTGCCGTCTGGTTGGCCAACATGCTGACCGGCCGGGTGACCATGCTTTCCGGGGGTCTTCAGAAGATCGAGCAAGGCGACTTGTCCTTCCGGATCGGGAAGACCAGCGATGACGAGATGGGGCTCCTTGCCGATTCGATCAACCGCATGGCAGACAGCGTCCAGAGTTCCTTCACGCACCTGGAAGGGGCCCGCCAGCGGGCTGAAGAGGCCAACCGGCTGAAAAGCGTGTTCTTGGCCAGCATGTCCCACGAATTGCGGACACCCCTCAATGGCATTCTAGGCTTTTCGGAACTGCTGAAATTGGACCTGCAGGATGCCGAGCAGCGTTCCTTTGCGGAAACAATCCACAGCAGCAGTGAGCATCTCCTGAACCTATTGAATGACCTGCTGGACCTGGCCAAGATCGAGGCCGGGCGAATGGAATTGAAACCGGTGCCAACGGAGCTCAAGTCTCTCCTGGTCACCGTCACCGCAGTCCATCGGGCCCATGCCGAGCGCAAAGGGCTCGTGCTGACAGAGCTGTACGCTCCAGATCTTCCGGCCACGCTGCTGTGCGACCCCACGCGCCTGGTCCAGATCCTCAACAATCTCCTCAACAACGCCGTCAAGTTCACGGCCCAAGGTTCGATCAAGCTATCCGTCGAGTGTCTCGATCATGCGCTGCGGTTCGCCGTGAGCGACACGGGGATCGGCATCTCAAAGGACCAGCAGCAGCGGATCTTCGACAAATTCCATCAGGCGGACAATTTCCTTACCAGCGAGCATACTGGGACCGGCCTAGGCTTGGCTCTTGCAAGGGAATTCGTGACTCTGATGGGAGGGGAGATGGGCATTGAATCCGAACCTGGCAAAGGAGCATCCTTCTTCTTCATCGTGCCGAACCAATGAGTAAGCGAGCCCTGATAGTCGACGATACAGAGCTGAACCGCAAACTCGCCATCGCCATTTTGAGGCGGGAAGGCTGGGAAGCCGAGCAGGTGGCCTGCGGTAAAGCGGCCCTCGCCCTGCTCAGGGAAGACTGCAACTTCGACATCGTCCTGCTCGACATCCGGATGCCCGACATGAGTGGGGAGGAAGTCTGCAGCACCCTGCGCGCCGACCCCCGAACAGCCACTATCCCGCTGATCGCCTACACCGCGCATGCGCTCGAGGACGAGCTGCAGGGTTTCCGTGATATTGGGTTTAATGAGGTGCTGGTGAAGCCGACCAATGTCGAGGCCATGAGGGCTGCGCTGGCGAAGGTCCTGGCCCTGCCGGGGAGGCCGGAAGAGCAGGGCTGAAGAGGGCCCCGTATCGACATCCGAAGCAAATCCCAGAGGGCGCAGAGGAGCCAGCAAAGCCTCTGGCCGGTTCCTCGCACCTAAGATGCGGCGTGACAATACCCGAGGCAGCCCCGTGCGGTTTTGTTACGCCACCTCTAAAGCCCCGTGAACCCGGGCAGGGGTTCGTTGGGGTTGGCGGCGAGGATCTCCCGGAACCGGTCCAGGTTATTCAAGAAGAGCCGCACTAGATCGGAATCGAAGTGGACGCCGGCCCCTTCCTCGATCACCTTGATCACCTGGTGCTCCGGCCAGGGATCCTTGTAGTGGCGCCGGTTGCTCACAGCATCGTAGACGTCCAGCAGCGACGTCATCCGGGCCTCGATGGGGATCTCCTCTCCGCGGAGGGCGAAGGGATAGCCGCTGCCATCCCACTTCTCGTGGTGCCCCAATGCTATGCAGGCGCCCATTTGGATGAAGGGAACCTTGGAGCCCTTGAGGATGGTCGCGCCCATGGTGGTGTGCATCTTCATGGTGACCCACTCGTCCTCCGTGAGGGCCGCGGGCTTCTGAAGAATGGCGTCGGGCACGCCGATCTTGCCGATGTCGTGCATGGGGGCGGCGGACTCGATGGTCTCCACCGCCGTCTCGCTCCAACCCAGCAAACGCGCCATCTCACCCGCATAGAGTCCGATGCGCCGCACGTGCATACCCGTCTCGTTGTCGCGGTGCTCACTCGCGGAGATGAGCCGAAGGGCGATCTCCTCGCGCGACTGCCGGATCTCCAGAGTCTGCTCCCTCACCTTCCGGGCCAGCTGGGCCTCCCGATCCCGGTAGGCGATCTCGAGCATCCGCCGCCGCAGGGCGCTATTCACCTGGACCAGGATCTCGCGGGGCTGGAAGGGCTTCAGCACGTAGCCGAAGGCGCCCTGCTGGAGGCACTCGATGGCGGTCTCCGTATCCTCCAGGGAGCTGACCATCACCACCGAGATGTCCGGGATCCGATCCTGGATCGCCCGCACGAGATCCAACCCGGAGGCGACCGGCATCTGGATGTCGCAGAGGACCAGATCGATGCTGTTCCGGGCCAGCACGGCCAGGGCCCCCGCCACATCCTCCGCCTCAAGACAGTGGTAGCCTGCCTTGGTCAGAATGCGCTGCAGGGCCAGGCGGACGATGGGCAGGTCATCAACGATGAGCACGCTGGCATGCTTGGACCCCGCCCAGACCTCGTCCCCCATGGCCTCCCCATTCCAGTAACTCAACGGCTCCTGGCCCGCATGACTGTAATTCAAACAGCCCCATTTGGCGAAAAAAGCTTCCTTGCAGCAGGAAAAGATATCAATGGAGGCGCTCCAGGAGGCAGGTCGCCCTAGCGGGCCCACTCCAGCGAGTCACGCTTGGCCGAGTAGTGCGCGCCCAGGTTCAGGGCGATGGCCCGGTCGCAGAGCTCCAGGGCCCCATGGAAGTCGCCCAGCTCGCTGCGGGCCTGGATGCCCCGCTCGAAGCAGGTCAGTCCCTCCAGCAGCCGGCGATACTCGTGGGGGAAGGCGGCCTCCAGCTCCGGCAGCCGCTCTAGGGCCAGTCCGCAGGCCTCGGCGGCGTCCTCCCAGCGGCCGAGCTGGCCGAGGGCGTCGGCAGCCAGGTCCTGGGCTACGGCCTTGACCGCGTTGGGCAGGCTGCCCTGGCCCTCGAGGGTGCGGCGGAGATACTTCAAGGCGGACTCGGGTCCACTGAAGGCCGCCTCGCGGTGCCCCGCCAGCAGGTCCTCGAGGACGTCCTTCACGGACTTGCGGTTGGGTTCGATGCGCTTGGCCATTACTCGTACTCGATCGTCGCAGGCGGCTTGGAGGTGATGTCGAAGAGCACCCGGTTGATACCCTTCACCTCGTTGACGATGCGCTGTGCGATCTTCTCCAGCAGCTCGTGGGGCAGCCGAGCCCAGTCGGCGGTCATAAAGTCCTCGCTGGTCACGGCCCGCAGGGCGCAGATGGCCTCATAGGTGCGCTCATCGCCCATGATGCCCACGGTCTGCACCGGCAGCAGGACCGCGAAGGCCTGGCTGGTGCGGGCGTACCAGCCGCTCTCGCGCAGCTCCTGGAGGAAGATGGCGTCCGCATTCTGGAGGATGGTGACCCGCTCCCGGGTGATGGCGCCCGGTAGACGCACCGCGAGTCCCGGACCGGGGAAGGGATGCCGCTCGTTCATCTCCTGGGGCAGCCCCAGGGCCAGGCCCGTGGCGCGGACCTCGTCCTTGAAGAGCTCCCTCAGGGGCTCCACCAGCTGCATGCGCATGCGCTCCGGAAGGCCGCCCACGTTGTGGTGGGACTTCACCAGGATGGCACCGCCGATGCCGCTGCTCTCGATCACATCGGGGTAGGTAGTGCCCTGGCCCAGGAAGTCCGCCTGCACCTTGCCCGCCTCCCGCTCGAAGACCTCGATGAACTTGCCGCCGATGATCTTCCGCTTCTGCTCAGGATCTGTGATGCCCTCTAGGGCGCCGAGGAACTCGTCGGCGGCGTTCACCCAGATCACCTTCAGCTCGAAGGGCGCGAAGTAGGCCTGCACCTGCTGCATTTCAACCTTGCGCATGAGGCCGTGGTCCACGAAAACGCAGGTGAGCTGCTTGCCAATGGCCTTGTGCAGCAGCAGGGCCGCCACGCTGGAGTCCACACCCCCGCTGAGGCCCAGCACCACGGTGCCCTGCCCCACCTGCTGGCGGATGACCCTGACCTTGTCCTCGATGAAGTTGCCTGCGTTCCAGTCGAGGCTCATGCCGCAGGACCGAAGGAAGTTGAGAAGCAGGGGCGTGCCCTGGGCACTGTGGGTGACCTCCGGGTGGAACTGGATGCCGTAGATTCGCCGGGCCGCGTCCTCCATGGCCGCCACGGGCACGCTGGGCGTGCGGGCCGTCACGGTGAAGCCCGGGGGCGCCACCTCCACGTGGTCGCCGTGGCTCATCCAGACTTGCTGGGTGTGGGGCAGCCCCTCCAGGATCACCGACTGCTCGGGGAAGGCCTGGATCTCCGCCTTGCCGTACTCGCGGCTGGTGGCCCGGTGCAGCTGGCCCCCCAGGTTGCGGGCGATGATCTGCTGGCCGTAGCAGATGCCGAGCACAGGAACACCCAACTCGAGGATGGCCATGTCCAGCTCCGGGGCGCCGGGCTCCAGGACTGAGTTCGGACCGCCCGACAGGATCACCCCCCGGAGGTCCGGACCCGCGATCTCCGCAGCGGTGGTGCCGCTGTTGTGGACGAGGCCGAAGGCCCCCAGCTCCCGCAGCCGCCGGGTGATGAGCCGCGTGTATTGGCTGCCGTAGTCGATGATCGCGATCCGTTCGTGGTGCATGGGGGCCTCTTCAAATGCTCTTGAACCGCAGATGGCGCAGATGACGCAGAGGTAAGACCACGTGACCCAGTCATTAGTTCTGTTTACTGCCAAAGACTGAAATCCGCTACACGGAGGAAGGTCTGGCGGAGGCGATGGAGGAGGCTGAGGCGGGCGGCGCGGAGGGCCGGGTCCTCGCACTTCACCATCACGGCCCCGAAGAAGGCCTCCAGCGGCTGCGCGAGGTCCGCGAGCGCGGCCAGCAAGACTTTTTGGTCGGTGGTCCCCTCCAGACGCTGAAGCTGCCTAGCCAGTTCTTGTTCTTCGCCCTGCACCAGCAGGGCGTTATCGAAATTCCCAGCGGGAATTTCGTCCTTCAGGATGTTCCCGATCCGCTTGGCACTCTGGGCCAGGGAGGCAAACCGGGCATCCTCGGCGAAGCCTGACAGGGCCTCGCAGCGGGCCTTCAGGTCCGCCAGGTCCTCCCAGCCCGCGACCAGGGCCGAGCGCCGCACAGAACCCGCGTATCCCGCCAGCTCCAGCTGGTAGGCCACGCGATCCTTAAAGAAGGCTAGCAGGGCCTCGGTGGTCTCGGCGGCGGGCTTCGTGGCCTTGGGACCGACGATGCCCAGCACCACGCCGATGAGGTCGGCGGGCGTGAAGGCCCAGCCTTGCTCCCAGAGGATGCGCACGAGGCCCTGGCCCGCGCGGCGCAGGGCCAGCGGATCCTTGGAGCCACTGGGGATGATCCCCACAGCGAAGCAGCCACCCACAGTGTCCAGCTTGTCGCTGAGCGAGAGCAGGCAGCCCAGGGCCGTGACCGGCAGGGCGTCATCCGCACCGGCAGGGCGGTAGTGCTCCTTCACCGCCATCCAGACTTCTTCGTGGGCACCCTCGTGGCGGAGGTATTCGCCACCCATGATGCCCTGCAGCTCCGGGAACTCGCCGACCATGAGTGTCCGCAGATCGCACTTGGCCATGCGGGCGGCCTCGAGGGCGCGCTCGATGTGGGCCTCGTCCTGGGACAGCCTCGTGGCCAGGGCCTTGGTGATGGCCACCACCCGGCCGGTCTTTGCGTGGTAGCTGCCCAGGTCCCGCTGGAAGGTGAGGGCCTGCAGCTTCTCTAGGCGGTCCGAGAGCGGCAGCTTGCGGTCTTCGGCGAAGAAGAAGCGCGCGTCATACAGCCGCGCCTTCAGCACCCACTCGTTGCCGGCCTTCACGAAGCCTGCGGGATCATCGGTGCGGTTGGCGGCGGTGAGGAAGAAGGGCAGCAGGTCGGTGCCGTCCAGCTTCTCGATACAGAAGCTCTTCTGGTGCTCGCGGAGGCTGGTGACCAGCACCTCCTTGGGCAGCTCCAGGAAGGCCGGAGGGAACTCGCCGCAGACGATCTTCGGGAACTCCACGATCTCCGCCAGGGTGTCCAGCAGCTCGGCGTCAGCGACCACGCGGCCCCCCACAGCGGCCGCCAGGGTGTCCAGCTGCTCGGCGATGCGGGCGCGCCGAACGTCCATGCTGACGACCACACCGGCGGCCTCGAGGGCAGCCTCGTAGGCGGCGGGCTCCAGGACCCCCACTGGCTCAGGGTGGGCACGGTGGAAGAGGCGATGGCCCCAGGTGGTGTTCCCGGCGGTGACACCGTCCACGGTGATAGGCACCACCTGGTCCCCCAGGAGGCAGAGGATGCTGCGGATGGGGCGCACGAACTCGAAGTCCGAGTTGCCCCAGCGCATGGCCTTGGGCACGTGCAGACCGGCGATGAGGCCCGGCAGAGCATCCTGCAGCAGGTCCACGGTGGGCCGTCCCAGCTTGATGACGGTCACCACGGCGCAGGGTTCCTTCTTGCCGGCGGGCTGCTCGAAGCGCACCGCCGTGAAGGGCATGCCCCACTTCTCAGCGAACTTCTGGCCCTGGATGGTGGGCTGTCCGGCCTCGTCCACGCACATGCGCTGGGGCGGTCCCACCTGGATCTCGGTCTGGTCCGCCTGAGCCACGGGCAGGCCAGCGGCGCGCCAGGCCAGCTTGCGGGGCGAGTAGAACACTTCCAGGCCACGGAGCTCGAGGCTCTGACCCGCTGCCCAGGCGGTCAGGGCGCTGCTCAGGTCTGCGGTCAGGGGCTTCAGGAAGCGGGCGGGGATCTCCTCGCAGTGCAGTTCCAGCAGGAAGGGCTTCGCGGCGCTCACAGGCCACCCCCCTTCCCGGCGGAGGCGACGGTGGCAGCGCTGGTCTCCTGATACTCCAGGTAGGCCTTGGCGCAGCCGCAGGCCAGGTCCCGGACCCGCTTGATGACGGCGGGCCGCTCCGTGGTGCTCACGGCGCCGCGGGCATCCAGCACGTTGAAGGTGTGGCTCATCTTGAGGGCCTGCTCGTAGGCGCTCAGGAAGTGGCCGTGGTCCGTCAGGAGCCGCCAGCCCTCCTTCTCGAAGGCCTCGAAGAGGGTGCGGTGCAGGTCCAGGTCCGCGTGCTCGAAGCTGTAAGCGGAGAGCTCGAACTCCTCGCGCTGGCGCATCTCGCCGTAGGTCACGGGGAAGACGCCGTCGTCAGTCTTCACCTCGCCGTGGATCAGGTCGAAGATGTTGTCGTAGCCGCCCAGGAACATGCAGATGCGCTCGATGCCGTAGGTCAGCTCGGCGCTCACGGGCCGGCAGTCCTGGCCGCCCACCTGCTGGAAGTAGGTGAACTGGCTGATCTCCATGCCGTCCAGCACCACCTGCCAGCCCACGCCCCAGGCGCCCAGGGAGGGGGACTCCCAGTTGTCCTCTTCGAAGCGGAGGTCGTGCTTGGAGAAGTCGATGCCCAGGGCCTCCAGGCTCTCGATGTAGAGGTCCTGCACCTTGGCGGGGCTGGGCTTGAGGATCACTTGGAACTGGAGGTGCTTGTAGACGCGAAACGGGTTCTCGCCATAACGGCCATCCGCCGGACGGCGAGAGGGCTCCACGTAGGCCACGTTCCAGGGCTTGGCGCCCAGGGCGCCGAAGAAGGTGAGCGGGTTCATGGTGCCCGCACCCTTTTCCAGGTCGTAGGGCTGACCGATGAGACAGCCGCGATCGGCCCAGAACCGCTGCAGGCGGAGGATCAGTTCCTGGATGTGCATGGAGGCTCGCCAAAACGAGTATTTTAGCGTGTTTTCACTACTTTGGTAACCTCTAGGCATGCTGATCCGCCGTGCCCTGCCCGCCGATGCCGAGGCCTTCGCCGCCCTGGCAGAGCGGCTCTGGCGCGGGACCTACACGGGCCTGATTCCGGCCCCGGACCTGGAGGCGCACCTGGCCGAGGCCTTCGGCCCGGCGCAGCAAGCCGCGGAGCTGGCCGACGGCGCCTGCCGCACACTGCTGCTGGAGGGCGGCGGCAACCTCCTGGGCTACGCCCTGCTGAAGGCCCATGGCCCCGTGCCCGGGACGCTGCCCGCCCCCTTCACGAAGCCCCTGGAGGTCGTCCGGTTCTACCTCGATCCGACCGTACAAGGCACCGGCGCCGCCCGGGAGCTCATGGAGGCCGCCCTGGCCGAGGCCGCCGGTGCGGGCCACGATGGCGTCTGGCTCCAGGTTTGGGAGCACAACGCCCGCGGCCGCCGTTTCTACGCCAAGCTCGGCTTCACCCCCGCTGGCACCACCGTCTTCCAGGTTGGCAGCCGGGAGTACCACGATCTGGTCCTGGTCCACGGGCTGGAAATCCCCTTCGACTAGGGGTTTTCATCCCGGACCATCCGTGTTCCTCTGGGGCGATTCCAGGAGCCCCCATGTACGCTGCCATGCTCGTCCGCTATCGCCGTCCGCTGTCCGAGATCGAGGCCGTCACCGAGGCCCACCGGGCCTACCTCCGCACACTGAAGGAACAGGGCATCCTGCTAGCCTCGGGACCGCTGGATCCCCGCACTGGCGGCCTGCTGCTGCTGCGCGTCCAGGATGCCTCGCCCTTGGCAGACCTGGACACCATCCGGGACAACGACCCCTTCTACAAAGCTGGCCTCGCGAACTACGAGCCCCTGGTCTGGAACCCCGGCATCGGCAAAGACGCTCTCGACCGGCTCTAAAAATGCTGGTGGTGATCTTTTTCTTCGCATGGAAATCAGGATCGCGCCCGGTGCAGGCTTCAGCCGCGAAGTGACCGGACCGTTCGGCGGGGCTCACTCAGAGCACGTCCCGCACGGCGTCCAGGAGCTCTTCGGAGTGCAAAGGCTTGTGGAGGATGCGGCTGACTTGTTCGAGCAGCAGGGCCTTCATGACCAGGGGATCGTGGCTGGCAGTCAGCACCACGACCGGCAGTCCCGGTTTCGCTTTCCGCACCAGCCGCGTCACGACCACGCCGTTGTAGAGCGGCATCTGGAAGTCGGTGATCAATAGGTCCGGGTCCTGCTCCAAAACCATGTCACGGAGCTCTGGAGCGGGCACGCCCTCCCGAGCAACCACCTCATGCCCGGCACCCTCGAGGAAGCGGGTGAGCAGGTTGCGCATGAATTTGCTGTCATCGATGACGACGATCTTGGACATGGTTCGGCTCCATGGCTCCCATTGGCAGGGAACGGTGCCGCCATGAATTGAAACATGCGCTCAGGGGCGTATTTGCTCACGCTGCGGGAAGGTGATGCTGTCCAGCTTCCGCTGGAATTCTTTCATGCTGAACGGCTTCCTCAGGATGGAAACCTCCGGATGGCCGGCCAGCAAGGGGGCAATTTCGTGGTCACTGAAGCCTGTGGCCATGACCACAGGCATTCCTGGACAAAGCTCCAGCACCCTCGGCAGCGTATCGGCGCCGCTCATGCCTGGCATGTTCATGTCCAAGATCATGAGGTCCATGGCGCCACTGGATTCGAGGAGGCGCAGGGCGGAAGCCCCGCCCGAGGCCGTCAGCACCTGGTGACCCAGCATCTCCAGCATGGGGGCCACAGACTCGCGGATGAGCTCGTCATCGTCCACCAAGAGGATCCGCAGCTTCAGCTGCTGGGCTTCCTCCGGCTCCGTGACTTCCGAGGGCTGGGTGGACCTCGGTACCACGCGAGTGGGCGGGAAGAACAGCACCGCCTCGGTGCCGAGGCCCACCTGGCTAAGGAGCTCCAAGGTGCCGTCATGGGCCTTCATGGTCCCGTAAACCATGGCGAGTCCCAGTCCCGTGCCCTTGCCCTGCGGCTTGGTGGTGAAGAAGGGCTCCATGGCCTTGGTCAGCACCTCGGGCGTCATGCCCGCGCCCGTGTCCTGCACCCGCAGGATCATGCCTCCATCCTGGGTGGAACAGGTGTGGATGCGGATGCTGCCGCCACTGGGCATGGCGTCCATGGCGTTCACGCAGAGGTTCATCAGGGCGTGGCTGAGCGCCCCGCGCTCGCCGCGCAGGAGGCCCAGTCCCACCTCAAGGTCCAGTTCCAGGTGGACCCGCTGGAGCATGGCGTGGCCCAGGAGCTGGCCCATCTCCCGCACCAGGTCATTCAAGTCCATGGGCCGTTCCTCCTGCAGGTCCTTCCGCGCGAAGAAGAGCAGACCCTTGACCACACTACGCCCCCGCATGCAGGCGCTGATGATGGTGTCCAGGTTCCGGGCCTCGGCGCCAAAGGGATCGGCGCTCTCCCGGAGGGTGCAGGCCAGGCTCAGAATGGCGCCCAGCACGTTGTTCATGTCGTGGGCCACGCCGCCAGCCAGGCTGCCGAGGCTCTCGAGCTTCTGGGACTGCTGCAGCTGGTTCTCGAGCTGCAGGCGCTCGGCCTCGCTGCCCCTCCGCTCGGTGATGTCCTGGATGACGCCCATCATGGTCAGAGGCTGCCCCTCGGCGTCGAAGTGGATGAGGCCCCGGCCATGCACCCAGCGGAGGATCCCATCCGAGAGGCGCACGATGGGGTAGTCCAGATCGAACCGCTCGCGACGCGACATGATCCGGGCCATGTAGCGGTGCATCTCCGCCTGGAACTCCGGGGCGACGATGGCGACCCAGCCGCCTAGGTCCCTGGGATGCTGCTCGTCGATGCCGAAGATCCGGTCCAGAGAGGCGCTGCCCCGCCACCGGTTCCCCGGGATGTCCCAGATGTAGGTGCCGATGCCACCGGCCTCCTGGGCCTCGAGGAGGAACTGTTCGCTCTCCCGAAGGGCGGCCTCCGTCTGCCGCCGCTGCGCCTCGCCCTCCAGGTGCTCAAGGGCATAGGAGATGTCCATGGAGGCCTCTTCCAGCAGCGCCGCCTCGTGGGTGCCGAAGAAGTCCCGCTCCCGGGCGTAGACGGCCAGCGCGCCCCGCACCTGGCCCCCTTCGCGGATGGGGAAGACCGCGGTGCTGGCATAGCCGGAGGCCACCAGCTCGGCTCGCCAGGGTTTGGAGACAGGGCCATCCAGGAAGTCGTTAAGGATGCAGGGGCAGCAGGCGCGCAGGGCCGTGCCCATGGCGCCGCACCCTTCTGGCGTGTCATCGCTGCGGGCCTCAACGCGATCCAGCATGCCGAGGTCATCGCCATACCGCGCCATGGCGGTCACCCGGTGGGTGACAGGATCGTCCCAGCCGACCCAGGCCATGGCGAAGCCGCCGGATTCCACCATCACTTGGCAGATGCGGTCGAGCAGCACCTGCCGCGAGGGGGACTGGACGATGGCCTGGCTCACCTGACCCAGGGCCACGTAGAGAGCGGTCATCCGCTGGAGCTCACGGTCCCTGAGCACCCGCTCGCTGATGTCCCGAATCAGGGCGCTGATCCGGGGCCCATCGGGCGAGGCGAAGGACCGGGCACTGACCTCCACCGGGACCCTGCTGCCGTCCTTCCTCTGGTGAGTGGTCTCGAAGCGCAGCGCGCCGAGTGCCTTCATCTGCTCGAACTGCGCCTGGGCGGTCTCCCTGGTCTCATGCGGCCGCATGTCCATGATGTTCATGCCCTTGAACTCTGCTTCCGGGTAGCCGTACTGGGCCACGGCCTGGGCGTTGGCCTCCAGGATCCGCCCCTCCGCATCCAGCAGCAGGATGCTGTCGTTGGCCTCCCGGATCAGCCACTCAAACCGCTGCGAGAGCGCCAGCTGGGCGCGGACCGAGGCCCCCTCCCGCAGCCGCACCAGCAGGCCCACCAATCCCAGCAGGGTCAGCAGCCCGACGGCGCCGATCTCCATGAAGGTTCCCAGCTGATTCGGGGCCTGCTGTCCGGACTCGAGGGAATGCCCCTTCAAGAGCAGGTACCCGGCGCCGAGGATCAGCACCCCCAGGACCATCGCGACGCCCAGGGTCCAGAGGGACACCACCGGCTGGTGCCTTCGGGATGGCTGCTGCCCTGCTGCCTTCATCGAGGACTCTTCTCTTCGCAGATCAAGACCCGAGTAGGTCTTTTTACTTAGCAAAAGAATGGCACGAATGAGAAGCCCCCGGAGGGGAATTCCTCCCCTCGGTCAAACCGATTATTTCTTGACCCGTGCCTGACAAAGATGTGACTTTGTGGCCAGCCAGATTTCGGTGCGATCCATGCTCAGGGTCGGCGCCAAACGTAGCGATCGATGGTCTCAGGGACGAAGCCGACCTTCAGCCAGAAGGCCCGGGCGGTGAACCGGACCCGGTCGGCGATGATCCTGGGGTGGCTGCGCTTGAAGTGATCGATGACCGCCCGGGCGTAGCCGTGCCCTTCGAACTCGGGATAGACCATGATCGAGAAGACGGTGAACTGGCCGGCCTCGATCCGGCAGCGGGACTTGCCCACCTGGGTCCCGTCCTGCTCGATATCAAACCAGTCGTACTCGCCAAGATCCGCGGACCGGGGTCGCTGGATCAGTTCAAGGCCCTCACCGATGGTTTCCGTCATCCCGCGAATCCTTGGCAGAAGGCCCGCACGTTGGCTCCCAGATCCTTCAGATAGTAGCCGCCCTCCAGCACTGCGAACCGGCGGCCGCGGCAGAGGCGCACCGAGGCCTCCCGGATCAGGGTGCCAAGCCTGCCGAAGTCCGGGGTATCCAGCTTGTGCCCCACGTCCAGCTTGTAGGCGTCGAACCCAGCGGAGACGGCGATGATGTCTGCGTGCCCGAGGGCCGCGAGGCGCGCCTTCACCAGCGTCAGGTATTCCTCGGCCGTCGCCGCGAAGGGATTGAAGATCTCAGCCTCGGGCCAGCCGGCGAGCACGTCCCGGGTGCCGTCCCCCGTGTGGGCGTCGAAGTCGATCACGAAGGCGCTCTCGATGCGCCGCTCGGCGCGCAGGACGAGCAGGGACAGGGCGAGGTTGCTGAAGGTGCAGTGGCCCCAGGCGCCTGCGCGCGAGGCGTGGTGTCCGGGCGGGCGGATGCAGGCGAAGGTCGGATCACCGCCATGGGCCAGGCGCCCGGCAAGGATCGCCCCGCCCGCGGCCAGGCTCGCCATGGCGAAGCGTTCCTCGTCCGCGACCACCTGCTGGACATAGTCCGGATCATGGGCGAGGAGCAGCTGCTCCACCGTGGCTGGGACCGGGGCGACCCGCGCCCAGGCGCTGCCGCCGAGGCCACTGAGGGCGGCTTCCATGCGCCCCGGCATGGCTGCGTTATCCTGGGCGTAGGAGGAACCCCGAAACCGCTCGTCGGTGACCAGCTTCATCTCAATCCTTGATGAGGGACAGGTGCACGTTCTCGAGGCAGCTGCGGATGAAGCCCATGGCGTTGCTCAGGATGGGTTGGCCGTGACCGGGATAGATGCTCTTGATGTCGAGTCCCGCGAGGCGCTCGAGCGAGCTCACATAGGTCTTCGGATAGGCGCCGAGATGATCCGAGATCCGGTAGAGGGTGTCTCCAGAGAACAGGGTGCCGCTCTCCGGCAGGTAGACGCAGAGGGAGTCCTCCGAGTGGCCCGGGGTGTGGAGCAGGCGCCCGAACTGATCGCCCACCATGATGAACATGCCGTCGTGGACCGCTTTGTAGCGCTTGCCGAAGGTCATCCAGGCATAGGTCTCGGGACTGAATTGCTGCTCGATGCCGGGCAGGCCGCCCGTGTGGTCGAAGTGCTCATGGGTCAGGATCACCTGCTCCACGGACTTCTTCCCGATGCCCTTGGAGGGCAGCGCCATCTCCTGCAAAAAGTAGGCGAGGTTCTCGGGATGGGTGCTGCCGGTGTCGATGAGGGTGTTGCGGTCCGAGGCCGTGTTGTTCTCACCCAGGACCCAGTAGGAGACACAGGCATAGTCGGAGGGGTCATCCCGGTGGAGGGGAATGACGCGCATGGCTCAGGCTTCCGACTTCTGGTAGAGCGGGGTGCCCCGTTCGATCTGCTGGAAGCGGGTGGCGAAGGGCGGTGGGATCGCCTGGTTCCCGTCCACCGCCAGGAAACCTCCGGGCAACAGAGTCTCGTGGAACATCTCCAGGACCTTCACCTGGTCTGCGGGCGAGAAGTGCATCAGGACGTTCTTGCAGACGATGAGGGAGTAGCCCGTCTCCGGGGGTACCAGGGTCAGCAGGTCATGCTGGATGTAGCGCACCCGCTCCCGGATCGGGGCGGTCAGCCGGAAAACTTCCGGGTTCTCCGTGCCCTCGAAATACTGCTCCCGGTGGGCCTGGGGCACCCAGAAGATGTCCTGGCGGCTGTACTCGGCGGCCCGGATCTTGTCGGCGAACTGGGCGTAGTTGCTCTCCTCGTAGTCCGTGGCGAGGATGTCCAGATTGCGGAAGTGGAAGGCGCCCAACTTCGAGGCGAACAGGATGGCCAGGGTAAAGGGCTCCTCGCCCGAGGCGCACCCGGCATCCCAGACCCGCATCACCCGGGAGTGGCTGATGGCTGGTATGACGTGTTCCCCAATGGCGTTCAGCGCGTCGGTGTCTCTGAAGAAAGAGGTATAGGCCATGGCTCACTTTGTCTTTGCGGGGGCGAAATTCAGGAGAAACACAGACGGGAGCAGCAGGCCACCGGATCCCCAGTGTAGTCCATCGGATCGGACCAAGGCTTGGCACCCCCCAAGGCCCGGGACCCGACTGCGCACCCTGCGTGTCTGGCCTCCTGGCCTTGGGGCGGGAGCATCCGAGGGGGCAAGTCTGTGTTTAGGCCTGAACCGTTAAGACGAGTTTGGAAATCCAATTTGCCTCTTTTTACCAATTACTGACGCCACTTTGGAACATCTGTTCCACCGCCCCGGTATTCCCTTGGACACCCATTTGGGGACAATCCCCTGAGAGGTGCCAATGAAGAAGAAGGAAGAAACCCAGCCGGTAGGGGCAGCGGAAGGAGGCCGTAGGCCGACTGTAGCTGCCCCTGCCGGGCGCGGCGGGAAGGGACGGTTCAGTTCCCAGCGGAAGGCAGAGGCAGTGCTCCGGCTCCTGCGGGGAGAGGAACTCGATGCCCTCTCCCGGGAACTCGGAGTCATGGCGGCCACCTTGGCCGGCTGGAAAGAGGCCTTTCTGGCTGCGGGCCAAGCGGGGCTGAAGTCCAGGGAACCCGACCTCCGGGACGAGGAGAATGCGCGCCTCAAGCAACTCCTGGGTGACCGGGAGATGCGTCTGGAGATCCATCGGCAGGCAGCCAAGCTCCGGGGCTACGAACTGCCTTTCATCCCAGGGAAGCGGAAGTGATCCGCGAGGCTGTGGCCGCTTCCCTGGTCCGTCCCACGGCCCTCGTATCGGTTTGCGACGAACTACGGATTCCTCGTTCCACTGTCTACGCCCAGCGGGACGGTGGTGGTTCTGAGCCGCTCCAGAAGCGCGGCCCCAAGCCCCTGGTGCCCGACAGCGACTTACTCATCGCCATCCGCGAAGTCCTCACCGACCCGCCCTTCATGGGGGAGGGCTACCGGAAAGTCCACGCCCGCCTGCGCTACCGGGGCACCCGCGCGGATGTGGAACGCATCCGCCTCCTCATGCGGGAGCACGACCTCCAGGCGCCCGGCAAGCCTCGTCGGACCCTTGGGCCGAGGACCCACGACGGCACG
>CAIMQW010000245.1 GCA_903843705.1 uncultured Holophagaceae bacterium | reverse complement strand
CCTGCTGAATCCGGGCGTCATCCTCAACGCCGATCCCCACTGCCACCTGGCCGACCTCAAGCCCATGCCCGGCGTGGAGGAGGAAGTCGACAAGTGCATCGAGTGCGGCTACTGCGAGCCCAAGTGCCCCAGCCGCGAACTGACGCTCACGCCCCGCCAGCGCATCGTGGTGCGCCGCGAGATCGCCCGCCTGGAGGGCAACAAGGAGAACCCCGCGCTGCTGGCCTCGCTCCAGGAGGCCTTCCCCTACATGGCCCTGGAGACCTGCGCGGCTGATGGCCTCTGCGCCACCGCCTGCCCCGTCAGCATCGACACGGGCCAGCTGACCAAGCGCTTCCGCCGGGCCAGCCACAGCCGCCGCGCCCAGAAGATCGCCCTCTCCGTGGCCCGCAACTTCGCCACGGTAGAGCCGGTCATGCGGGTGGCCCTGCGGGCGGGGCACACGGTCCAGTCCCTCTTCGGTGACCGGGCCATGCCATTCCTGACCCGGGTCATGAAGTCCTTCGGCTCCTCGCACCTCTGGAGCCCGGAGATGCCCAAGGCCGCCAAGGCCCCCCTGCCCAGCACCAGCCTCGAGGGCGCCGCGGCCATCTACTTCCCCGCCTGCATCTCCCGCATGATGGGCCACCTGCCCGGGGAGCCCGAGGACCTGAGCCTGGTGGAAGCTCTGGTCAAGGTTGCCGAGCGCGCCGGTCACCCGGTGCACATCCCCTTCGACGTGGAAGGCACCTGCTGCGGCGTGCCCTTCAGCTCCAAGGGCTTCGACGAGGCCCATCGCTACACCATCAACCACGCCATCGAGAAGTTCTGGGAGTGGAGCCAGCAGGGTCGCCTGCCCGTGGTCATGGACACCAGTCCCTGCACCTACGGGGTACTCAGCAGCCGGGCCTACCTCACGCCCGAGAACCAGGCCAGGTTCGACCAGCTGAAGATCATTGACAGCACGGCCTTCGCCTACGAGGTGCTGCTGCCCAAGCTCGAGGTGAAGCGCAAGCTCGGCTCCGTGGTGCTGCACCCGGTCTGCTCGGTCACCAAGATGAACCTGCTGCCCGCCCTCGAAGGCGTGGCCAAGGCCTGCGCCGACAAGGTGGTGGTACCCCGGGATGCCGGCTGCTGCGGCTTCGCGGGCGACCGCGGCTTCACCCACCCGGAGCTGACCGCCTCGGCCACCAAGCACGAGGCCCGGGAAGTGCGGTCCCAGAGCTTCGACGGCCACTTCGCCAGCAGCCGCACCTGCGAGGTGGGCCTGACCCGCTCCACGGGCCAGGTCTACCGGAGCTTCCTGTACCTGCTGGAATCCGCCACCCGTTAGGGGAGAGCCCATGAGCACCACCTTTGAAGCCTTCGAAACCCGCGCCGCCGCCGTCAGCGCGGAAGTCCACCGGTTCGCCACCCGACACGAGGGCCTGGCCTTCATCGAGGGCTTCCTCCGGGAGGTGGGTGTCTCCGAGGCCCCCGGCTCCGGGGCGTTGTGGGTCGACGGCAGCTTCCTGGAGGGCATCGGGCCGGCGCACGTGACCAGCCAGGTGCCGGGGGTCAGCTTCGAGGTCACCCGCGAAGCCGCCGCCGTCGCCAAGGTGGGCATCAGCCAGCTGGACTGGGCCATTGCGGGGACCGGCACCCTGGTCCAGGACGCCACGGCGGTGGAGAAGCGCCTGGTCTCCACCCTGCCGCCCATCCACCTCGCGGTGCTGGGCACCGAGCGCATCCTGGCGGACTTCAACAGCGTCCTCCAGCGCCTGCAGCCCGAGCAGATCAACTACATCGCCTTCATCACCGGCCCCAGCCGCACCGCGGACATCGAGCGGGTGCTCACCATCGGCGTCCACGGACCCGAGCGGCTGATCGTGGTGGTGGTGGACGACTTCGAGAAGGTGACCGCATGACCACCGAGTTCAAGGACTCCATCGAGACCGCGCTGCACAACCCCAACCTGACCGGGGCCCTGGGCCGCTTCTCCGAGGCCTACCGCATCAGCCGCGCCAAGGCATACGAGGGCATCGACTTCGAGGCAGTGCGGGACCGCATCGCCGAGGTCAAGGGCAATGCCTCTTCCCGCTTCGAGGAGCTGGCCGAGCAGTTCAAGGCCAACGCCGAGCGGCGCGGCGCGAAGGTCTTCCGCACCTCGGACCCCGCCGAGGTGAAGCGCTACATCCTGGACCTGGCCAAGGCCCAGAACGTCCAGTCCGTGGTGAAGTCCAAGTCCATGGCCTCGGAGGAGATCCACCTGAACAAGGCCTTCGAGCAGGCGGGCATCCAGGTGGACGAGACCGACCTGGGCGAGTGGATCATCCAGCTGGCCCACCAGACCCCGTCGCACATGGTGATGCCTGCCATCCACATGACCAAGGAAGAGGTGGCCGAGGTCTTCAGCCAGGAAGTGGAAGCTGGTCAGGCGCCGGACATCCCCAAGCTGGTGAAGTTCGCCCGGGGCAAGCTGCGCCCGAAGTTCCTCGCCGCCGACATGGGCATCACCGGCGCCAACATCGCCGTGGCCGAGACCGGCAGCCTGGTCATCATCACCAATGAGGGCAACGCCCGCCTGGTGACCACCCTGCCCCGGATCCACGTGGCCATCGTGGGCATCGAGAAGCTCGTCGCCCAGGTCGCCGACATCGACCCCATCCTCACCGCCCTGCCCCGCAGCGCCACGGGCCAGCTGCTCACCAGCTATGTGTCCATGCTGTCGGGCCAGGTGCCCAACACCGACGGCTCGCCCAAGGACCTGCACATCATCCTCATGGACAACCACCGCTCGGACATGGTGAAGGACCCCAAGTTCAAGGAGGCCCTCCAGTGCATCCGCTGCGCCACCTGCCTCAACGTCTGCCCCGTGTTCCGGCTGGTGGGCGGCCACGTCTTCGGCAAGACCTACACCGGCGGCATCGGCACCATCCTTACGGCCTGGTTCGATGAGCTGAAGAAGTCCGAGGACATCCAGGGCCTGTGCATCCAGTGCGGCAGCTGCGTCCCCGTGTGCCCGGGCAAGATCGACATTCCCGGGCTCATCCTGGAGCTGAGGCGGCGCCTGGTGGTCGAACAGGGCCAGTCCCTGGCCATGAAGGCCATCTTCGGTGTGGTGAACAACCGGCGCCTGTTCCACTCCATGCTGCGCATGGCCTCGGTCACCCAGAAGCCCTTCAAACAGGGCCGCTTCATCCGTCACCTGCCCCTGTTCCTGTCGGACATGACGGACTTCCGCAGCCTGCCCGCCATCGCCCCGGAGCCCTTCCGGGACAAGTTCAAAGCCATCGCCCAGCCCAAGCAGGCGGAGAAGGTGGTCTTCTACGCCGGCTGCCTCATCGACTTCGCCTATCCCGAGACCGGCATGGCCTTGGTCAAGATCCTCAACAAGGCCGGCATCGAGGTCGTCTTTCCCGAGAACCAGACCTGCTGCGGCGCCCCGGCGCGCTACAGCGGCGCTTACGAGGTCGCGGCCCAGAATGCCCGGGACAACATCAAAGCCCTGCTGGAGACTGACGCCACCTACGTGGTCTCGGCCTGCCCCACCTGTACCGTGGCGCTGAAGCACGACTTCCTCGACACCTTCAAGACCCTGGGCATCACCGACGCCATGGGGGAGGCCCAGCGCCTCTCCGACCGCACCATCGACTTCTCCAGCTTGGTCAAGAAGCTGGTGGACGAGGGTCGGCTCACGTTCAAGGAAGGTCAGCACCTCGGCAAGATCACCTACCACGACTCCTGCCACCTGAAGCGGACCCTCAAAGCCACCGACGAGCCGCGCGAGCTGCTCCAGAAGGCCGGCCACGAGATCGCCGAGATGTACGAGTGCGATACCTGCTGCGGCATGGCAGGCTCCTACTCCCTCAAGCTGCCCGAGATTTCGGCCCCGATCCTGGAGCGCAAGCTCAAGCACATCAAGGACACCGGCGCCGACAAGGTGGTCATGGACTGCCCCGGCTGTGTTATGCAGATCCGCGGCGGCCTCGACAAGGACGGCTCGCCCATCCAGGTCGAGCACACCGCCGAGCGCCTCGAGGACCGTTTCGAGTAGGCTTCTCAGAGGACCCTAAGGGCTTCTGAGGAGTCACGGCGTGCGAGAGGTGTATTTCTACGGCACCTGTCTGGTGGATCTCTTCTTCCCGGACGCGGGCATGGCTGGCATCCAGCTCCTGCGCGAGGCTGGACTGAAGGTGATCTTTCCGGACGGGCAGACCTGCTGCGGCCAGCCCGCCTTCAACTGTGGCTACTGGGAGGAGGCCCGGGAGGTGGCCCGCGCTCAGGTGGCCCTGTTCCCCCGGGACCTGCCGGTGATCCTGCCCTCGGGCAGCTGCGCCGGGATGATGAAGAACCACTACCCGGAGCTGTTCCATGGGCAGCCGGACGAGGCCCAGGTGCGGGCCTTCAGCGGCCGGGTCTACGAGCTCACGCAGTTCCTGGTGGACGTGCTGCAGGTGCAGCTCAAGGACCTGGGCGAGCCCGTGAAGGTGACCTGGCACAGCTCCTGTCACGCGGTGCGCGACCTGGGCCTGAAGGGTCAGCCCCAGGCCCTGCTGGGCCAGCTGGCCCACGTGGAGCTGGCGCCCCTGGCCCGGGAGCACGAGTGCTGCGGCTTCGGGGGCACCTTCTCCGTGCGCCAGCCCGAGATCTCGGGCGCCATGTCCTGCGACAAGGCGGCGGATGCGGAAGCCACCGGCGCCTCCGTGCTGCTGTCCACGGACGGCGGCTGCCTCCTCAACGTGAACGGCACCCTGGAGGCCAAGCGGAGCCCGCTCCGCGTCCAGCACATCGCCGAGTTCCTGTGGGAGCGGACCCATGCACGCTGAGCGCGAGATCCTCTTCCGCGAGTCTGCCGCAGCGGCCCTGCTGGACCCCCAGCTGCGCGCCAACTTCCGCCGCGCCATGGACGGCCTCATCAGCAAGCGCCAGGCCCAGTTCCCGGACCCCCGGGACTTGCAGGAGCTGCGCGACCTGAGCACCGCCATTCGCTCCCGTAGCCTCTTGCGCCTGCCGGAGCTGCTGGAGCAGCTCGAGGCCAGCTGCACGAAGAACGGCATCCAGGTGCACTGGGCCGAGACCTGCGAGCAGGCCAACGCGCTGATCCTGGGTCTGCTCCGCACGCGTGGCGCCAAGACTCTGGTCAAGGGCAAGAGCATGGTGTCCGAGGAAATGCACCTCAATGCCTTCCTGGAAGCGAACGGCGTCGAAGCCATCGAGTCCGACCTGGGCGAGTACATTATCCAGCTCGATGGGGAGACGCCGAGCCACATCATCATGCCCGCCATCCACAAGAACAAAGACCAGATCGCCCGGCAGTTCAGCCAGAAGATCAAGGACGCGAAATACACCGAGGACGTGGATGAACTCACGGCCATGGCCCGCAAGGTGCTGCGCCAGAAGTTCCTGGAGGCCGATGCGGGCCTCTCCGGCGTGAACTTCGCGGTGGCCGAGACCGGGACCCTCTGCCTGGTGGAGAACGAAGGCAACGGGCGCATGAGCACGCACGTGCCGCCGCTGCACATCGCCGTCATGGGCCTGGAGAAGGTGGTGGCCGACCTGGAGTCCGTGGCTCCGCTCTACGCCATCCTGACCCGCTCGGCCACGGGCCAGGCGGTCAGCACTTACTTCAACCTGATCACGGGTCCGCGTGGGGCTGACGAGAAGGACGGCCCTCAGGAAGTGCACCTGGTGATCCTGGACAATGGCCGCTCCCGCATCTACGCGGATCCCGAGCTGCGCGCCACGCTGCGCTGCATCCGCTGCGGCGCCTGCATGAACCACTGCCCTGTCTACACCCGCGTGGGGGGCCATGCCTACGAGGCGGTCTATCCCGGCCCCATCGGCAAGATCCTCACGCCGCAGATGGAGGGTGTGGGCGTCCGCCATGACCTGGTCCACGGCTCGAGCCTCTGCGGGGCTTGTGGCGAGGTCTGCCCCGTGGAGATCCCGATTCCCGAAATTCTGGTGCGCCTGCGCCGGGAAGCTACGCACAGCGATCCCGGCTCCAACGTGGCCGGCAAGGGCACCGGCCGACTGGCCGCGGAGGACTGGACTTGGCGCCTCTGGGCCGCGGTCCTCAAGCGCCCGGCCCTCTACCGACTGGCCACCTGGTTCGCCACCCGCCTCGGCGACGCCCTCCCAGCGGGAGCTCCCCTGCTCCGGGACTGGACCCGCACCCGCACCAAACCGGTTCCTGCCCGTCGCTCCCTAAGCGAGCGCATGCGGTCCGAGGGAGGCTCCCATGACTGATGCCCGCACCGCGATCCTGGGTCGACTCCGCGCTGGTGGCGGCGAGGGTCCGCTGCCACCACTGGACACCGCTGTCATGGAACGCCGCCAGTGGGATCCCGCCGAGCGCGTCGGGCGCCTGCGCCGGGGCATGGAGGCCGTCCACACCGAGTTCCTGGACGCCACGCCCTCGGACTGGCCTGCGGTGGTCCGCGCCTTCTGCGACCGCGAGGCGCTACCCAACCTGCTGTTCGGACCCACCAGCGAGGCCGGTGCCGCCCTGACCGCCGCCTGGCCCACCGGGGGCACCCAGCTGCTGCCCTACGACCGTCCCGTCGAAGCCTTTAAGGAGGAACTCTTCACCACCGTGGCCGCTGGCTTCACGGGCACCGTGGGCGGCGTCGCCGAGACCGGCGGCCTGCTTTTGATGCCCGGTCCCGCCGAGCCCCGCCTGCTGTCCCTGGTGCCGCCCATCCACCTTGCCCTGCTCCGCGCCTCCACCCTCCAGGACAGCCTCTGGCATGCCGTGAAAGCCCTGGGCTGGGGCCGCAGCCTGCCCCCCAACGCCCTGCTCATCTCCGGTCCCAGCAAGACCGCCGACATCGAGCAGACCCTCGCCTACGGCGTCCACGGCCCCAAGCGACTCATCGTGGTGCTCGTGGATGATCTCGCGTAGACCCAGGCCCGCACCCACGCTAGACTGTTCCTTCGTGGCTGGGTAGCTCAGCTGGTTAGAGCAGCGGTCTCATAATCCGCAGGTCGGCGGTTCGAGTCCGCCTCCAGCCACCAACAGAACTGAGGCCGGGCTTGCCCGGCCTCAGTTCTGTTGGAAGCACTTAGTGAGGCGGACGCGAACCGCCGAGAAGCAGTGGCGGCCAGGAAATCCACGGTCCGGGGTAGGAAGGGTGGACCTGACCTGCCTGCGCCCCGTCGGCGGCGCTCCTGGTAAGATGTGCTCTCATCTGAAGGCACAGGTAGTCGGCCTTTCGGGGAGCCAGCAGGGCCTCCTGCTTCTCATTTGATATAGGTGGAACTCAGCATGGCCTTGCTGAAATGGAGCGACTGGCACGAACTCGGGATTCCGAGCATCGACAGCCAACATAAGGATCTATTCGAGGCCCTCAACCGCCTGCATGACGCCATCCAGTCGGGCGAGGGGGAGGGCTTTGTCGCCAGGACCTTGGCGTTCCTGGTGGACCATACGGTCACCCACTTCCAGGACGAAGAGGCCCAGATGGCCCTGGCCGCCTATCCAGGACTGGCGGAGCATCAGGCCGAACATTCCCTCATGCTGAAGCGCGTCGACGAGGCCCAGACGCAGTATCTGGCTGACCACTCCTCGATGAAGGCCCTGGCCCTGGGCGAGATGATGGCATCGTGGGCCGTGCAGCACATCCTGAGCATGGACGAACTGTTCGCGGAGGCTGTGAAGGCCAAGCGCACCTAGCCCAGGCAGACGCCCGGGTGATGACCGAGATAAGGTCCAGCGTGCGGTCGACCTGGAAAAAGGATTGCGCCGGACCGTGCCGTTCCTCTGAAGCCAGGCGCGTCACTCGGGCGGACTCAGGATGAGCGTCCAAAGATCTCAGTTCCCCTGACTCCGGGTTGGCTTCTCGAGATGGCTGCTGCAGGAGCGCGGCAGCCAGATCTTCGGCGCGGGCCCAAGGTCTTGCTCCTGATGCGGCACGAAGGCTTCGTCGGCACGGTCGTCCCGGCCAAAGACGCGGCCCCAGGCCATGCGCGCCAAGTCTTCCACGTTCATGAAGAGAAACCGGAGCAGCCCCTGAGGCTTGCATTCATCCGTGAGCGTGAGCGTTGACATGACCTGGGACTCTCCTATGTCCTAAGTCTCGGGCCTCCGCAACTTGCCCACCATACGCTTGATTGCTTAGCGCATCTCGCTCTTGAAGGAGGCCAGGTCCCGGCGTAGCTGGACTGCCTGGTTCCGGGCTTCGCTGGTCTTTAGTCGGGGGATCACCTCCGCCAGGCTCTTCTCCAGGCGTTCCAGCTTCGTCAAGGGGCCGTCGGTGACGCTGCTGGTGTCCACGCCCAGGGCCCCGGCCCGGCCGGCCTGCTTCCACTGCTGGCGGATAAGCCGCAGTTCCTCCTTCAGTGCGGAGACCTCTGCCTCTTCTGGGGCGACAGATGTCCACGGCAGGCGGCCAATCGAGGCGTAGTAGGCACCTGTGCCGCCGGCGCCCAGCATCAGGAGGATCAGCAGGAAGCGGCCCATGGGAACCTCGCGAGAAAGGTGACGGGGAGTGTAGCCTCATCTCGCACCCTCGCCTAGCCGCCGCCCATGGGATCATCGGGCATGGCCCCTTCCGGCCAAAGCCCCCTTCCCCGCCCCGTCTCACGCGACCCGGTGCTGGCTGCGAACCGGACTGTCAGGGACACTGCCCCACCTGCCAGCGGCGCGCCGCGGAACAGCGGACCAGCGATGGCCTGTCCGCGGGACAGGAACCCGCGGACAGGCCCGCTTAGCGTTCCAGCACCCGCCGATAGAGGGCTTCGTACTGGTCCACGATGGGACCCTCGGCGAAGGTATCCAGGGCCCGCTCCCGGGCGGAGTCGCCCATGCGCAGGCGCAGTTCCTCGTCCCGCAGCAGCCTCACCGCGTCGGCCGCCATGGCGTCCACATCCCCGACGGGTTCCAGGAAGCCGTCGATGCCGTGGCGGACCACTTCTGGGAGCCCCCCGACCCGGCTGGTGATGACGGGAACGCGGTGCCCCATGGCCTCCAGGGCCGCCAGGCCGAAGCTCTCGGTGGCGCTGGGCAGCAGGAAGAGGTCCGAGCAATTAAGCACGGTGCCGATGTCCAGCTGCTTACCCGTGAAGCGCACCTCGGCGGCAAAGCCGTGGTCGCGGCAGTAGGCCTCGGCTTCCAGGCGATCCGGGCCGTCCCCCACCATCACCAGCCGGGCCGGGACCTCGCTGCGGACCCGCGCGAAGATCTTCAGCACGTCCAGGACCCGCTTCACCGGCCGGAAGTTCGAGATGTGGGTCAGCACGAAGGCTGCCTTGGGAGCCAGCCAAGCCCGACAGTCCGGGTGCTCGGGGCCCGGGGGCTCTACGAAGTTGCCGATCACGTCGATGGCGCGGTCCACCCCGAAGGTGCTGAGGGTCTCCTGCCGGAGATACTCGGAGACGGCCGTGACGCCATCACTCTCCCGGATGGCCATGCGGACCATGGGCAGGTAGCTGGGATCGCTGCCGACGACTGTGATGTCCGTCCCGTGGAGGGTGGTCACCACCTTCAGGCGGGGGATTGCCATGCGGGCCAGCAGGGCGGCCATGGCGTGGGGAATGGCGTAGTGGGCGTGGAGGATGTCCAGGCCATAGTGGTCGGCCACATCGGCCATCTTGGAGCCCAGGGCGATGGAGTAGGGGGCATCCTCGAACAGCGGGTAGGGCGAGGCCCTGACCTCGTGGAAGTTGATGCGGTCCTCGAAGCCCACCAACCGGGGCGGCAGGCTCGGGCTGAGGATGTGCACCTCGTGGCCCCGGGCCGCCAGGGCCTTCCCCACCTCCGTGGCCACGACGCCGGAGCCTCCGAAGGTGCTGTAGCAGGAAATACCGATCCGCATGTAGAAGCCTCACTCCCCGTTATCATGATCGGATTCAAGGGACCTGCCCATGCCTCTCATCTTCGCCATTGCCTACTACGCCCTGGACGCGATCATCTACCTCCTCCTGGCGGTGGCGGTCCTGTCCTGGTTCCCCATCGACCCACGCAACCGCTGGATCCGTCTGCTCCACACCGTCACGGATCCGATCCTCCATCCCATCCGGGCGATCGTGCCTCCTATCGGTGGCTTCAGCCTCGACATCCTGGTCGCGGTGCTCCTGCTGGGGGTCATCCAGCGGGTCTTCCTGCGGGCCCTGACGTCCTAGGCGACCCGTCCCTCATCCGAATCCCTGGAGGTGTGCCATGAAGTTCACCCCGCTCGACATCCAGCGCCGGGAATTCGAGAAGGTCTTCCGGGGCCTGGAGGAGTCCGAGGTCCGCACATTCCTGCACGAGGTGGCGGGCGAGTGGGAGGAACTCCTGGCCGAGAACCAGAAGGCCAAGGAGGAGATCCTCGACAACCGGGAACGGCTCCGCCAGTACCAGGACCAGGACCGGATCTTCCGGGAGACCTTGCTGCAGGCCCAGCGCACCCGGGAGGACGTCCTGGACGGCGCCAGCCGCGAGCGGGAGCTGATCATCCGCGAGGCCCAGTTCAAGGCTGACGAGATCATCCGCGAGGCCCAGCAGCACGTGGTGGAGCTGCAGGTGCAGCTGCGCAGCCTGAAGATGGAACGCCTCCAGTTCCTGCGGGAGGTCGAGTCCCTCATGGACCGCACCCGCCGGCACCTGCAGGAGGAGGCCCCGGACATCTACGTGGCCGCCTCGCCCACCCTCAACCTCGACCACATCGACCTGACTGCCCTCGACGACCCCGACGACCAATAACCGCCGCAACTTTACTTTCTTTCGACAGCTGATAGCTAACAGCTAACAGCCTCCAATCCTTGACCGCTGACAGCCGACCGCTGACAGCCGCACCACTCAGGAGCCCCCATGTCCCAGGCAGTCATCCTGCACACCCTCCGCAGCCCCATCGGCAAGTTCCAGGGCGCGCTGGCCCCCCTGGCCGCGCCGGATCTGGCGGCGCAGGTGGTGAAGGCGCTTCTGGCCGCGGTGCCCGGCGTGACCCCGACTGAGGCCATCTTCGGCAACGTGGTGGGCGCGGGCGTGGGCCAGGCGCCGGCGCGTCAGGCGGCCCTGCGCGGCGGGCTGGCCGAGACCTGCTCCGCCCTCACCATCAACAAGGTCTGCGGCAGCGGCCTGAAGGCCATCCAGCTCGCGGCCAATGCCGTGCGCCTGGGCGACCACGAGGTGGTGCTGGCGGGCGGCATGGAGTCCATGTCGAATGCCCCCTATCTCATGCCCAAGCTCCGCACCGGTGCACGCATGGGCCACACCGAGGCCAAGGACGCCATGATCCTCGACGGGCTCTGGTGCGCCATGACCGACCAGCACATGGGCCTCACGGGCGAGCGGGTGGCCGAGAAGTATGCGATCAGCCGCGAGACCCAGGACGCCTGGGCCGCCGAGAGCCACCGCAAGGCCATCGCGGCCATAAAGTCCGGGGCCTTCCAGGCCGAGATCGTGCCCATCGCCGTGCCCGGTCGCAAGGGGGACCTGATTGTCACCGAGGATGAGAGCCCCCGGGCTGACACCACCGCCGAGAGCCTGGCCAAGCTTCGGCCGGCCTTCCAGAAGAACGGCTCCGTCACCGCCGGCAATGCCCCCAGCGTGAACGACGGCGCCGCCGCGGCCCTGGTCACCACCGAGGACTATGCCAAGGCCCACGGCCTGAAGGTCCAGGCGCGGATCCTCGGCACTTCCACCGCCGGCCTAGCGCCGGAGTGGGTGCTCATGGCCCCCGTGGAGGCGATTCGCAAGCTGCTGGCCAAGGTCGGCTGGGCCAGCCAGGACGTGGACCTCTGGGAGATCAATGAGGCCTTCGCGGTGCAACTGGTGGCCACCATGAACGAGCTGCAGCTGCCGGCGGACCGCATCAACGTCTACGGCGGTGCCGTGGCCCTGGGTCACCCCATCGGCGCCAGCGGCGCCCGGGTGATGGCCACCCTCCTGAACGCCCTGGCGCAGCGGGGTCAGCAGCGCGGCGTGGCTGCCCTCTGCCTGGGCGGTGGCAACGCCATAGCCATGGCCGTCGAGCGTGTCTGAGTCAGCGCGCCATCCAACATGAAAAAGGCCCGGCATGCCGGGCCTTTTTCATGACTGGGTGAAGCTGGGCTAGAAGCTGTAGCGCAGGGCGGCACCAATCAGGTTGATGTTGGCCTTGATGACCCCGGTGAGGGTTCCGCGGGTGACGTTGTCATTGGCGGCGGTGAGCTGATTCTTGCCGTCCGCGATGAAGAGTCGGCTGTAGCCAATGTCGACTGAGGTCTGCTTGGACAGCTTGTAGCTGGCGCCAAAGGAGAGCCACTTGCGGTCGTTGTCAGGGATGCGGGGCGTGCGGTGGGCGTCGTCCACGGCGCTGGTGTCGAAGGCGAGACCCGCGCGCAGCGTCAGGTCGTCATTGGTCTTCCAGGTGGCACCCAGGGACGTGAAGGTGCTGTCCTTCCAACTCTCGTCCGTGATGGAATCCGGCGCACCGGAGCTGAAATGTACGCGCAGTTCCTTGAAGGTGGACCAGTTCGTGCGGGCCACCTCGCCCTGCAGCGAGAACGAGGGGCTCACCTTCCAGTCGAAACCAAGGGAGGTGGTGGCCGGCAGGTTGAGCACAGCGGAACCACCCGTGTTCTTGAGCCCCGCAGCCTGGAGCGCCCCGAGGTCCGTGGCCGGGATGGCAGAGGGGTAGGAGAACTCGGCGTCACCCGTGAGTGTCATGGACATGGAGGCATTGAAGGCCAGGCCCATGCGGAAGTTCTTGGAGGGCTCGTAGGTGAGGCCCAGCTTGTAGCCGTAGGCCCAGCAGCCACCCTTGAGGCCCGCAGTGCCATCCCAGGCGCCGGGAATCGCGTAGCCGGGCGTGCCCAAAACAGCGCTGGGGGCGCCCATGGCCACCGTGGCCACCGGACTGTTCTGGCCGGCACCAGGTGAGACCGGGGACATGCCGGCGGCAGCCAGAGCGGGCGCCACCTTCAGCGCCAGGGCGGTGCCGTAGTCCACGCCGTTGGAGAGTTCCGCATCCGCGCGGCGGGCAATCAAGGCCAGTCCGAAGCTGAAGTCCTTCGACAACCGGTAGGCGATGCTGGGGCTGATGTCGATGGTCTTCAAGTCGGTCTTGAGGGCGTGGTAGCGGCCGATCCAGTTGGCGTCGTACTCGGTGGCAAGACCGAAGGGGACGTTCAGTGAGAGGCCGATCTTCAGATCGTTGCTTACGCTGTACATGATGTTGAACTCGGGGAGCACTGCGGAGATGGCCGCATTGCCATGGCCGGCCGGGCCCGAGATCGGACTCAGGGCGGTGCCGGTGATGGGCGATACCTGGAAGCCGAGCCCCGTGATCACGGGGGTCCGGGATGCGGTCGCGCTCTCGAACTTCGCACTCAGACCGATGTAGGTGCCACCGGAGGAAAACTGGATGCCGTCGTACTGGGTCATCACCGCAGGATTGAAGTAGAGCGAGCTGATGTCACCGCCACCTGCGCTGATGCCACCGAATGCGTTGCCCAGGGAGAGCGGGCTCTGCTCCCGAAGCTGGAAACCACTGGCCTGCGCCTGGGGGGCGAAGGCCGCAGCAGCGACCAACGTCAGGGCCGTGAGGGTGAAACGCGAACGATGGCTCATAGGGGCATGACTCCTGTCCCGGGTGACCGGGGTGAGTGGCTGTCTCCAGCCGATTTGGCAAGGAAGGTGATGGACCAAGATACCAAATCGCGTCAGGGGTGCAACCACTCCTGAAAGCAATTCCGGGGCGGCAAGCATTCCCTATCTATAGATCGTCAACCAGCCTGGGGCTCAGGGCCGCCCTCAGACCGCTCCCCTCGGCCAATTCCTGTACCAGGGCCGAGCCGATGACAGGGGTCGCGCCCAGCCGCCGGATGGCGGTGAGGCTGCGGGGATTGGATAGACCAAAGCCGACCGCCAGGGGGCGTGAGGTCAGCGGCAGCAGGTCCGTAACCCGCTCCGAGACCGGCTGCAGATCGAGGCCCTGCCCCGTGCCCGTGACTCCGAGCCGGGCCACCACATAGGCGAAGCGCTGAGCAAAGGGCGTGCCCTCGCCGGGATCGGGGCGCTCCATGAGGATCTGCCGCGCCCGGCTCAGGGTGGTGGTGGGGGCCAGCAGCGGCACCATGGGATAACCGGCGGCCCGCAGGTCGGCTTCGAACGCAGCCTCCTCGCCGAAGGGCAGGTCCACTACCAGCAGGGCCCGCACCGGGGTGGGTGCCAGCAGCCGTTTCAGCTCCGCCACCCCGAGCTGCAGCAGGGGGTTCAGGTAGGTGAAGAGCACCACATCCGGACTGTCTGTGAGCCCAGCGAGGCTCTGTAGCACGCGCAGCGGTGTGGCGCCCCGCTGTATGGCCCGGTGGGCTGCGGCCTGGAGCACCGGTCCGTCGGCGATGGGGTCCGAGTGAGGCAGACCGAGCTCCACGGCTTCAAGGCCGAGGGCCTTAGCGTCCGCGAGCAGCCCCGGCAGGGCCTCCAGGGAGGGATCGCCGGCCATAAGGAAAGGAAGCAGCGGATTCATGTCAGAGCCCCGAGCGTGACTGGTAGGTGGAGAGGTCCTTGTCGCCGCGGCCGCTGAGGCCGAGCAGAACGGTGGCGGCACCCTCGGCGGCCAGGCTGGGCAGCAGCGCCAGGGCGTGGCTGCTCTCGAGGGCCGGCAGGATGCCTTCGGCTTCACAGAGCAGCCGAGCGCCGGTGAGGGCTTCCTCATCCGAAGCGCGGCGCACCTCGACCTGGCCGTCAAGGATGAGGGCCGCGAGCTCCGGTCCCAGGGCTGGGTAGTCCAGGCCTGCGCTGATGCTGGCGGTCTCGGCCGTGTGGCCGTGGTCATCCTGCAGCAGGAGGGTCTTGCATCCATGCAGGACGCCCAGGCGCCCGCCGTCCAGGCGTGCGGCGTGCTCCCCCAGCTCGGGGCCGTGACCGCCTGCCTCCACGGCCACGCGGCGCAGGGAATCGCCCAGGAAAGGGACCAGCAGGCCCAGGCCGTTGCTGCCGCCGCCCGCGCAGGCGATGACCACCTCGGGCAGCGTCCCGGCCTGTTCCAGAATCTGGGCGCGGGCCTCCTCGCCTATGACGGTCTGAAAGGTGCGGACCAAGGTCGGGAAGGGATGCGGCCCCAGGGCCGAACCCAAGATGTAGTGGGCGCGGTCGCAGCGGGCGGCCCAGGCGCGGAGGGCCTCGTTCACGGCCTCCTTCAGGGTGCCCTGCCCCGCTTCCACCGGCTCGACCTTCGCGCCGAATAGCCGCATGCGGGCCACGTTCGGGGCCTGGCGGGCCATGTCCGTGACGCCCATGTAGACCGTGCAGGACAGCCCGAGCCGGGCGCAGGCCGCCGCCGTGGCCACACCGTGCTGGCCGGCACCGGTCTCGGCGATGATCTCGTGCTTGCCCATGCGCTTGGCCAAGAGGGCCTGGGCCAGGGCGTTGTTGATCTTGTGGGCGCCGGTGTGGGTGAGGTCCTCCCGCTTCAGGAAGAGGGCCTTCAGCCCCAGCTGGGCGGCCAGCCGAGGGGCGGGCGTCAGCGGCGTGGGCCTGCCCACAAAGTGCCGCAGCTCACTCTTCAGCTCCGCGACATAGGCGGGATCGTCTAGGGCCGAGCGGAAGGCGGCCTCCAGATCGAGGAGCGGCTGCAGGAGTGTCTCCGGGGCATAGCAGCCGCCCAGGGCTTGGCTGCCGAAGCGGTCGGGGAGGGTGAAGCCAAGGGTCATGCGGACTCCCATTCATGGACGCTGGAGATGAAGGCAGAGACTTTGGCTGGGTCCTTGCGGCCCGGGCTGGCCTCGAGGCGGCTGGCGGCGTCGGCGCCGCGCAGGCGCGAACAGAGGGACTCAGGCACCGCGGCGAGACGGACCGTCAGGTTGGTGGCGTCGAGACCCCCGGCCAGCAGGAAGTCCCCCGGGGGCGGGAAGGCCATGGCGTGGCCCTGCCCCGAGCCGCCGGGCACGCCGGTCTGAGCGGGGCTGGCCTCCCAGAGGTAGAGATCTGGGTTGGGCGCCTCTGGGTGGGGCTCGTCGGCCCAGGGCAGCAGCACGAAGAGGCCCGCAGCGCGAAGCAGCGCCACGCCCGCTTCGCGCTCGGCGGTGGGCAGGTAGGGCTGCACCCGGCGGAAGCCGTGGCGGTGAGCCGTGGCTAGGATCGCCTCGGGCTCCGCAGCCACCATCACCAGCACCGCGCGGTCCAGGTAAGGCGCCGCCATGGTCAGGTTCGCGCAGTGCCGGGGGCTGGGCGGGTGGCAGACGAAGCCCAGCAGGTCCGCGCCCAGCGCGGCGGCCTGGGCCGTATCCTCCGCCTGCACCAGGCCGCAGACCTTGGCGAGCAGCCTCACAGGGCCTCCGCCCGAAGTCCCATCAGGAGCCGCGCCAGGAAGTCCCGGGGATCAGGGCTGCGCATGAGGGCCTCGCCGATGAGCACCGCATCGAAGCCAGCCCGCAGCGCCGCCTGGGCGTCCTCGGGGGTGGCGAGACCGGACTCGCGAATGAGCACCGCCTCGGGGAAGACCGCCCGCAGGGGCGCCGCCGTGGGTGCGCCCAGGGTGAAGGTCGAGAGGTTGCGGGCATTGATGCCCACGAGGCGGGCCTCCGCGGCCTGGGCGAACCCGGCTTCCGTGAGGTTGTGGAGCTCAACGAGGGGCTCGAGACCCCGCCGCCGGGCCGCGTCCGCGAAGGCCGCGGTGTGCTCCTTGAGTACCCGGGCGATGAGCAGGACGGCTTCGGCACCTGCGGCCTCCGCCTCGGCCAGCTGGGCTTCGGAGATCACAAAGCCCTTATACAGCCGGGGCACGCCCAGCTCAGCCGCCGCCAGGAGGTGCTCGACTGAGCCCCGAAAGTAGGTGGGTTCCGTAAGGATCGAGAAAGCGGCGGCGCCCCCTTCGGCGTAAGCCTTCAGCTGGGGCAGCAGCGGGGTGCCCACGGCGAAGGGCCCCAGGGAGGGGGAGCCCTGCTTGTATTCCGCGATGACCGCGCCTCCCCGGCCCGCGGCCTCGCGGCGCAGCGCAGTTTCAAAGGCCCCGGCACCCCCCAGGGCGGCCCGCACCGGCGGCCCCGGCAGGGGCAGCTGCTCCACCCGGGCCAGCTCCGCCACGAGCACGTGCTGCAAGAGGGACTTCGCGGGCAGGCCCGAGTCGTGGACGACGGCCGCAGGCGACGGCAGTGGGCTCACAGGCGCACCTCGCCGCCCGGGGCGAAGGGCAGTGGGAATCCAAGGTCCAGCTGGGCGCGCGTCTCGCGCAGGGTCTCAGCCAGGCCCTCGAGGGCGGTGCCCCGGTGCAGGTGCAGCCCCAGGGCTGCCTGGAGGGCCACGGCGTCGGCGACGGCGGGCCGGAAGTCGGCGTGGGCGGCACCGGCGAAGAGCCCGCGGGCCACGGCCAGGGCCTCGGCGCGGTTCGCCACGCGCAGGGCATGACGCACGGGCGGCTGCAGACCCAGCTCCCGGGGTACCAGCACCTGGGGCGCCGCCACGCGGCCATCGACGGCAGCCACAACGGTGGTGGGCCCCTCGATGGAGGCCTCGTCGAGTCCCTTCCCTTCCGCATCCTTGCCGTGGATCACCAGGGCGCGTTGCAGGGTGGGACGGCGGGCTAGGGCCCCAGCCATGGGCGCCACCAGGTCCTCGCGAGCCACGCCCAGAAGCTGCAGAGGCGGGTTGCCCGGGTTCAGCAGGGGGCCGAGCAGGTTGAAGATCGTGGGGAT
This sequence comes from uncultured Holophagaceae bacterium, assembly GCA_903843705.1. Lineage (GTDB taxonomy): Bacteria > Acidobacteriota > Holophagae > Holophagales > Holophagaceae > Geothrix. Next base: position 7,981 of record CAIMQW010000245.1, on the reverse strand, counting down.
GCCCAGGCGCTTGCGGATCTCCCGCAGCCGGCCCAGCAGTGGGTGGTAGGCCGGCGCGAAGAGGAAGGCGAAGTTCCGGGTGCGCAGGTCCACAGCGAGGTCCGCGCTGGACCGGGCCAGGTCGTAGCCCAGGGCCTCGAGCAGGTCCGCGCTGCCGCAGACACCGGTGGCGGCGCGGTTGCCGTGCTTGACGATGGGCACGCCCAGGTGGGCCAGCAGCAGGGCCGCCAAGGTGCTGAGGTTGGCGGTGGAGGAGCCGTCACCACCCGTGCCGCAGGTGTCCAGCGCCCCTTCGGGTACCGCAGGAAAGGGCACGGCCACCTCCGAGAGGGCGTCGGCGAAGGCCGCCAGCTCGTGGGCCTCCGGTACGCGTTGGGCCAGGAGGGCCAGGCAGGCGCCCACCAGGAGAGCGTCCGTGTCCTGGTCGATGAAGATGTGCATGAGCTCCGAGGCGGTGGCCTCGGGCAGGGGGCGACTGGGGTTGTGGGTCGTGAGCAGCGTCATGGGCGGGCGTCCTTGGCGAGGCGGAGGAAGTTGGCGAGCATGGCCGGACCGTCCGGTGTGAGGATGCTTTCGGGGTGGAACTGCACCCCCCAGCGCGGCAGCGTGCGGTGGGCCATGGCCATGATCTCGCCGCCGGGGCTGCGACCGGTCACACGCCAGCAGGCGGGCAGCGAGTCGGGCTCGGCGATGAGGCTGTGGTAGCGACCCACAGGCAGGCCCGGGGGCAGGCCCTGGAAAAGGCCCGTGCCGTCATGCTCCAGGGGGGTGGCCTCGCCGTGCAGGGGCTCCCGGGCGCGGATCACCCGCCCGCCGCTGCCCGCGGCCAGGGCCTGGTGGCCCAGGCAGACGCCGAGCAGGGGCACGGCCCAGTCGGACTGCGCCAGAGCCATGTGGGCAGGGCTCTCGGTGGGGTGACCCGGCCCCGGCGACAGCACCACAGCCTCGGGGGCCAAGGCCTGGGCCTCGGCGAGCGTGATGACGTCGTGGCGGACCACGAGCACCTCTGAACCCAGGGTCTCGAAGGCCTGCACCAAGTTGTAGGTGAAGGAGTCCAGGGCGTCCAGGAGCAGGATCATCGGGCACCTCCGGACAGCGTCACGCCAAGGGCCTGGGCGATGGCTCCCAGTTTGTGTAGAGTCTCGAAGTACTCAGAGGTCGGGTTCGAGGCCCGCACCACCCCGGCACCGGCCTGGATGTAGGCCACGCCTGCTTGATAGACGGCCGTGCGCAGGATGAGGGCCGTGTCCAGCACCCCGTCCGCACCCAGGCGCAACAGCACGCCGCCATAGGGGCCGCGGGCCTCGCCTTCGAACTCGGCGATGCGCTGGCAGGCCCGAAGCTTTGGGGCGCCGCTGACGGTGCCCGCCGGGAAGGCCGCTGCTAGGACATCCAGCGCGTCCACCCCGGGCTTGAGGTGGGCCTTCACGGTGGTGGTCAGGTGCAGCACGTGGCTGGTGCGCTGGAGGGCCAGGGGCAGCTCCACCCGCACCCCGCCGGGCACTGCCACGCGACCCAGGTCGTTGCGGGCTAGGTCCACGAGCATCTGGTGCTCGGCCAGTTCCTTGGGGTCGCGTTTGAGGGCCTCGAAGCGGGCCACATCCTCTTCGGGGCTGGCCCCGCGGGGCACCGTGCCGGCGATGGGCAGGGTCTCGGCCTCGCCGCCCTGCACCCGCACCAGCATCTCCGGGGAGGCACCCACCAGGGCGAAGTCATCCCACTCGAGGAGGTAGCCGTAGGGACTGGGGTTGAGGCGCCGCAGGCGCCGGTAGGCCTCCAGGGGCGGCGGCGGCGCCTCCACGCGGAAGCGCTGGCTGGGCACCAGCTGGTAGACATCGCCATCGAGGATTAGCTCCTGGGCCTCCCGCACGGTGGCTTCAAACTTCTCGCGGGCCATGAGGGCCACGGCCATGGGCTGGGCGGCGGAGGGACCCGGATCGCTCACCCCGGCCAGCAGCAGGGCCCGCAGGGTCCGGAGCCGAGCGTAGCCCGCCTCGGGATCGGGGTCGAGGGTCTGCAGCTCCGCCACCTGGTGCAGGTGATCGAAGACCAGGGCCGTGTCGAAGCGCCGGACCCAGAGGCCGGGCAGGCCGAGGCTGTTCTTGGCGGGCAGGGGCAACGTGGGCTCGGCGGAGCCCATGGCCTCGAAGCCTAGGTAGCCCGCGCAGCCCACACCCACGGGCAGCACCTCCCGCAGGGGTGGCAGGGCCGCGCCGGGATCATGCAGGAAAGACTCCGGCGCGGGGCCCGAGAGCTCCCGCAGCGCCTCCACCCAGCCCCGCGCCGGGGCCTCCAGGCGGCACTCGTCGGCCCCGGCCAGCAGCACGAAGCTGTGGCGGCCCACCCGCTCACCCTGGTCGCAGGACTCCAGCAGCAGGCTGGCGCCTGCGGGCCGCAGGGCCAGGTAGGCCGCCAGCGGGGTCAGCAGGTCCGCGGGCAAGGGATGGCGAATCAGGTAGCGGGGAGCGAGGGTCATGGGTTCATCCAAAAACAAAAAAGCCCGACCGTGGGGTCGGGCTCGGAGGATCCGGGAAGGCGTCGGCCGCTAGGCCTCGCGCAGGGAGCCGTCCGAGCCCGTACGCCACCAGCTGCCCCCGAAAGAGAGGCCCTGGAAGTGGGACATAGAAGACAGCTTCATGGCCCTTATCAAACCCGGTCCGGCCCGGTTCTGTCAAGGGTCCGCGCGGAAACGCGCACCCGGCGCGCTGGTGAAAAATGTGGTTTGATAGGGGATTGCACGCGGACGGATATGGACCTCGAGGAACGCCCTACCACCATCCATGCCGAGGAACCCCTCGCACCGCGGGGACCCTGGGCCTTCCTGAAGGCGGCCTTCCCCGGCGGCTTCACGCCCTGGGGCTGGGGTCTCATGGGTGGCTGGGTGCTGGTGTTCCTTGGTCCCGCGGTGGGCTGGGCCGGCCACCTGCGCCGCGCTGCGACCTGGAGCGCCCTCCCCTCCCACTGGGGTGAGCAAATCTCGGCCCGCGACCTCTGGGAGCTCTGGGAGAACGGTGGCCTGCAGCACAAGTTGGTGAACTCGCCGACGGTCCATCTCTTCGGCCTGGGGCTGGTGGTGGTCCTCTGGTGCGGCTGGCGCATGCAGGCCGAGGCTGTGGGCCTCAAGGCCCGCCTGGGCTCCTGGTTGCTGGGCGCCCTGGACACGGTGCTGATCGGCTTTCTGCCCCTGGGGCTCACGGCCTATCTCATCGACCGGGCCCTGGGCTGGGCGGGCGGACTGGGACTCGACGGCCTCGGCTGGGCCGCACTCATCGCCCGCCCCCTGCTCTGGATGGCCCTGCTCAGCACCCTGAATGTCCAGTGGTGGCTCTGCCGCCTGGGCCGTGCTGCGGGCCTGGCCCGGGGCTACCGCGCCCACCTGACCGACTCCTTCCTGCGCCTGTGGAACCACCCGATCCAGTGGGGCCTCCTTGCCGTCGGCGGCGCCGCCCTCCGCGCCCTGCTGCCCTTCCTGCTACTGCTGCTGGCCTGGCGCATGGGCGGCGGCACCACCTTCCGGGTTTGGCTGTTCCTTCTGCTGCAGCTCTCGGTCACGACCCTCAATGGCTGGCTCCTGGGCTGGCTGCTGCGCACCACTGCGCACTTCTGGCAGCACGACGCCGTCGTGCGGGATGTCCGCGCCGCCCTCAAGGAACCCGCCAGCGATGCTCAAGCCCTCTAGCGCCCTCCTCTGCGCCCTCCTGACCCTGTCCCTGGCCGCCCAGGCCCCGACCGGCAAGGCCCAGGTCCTGCCCCTGGGACCCGCCATCCCCAACGATCCCGCCATCCAGAAGGTCATCGATCCTCTGGCCGCCGAGATCAAGGCCAGCTTCGACCTCCCTCTGGTCCAGGCGCCGCAAGGTCTCCTGCGGGGCCGCCGGGGTGAGGAGAACCTGCTGGGCTACTGGGTCGCCGATGTCATGCGGACCGCTGCCCAGGGCACTCTGGGCAAGCCAGTGCGCTTTGCCGTCACCAATGCCGGCGGGCTGCGCTCGAACCTGCGCCCGGGCCTGCTGAAGGTGGCCGACATCTTCGAGATGATGCCCTTCGAAAATGAGCTGGTTGTGGTGGAGCTCACGGGTGCCGAGGTGATCCAGGTGATTAAGGAGGGCATCACCCGCCGCGGTGGCGAGCCCTGCTCCGGTGTGAAGGCGCGGGTGGACGGCACGCCCGAGGCGCCGATCTTCGTGATGACCTGGGAGGATGGCAGTGCCATCGATCCCGCGGCTCCGGTGCTGGTGGCCACTACGGACTACCTCTACGGCGGCGGCGACTCCATCCCCACCCTGAAGCAGGGCCGGAAGCCCTTCACCACGGGGATCACCCTGCGTCAGATGCTGCTGGACCAGTGCGCCGCCCTGGCCAAAGCTAAGCAGGAACTGCTGCCCCCGCCGGGCGGCCGATACGCCCTGCCCGTCCCGATCCAGGAAGCCATCCGCGACAAGAAGCTGAAGCTCTAGGAAAGTCGAGATCCCATGGAACGCCGCACCTTTCTCGCCTCCCTCGGCGCCGCCGCCCTCGCCAGCCAGGTCCCCCTGCGGGCCCAAGAGGGTCCGGCTGCCGCCTCGGGCCGCATCACCCTGCTGCACACCAATGACACCCACTCCCGCATTGAGCCTTTCGGCCCCGGGAATGGCGCCATCAGCGGCCTGGGCGGCGTCTCCCGCCGGGCCACCCTGGTGCGCCAGCTCCGCCAGCAGCTCGGCCCCGTCCTGCTGCTGGACGCCGGCGACACCTTCCAGGGCACGCCCTACTTCAACCGCTACAAGGGGCGCCTCGACTACCAGCTCATGCGCATGATGGGCTACGATGCCGGCACCCTGGGCAACCACGACTTTGACAACGGCGTGGGGATGCTGGTGGAGGCCATGGAGGCCATGGAGCAGCTGCAGCACGCCAACGCCCCCTTCGCCTTCCTTAACTGCAACTTCGACTGCAAGGGCGCCCCGGCGCTGCAGAAGCGGATCCGGCCCTACCTCGTGAAGGACTTCCCCGGCGTGCGAGTCGGCATCACGGGGGTCGGTGTGGCCTTCGCCGGGCTGGTGGCCCCCAAGAACCACGAGGGCATCACCTGGCGGGATCCCTACGAGAGCCTCAGGCCCGTAGTGAAACGGCTGCGGGAGGTCGAGAAGGTGGACCTGGTGGTGGTGCTCTCCCACCTGGGCTACAACCTGAACGGCACCGGCCCCGACGATCTGCGTCTGCCGGGCCAGGTGGCAGGCATCGACGCCGTCATCGGCGGTCACAGCCACACCTTCCTGGAGACCCCCACCCGGGTACCCCAGGCTCAGGGCGAGACCCTGGTCTTTCAGGTGGGTTTCGGCGGCGTGAACCTGGGCCGTATGGACTTCGCGGTCGCCCGGGGGAAGGTCCGCGCCGCTTCGGGAGCTGCCATGCCAGTGCTGGCCTGATCCGGGAGGCGTGACCGAAGTCCCAATTCGCCTGAATCCCAGGAAAGCCGCTTGATACAAGGCTTTTGCCGTGGGAGTCTGCCTAGATTCCCCATCGCCGGACCTCGGGTGGCCGCCCGTGGCCGAAGGCCCTGCCAGGGACCGGAACCTCACAAGGAGAACCCATGACCACCCAGAAGATCATCTGGACCGAGATTGACGAGGCGCCCGCACTGGCGACCTACTCTCTGTTGCCCATCATCCAGGGCTTCACAGAGGGCACGGGCATCTCCGTGGAGACCTCGGACATCTCCCTGGCGGGCCGCATCCTCGCCAACTTCCCGGACCAGCTCACCGAGGCCCAGAAGATCCCGGACAACCTCGGCGCCATGGGTGCCCTGGCCCTGACCCCCGAAGCCAACATCATCAAGCTCCCCAACATCAGCGCCTCCATCCCCCAGCTCATCGCCGCCATCAAGGAGCTGCAGAGCCAGGGCTTCAAGCTGCCGGACTACCCCGAGCAGCCCAAGGACGAGGCCGAGAAGGCCATCCAGGGCCGCTACGCCAAGTGCCTGGGCAGCGCCGTGAACCCCGTCCTGCGCGAGGGCAACTCGGACCGCCGGGCCCCCCTCTCCGTGAAGAACTTCGCCAAGAAGCACCCTCACCGCATGGGCGCCTGGGCCCCCGACTCCAAGTCCCGCGTGGCCCACATGACCGCTGGTGACTTTTACGGCAGTGAGACCTCCACCACCGTGGCCAAGGCTACCAACGTGCGCATCGAGTTCGTGGGTGCTGACGGGGCCGTGAAGGTCCTGAAGGCCAAGACCACCCTGTCTGATGGCGAGATCATCGACAGCTCCGTCATGAGCGCCAAGGCCCTGCGCGCCTTCTACGCTGAGCAGATCGACGCCGCCAAGCAGGAGGGCCTGCTGCTCTCCCTGCACCTCAAGGCCACCATGATGAAAATCTCCGATCCCGTCATGTTCGGCCACGCGGTGTCTGTGTTCTACAAGGACGTCTTCGCCAAGCACGCTGCCGTCATCAAGAGCCTGGGCGTGAACCTCAGCAACGGCCTGGGCGACCTCTACGCCAAAATCCAGACCCTGCCCGAAGCCCAGCGCGCCGAGATCGAGGCCGACATTCAGGCCGTCTACCCGACCCGTCCCGCCCTCGCCATGGTGGATTCCGACAAGGGCATCACCAACCTGCACGTGCCCAACGACATCATCGTGGACGCCTCCATGCCCGTGGTTGTGCGTGACTCTGGCCGCATGTGGGGCACAGACGGCAAGCTGCATGACACGCTGGCCATGATCCCGGACCGCTGCTACGCCACCATGTACAAGGCCATCATCGAGGACTGCCAGCAGCACGGCGCCTTCAACCCCGCCACCATCGGCAGCGTGCCCAATGTGGGCCTCATGGCCCAGAAGGCCGAGGAATACGGCTCCCACGACAAGACCTTCATCGCCACCGAGCCGGGCCTCATCCGCGTGGTGGACGAGGCCGGTGCCACCCTTCTCCAGCAGAAGGTGGAGGTCGATGACATCTTCCGCATGTGCCAGGCCAAGGACGCCCCCATCCAGGACTGGGTGAAGCTGGCCGTCAGCCGCGCCCGCATCACCGGCGCCCCCGCCCTCTTCTGGCTGGACACCGGCCGGGCCCACGACGCCCAGGTCATCGCCAAGGTGCAGACCTACCTCAAGCAGCACGACACCACGGGCCTGGACATCCGGATCCTGCACCCGGTCGAAGCCATGAAGGTCTCCGTGGACCGCATCCGCGAGGGCAAGGACACCATCTCCGTCACCGGCAACGTGCTGCGCGACTACCTCACGGACCTGTTCCCCATCATCGAGCTAGGCACCAGCGCCAAGATGCTCTCCATCGTGCCCCTGCTGGGCGGTGGTGGCCTCTTCGAGACCGGCGCCGGCGGCTCCGCCCCCAAGCACGTCCAGCAGTTCCAGAAAGAGGGCTACCTCCGGTGGGATTCCCTGGGCGAGTTCAGCGCCTTCTGCGCCTCCCTGGAGCACGTGGCCAACGCCTTCAAGAACGCCAAGGCGCAGGTGCTGGCCGAGACCCTGGACGTGGCCATCGCCAAGTTCCTGGACAACGACAAGTCTCCCGCCCGCAAGGTGGGCCAGATCGACAACCGCGGCAGCCACTTCTACCTGGCCCTCTACTGGGCCCAGGCCCTGGCCGCCCAGTCCAAGGACGCCGTGCTCCAGGCCCGCTTCGCCAAGGTCGCCCAGGAGTTGGGTGCCAACGAGACGAAGATCAACGAAGAGCTCATCGCAGCCCAGGGCAAGCCCGTGGACATGGGTGGCTACTACCACCCCGACCACGCCAAGACCAGCGCGGCCATGCGCCCCAGCCCCACCCTCAACGCGATCGTCAACGCGCTGATGTAGTCGCAGTTCCGGGACGCCAGTCCCGGACCCGGAGAAGCGGCCCGCTTGGGCGGGCCGATTCTCATGGGGTTGAACCGGGTCAGGTTTGGTTGCCACCGCCCCCGGCGCCCTCCATGCTGAACCCATGCGCCGCCTAAAGGATCCCGCCGTTCACCGCCTCCGGGAGAAGGCTTCGGTCTTCCT